>CACWVN010000015.1 GCA_902764285.1 uncultured Eubacteriales bacterium
ACGCCACGACCGTGGACCAGGTCTCCTCGCCCGCGGAATTCCGGGAGATCGGCCGCGCCTTCGGGGCGTTCCAGAACGCGCTGGCGGACTTCCCCATCGCAAAGCTGCACGACACGATCCCCGATTTCCACGACACGAAGAAGCGCATCCGCGCGCTGGAGGCCGCCGTGGCCCGCGATGCCGCCGGCCGCGCCGCCGGCGTGCAGCCGGAGATCGCCTTCGCCCGCGCCCACGCGGCGGAAATGGGCCGCATCGTGGACATGATCGCGGCCGGCGAGATCCCGCTGCGGGTGACCCACAACGACACGAAGGTCAACAACGTGATGCTGGACGTGGACACCGGCGAGGCGCTGTGCGTGATCGACCTGGACACGGGAAGGTCAACAACGTGATGCTGGACGTGGACACCGGCGAGGCGCTGTGCGTGATCGACCTGGACACGGTGATGGCGGGATCGGCGCTGTACGACTTCGGCGACGCCGTGCGCGTGGGCGCGTCCACCGCCGCCGAGGACGAAGCCGACCTGTCGAAGGTTTCGCTGGACATCGACCTGTTCCGGGGCTTCGCCGAGGGCTTCATCAGCCAGACCGCCCGCGGACTGACCGAAAGCGAATTGACCAGCCTGCCGCTGGGCGCGCTGGTGATGACCTATGAAAACGGCATCCGGTTCCTGACGGATTACCTGGACGGCGACGTGTATTTCCGCATCGCTTACCCGGAGCACAACCTGGTCCGCGCCCGCGCCCAGTTCAAGCTGGTCAGCGACATGGAGGCGCGCAGGGACGAGATGGACCGGATCGTGCGGGAACTGATCGAAAAGTACCGGTAACGGAAAGGAAGCGGAAGTATGTTCGTCGCGGACGCCCACTGTGATACGCTGTATGAAATCGCCATATCGAAGACCCGGCCCGACCGGTGCGTCGTGACGAAGGAGCGCCTGGCCGAGGGCGGCGTGGGCCTGCAGACCTTCGCGCTGTTCGCCGGCAGCAATGGCCCCGCGGGCACGCCGTACCGGGACGGGATCGACATGATCGCCGCCGCGCCGCAGACCGGCGTGGAGATGCTGACGGGCGCGCTGCCCGACGAACCGCCCCGGGCGCCTGCGGGCATCTTCTCCTGCGAGGGCGGCGAAATGCTGGAAGGCTCGCTGGAGCGGCTGGACGAGTTCGACCGGGCCGCGCGGCTGCGGATGATCGCGCTCACGTGGAATTTTGAAAACGAGATCGGTCATCCGGCCTACGGCGACGATCCCGCCGGGCTGAAGCCCTTCGGGAAGGAGCTGCTGGCCGAGATGGATCGGCGCGGCATACTGGCCGACGCCTCCCACCTGAACGAGGCCGGGTTCTGGGACATCTGCGAGCGTTCGGCGCTGCCGCCCATCGCCAGCCATTCCAACTGCCGCTGGCTGTGCGACACGCCGCGCAACCTGAAAAAGGAACAGGTGCGCGCCATCATCGAGCGCGGCGGGTTCATCGGCATGAACTTCTACAGCCGCTTCGTGATCCCGGAAGGCCAGCCGACGATGGACGACGTGATGCGCCACATCGACGCCATCTGCGAGATGGGCGGCGAGCACGTGCTGGGCTTCGGATCGGACTTCGACGGCATCTCCACCTGGCCCACGGGGCTGGGCCAGCCGGCGGACTTCCCCGCGCTGCTGGACGCGCTGGCGAAGCGGGGCTACACCCAGGCGCAGCTGGAGGACATCGCCGGCATGAACCTGTGGCGCCTGCTGAAGCGCGCCGAGGCGCAGCGGAAGGCGTAATCCCGAACGATAAAAGAGACCGCATCAAGCGGTCTCTTTTTTCGCGCAGGGGCCGAGCCTTCGCTTGACCCGGAAATAGCAGATCATGTGCGCCGCGAACGTAAACGCCCACGAAATGGGATAGGACAGGTACAGCATCGTCAGCGTGGGATGGAACGGATAGATGCCCAGGATCCACACCATGCGGAAGCCGCACACGCCCAGCAGCGAGACCGCCATCGGCAGCACGGAGCTGCCCATGCCGCGCAGCAGGCCCACGGCGGTGTCCATCAGTCCGCAGAGGAAATAGGTGGGCGCGATGACCGACGAGCGCACGGTGGCCGCGGCGATCACGGTGTCGTCGCCGGTATAGATGTGGAACAGCTGGCGCATGAACAGCATCAGCAGGCAGCCCAGCGACAGCCCGATGCCCGTCACCGCCGTCAGCGAGGCGCGCGCCACCCGGGAAATGCGGTCGTAGCGCCGCGCGCCCACATTCTGGCCGGTGAAGGTGATGGCGGCCTGGTAAATGGCGTTCATCGACACGTAGATGTAGCCTTCGATGTTGCTGGCCACCGTGTTGCCCGCGGTGGCGGCGGTGCCGAAGCTGTTCACCGTGGACTGGATCAGCACGTTGGAAATGGAGAACAGGATGCCCTGCAGCCCGGCCGGCAGGCCGACCTTCGCGATGCGGCGCACCTTGTCCGCCTCCATGCGGATGCGCTTCACATCCAGATGGATCGCGCCGTCGGACCGGATCAGGCACAGCATCACCAACACCGCGGAGATGATCTGGGCGATGATCGTGGCCAGCGCCACGCCGGATACGCCCATGTGGAATACGATCACGAACAGCAGATTCAGCGCCACGTTCACCACGCCGGAAACCGTCAGATACGTCAGCGGCCGGCGCGTGTCGCCCACGGCGCGCAGGATCGCCGCGCCGAAATTATAGATCATGTTCGCGGGCATGCCCAGGAAGTAGATGCGCATGTAGGACGTGGCCAGGGGCAGCACGTCCGCGGGCGTCTTCATCAGCGAAAGGAAGAAGCCCGCCAGCAGGAAGCCCACGGCGCCGACGCCCACGCCGCACGGCGGCGCTGGTCTGCTTGAAATCCCCCGCCCCGCGATACTGGGCCACCACCACGTTCGCGCCCACGGAAAGGCCCAGGAACAGGTTGACCAGCAGGTTGATCAGCGGGCCCGGCGCGCCCACCGCGGCCAGCGCGGCATCGCCCTCGAAGCGGCCGACCACGATCACGTCCGCGGCGTTGAAGGTCAGCTGCAGCACGCTGCTCAAAACCAGCGGCAGCGCAAAGCTGATCAGCCTCGGCATCACCGGGCCGTTGAGCATGTCGATTTCATATTGTCTGTGGCGCAGGCGCATACGTTCCCTCCCTGCGGCGTTCGGGCCGCCAATGCCACGCATTATAGCACCCGTAGATTGCAATCATATTGATTTCATGTGGCGGAACCGGGCGGCATGAAATTTAACACGCTGCGGAACGGGCCAATTCTCAATACAATTTCCCTTGACGAACGGGCGGTTTCGCGCTATGATGGATACAATATTTCACTTAAATTGGAGATGTATGCACCATGAGCGAAAACTGTACCCATGATTGCGAAAGCTGTACCGCCAACTGTCCCAGCCGCGAAGGCCAGGCGCCCGATTTTTCCATTCCCGCCAACCCGCACAGCCGCGTGAAGAAGGTCATCGGCGTGGTCAGCGGCAAGGGCGGCGTGGGCAAATCGCTGGTCACCAGCCTGATGAGCGTCATCATGCGCCGGCGCGGCCGCAGCGTGGCCATACTGGACGCGGACGTCACCGGCCCGTCCATCCCCAGGGCCTTCGGCGTGCACGGCCAGCTGGCCGGCTCCGAGGAGGGCATCTTCCCCGCCGTCAGCGGCACCGGCATCAAAATGGTATCGCTGAACCTGCTGCTGGAAAACGAGACCGATCCCGTCGTGTGGCGCGGCCCGGTGATCGCCGGCACGGTGAAGCAGTTCTGGTCGGACGTGATGTGGGAAGACGTGGATTTCATGTTCGTCGACATGCCTCCGGGAACCGGCGACGTGCCGCTGACGGTGTTCCAGTCGCTGCCGCTGGACGGCGTGCTGGTGGTCACCTCGCCCCAGTCGCTGGTGGGCATGATCGTGGAAAAGGCCGTGAACATGGCGAAAATGATGAATATTCCGGTGCTGGGCATCATCGAAAACATGTCCTATTACCACTGCGACCAGTGCGGCAAGGATCACAGCATCTTCGGGCCCAGCCGCGTGGATGAGATCGCCGCGCGCTGCGGCGTGGAAACCACCGCGCGCCTGCCCATCGACCCGGCCGCCGCCGCCGCGTGCGACAGCGGCGCCATCGAAATGGTGGAAGCGCCGTGGCTGGAGGGTATCGCGGACATGCTGGAGGCGCTGTAATCCCCTTCCCCCATATCGACCCGACCAGGAGGTATTATGAAATATGAAAAATCCTGCGGCGCGGTGATATTCAGGAAGGATCGGGAATGGAACGTACTGCTGATCCGGCACACGAAGGGCCGCCACATCTCCTTCCCCAAGGGCCATATGGAGGCCGGCGAGACGGAAAGCCAGACCGCCGAGCGGGAAATCATGGAGGAGACCGGGCTGCGCGTGCGGGTCGACCGGCGCTTTCGCGCGGAAAACCGATACAACATCCGCCCGGATACCCAGAAGCTGGTGGTCATCTTCGCCGCGATGACGGACCAGGCGGAGATCACCCCCCAGCCCGAGGAGATCGCGGAGGCCTTCTGGCTGCCCGTAGACCAGGCCGCCGAGCGGCTGACCTATGAGCGGGACCGGAAGATCATGCGCGACGCCTTCGAACACCTGAAGAAATATCACCGAGCGTAAACGAAAAGGGAGCCCCGAGCGGAGGCTCCCTTTCCCATGCATCGCCGCGGCGTTACCGCCCCGGGCAGTAAAGGATGCTGTCGACGGAGTTTTCCGTCTTGCCGAAAGTCGTTTCGAAGGGCACGGTCCTGATGTAGCGGAACCCGCACTTTTCGATCACCCGGGCGGACTGGCGGTTCCAGTCGAAATGCCCGACCAGTATGAAATCCAGCTTCACATCGTCGAACAGGTAGCCGATCGCCGCGCGCACGGCCTCGGGCATCAGCCCGCGGCCCCAGTAATCCTTTGACAGCACGTAGCCGATCTCCCGGCCCCGCAGCGCGTCCAGCTCCGGATACAGCTTTTCGTTGTACATTTCGATGCCCAGCGAGCCCACGGCCTTCCCTTCGTATTCGAGGGCAAAGGTCTTTTTTTCGCGGATGAACATGTCCAGGATCTCCCGGGATTCCCCGATGTCCCTGTGGGGCGTCCAGCCGGCCATCTGGCCCACGCCGTCCACGCGGGCGTATTCGTAGAGATCCTGCAAATCCGTCTCCCGCCACGGCCGCAGGGTGAGGCGCTCGGTGCGCAGCGTCACGGCGCTGACGTCGATGGGCGCGTTCATGGCCTTCCCTCCCCTTCCGAAACGGTCTCTCCGGCCGCCAGCACCAGCTTCCCGAAGCACTCCGGCCGGTGGAAATCCGGCTGCGGCGCGTCGACGGGGTTCCAGCTGCCGAAGTGCGGGTGGATCGTCTCGTCGCAGCAGTAGAAGTTCCCGCGGAAAACCGCGCCGGGCGCCATCCGCCGCCCGAACAGCGCCTCCACCAGCGCAAACGGCACGCGGCAGGCCACGGCCCACCAGCCGCCCGCGTGGCGGGAGGCGCGGATGTCCATGCCCGGCGGGCAGGTCTCCAGCCGGACGCGATGGTCGCGGTCCGGCCCGATGCCGATCAGCGCGGCCCCGGCGGCGTTCATTTCGATATTCACATAGCGCGAGTCGTCCGCGAAAGGCTGAAAGAAGAACTCCAGGCAGCTGTCCGTCCACACGTCGCCGTTGAAATCGCGCACCTTTGCCGAAACCGTCTCCTCCCGGGCGCACAGCAGCACGTGCAGAGCGGAATCATCCCACGCGGCGTAGGCCCGGGCCTCAGGCCGGTAATCCCCGGGCCAGGCGTAGCGGTCGACGGCCGCGAAGGGCCGCGCGCAGAAGGGCTCCGCGCCAGGATCGAATTCCGCGCCCGCCAGCGCCGGCAGCGGCGCGGCCAGCGGCAGTATCGCGTATTCGCGCATATCGACACCTCCCGGACAGAATACGGGCATGGAAACGGCGGTTTCCATGCCCTGCATGCTTTATTGCGCCGTGGGCTCGCCCACGCTCCAGCTGCCGTCCGCGCCGCGGACGCAGGCCTGATCGGTCTTCAGCAGGTCGTAGGTCATCTGGTCCACCGGCTGGCCCGCGGCGTTGGACAGCGTCACGGTCTCGCCCTCGGTGCTCAGCCGGAAGCTGGTGTGCAGGTGGGCGGGGTTTTCCACGCGGTTCATGCCGGAGCAGTGCACCGCCAGCGTGCCGTTCCCGGGGATGACCACGCCGGAGGGGAACTGCCACAGCCGCGGCAGCTGCGGATCGTCGGACAGGTACCAGCCGCCGATGTCCACCGGTTCGGAGGACGTATTGCGCAGCAGCACGTAATCCTGCGGCACGCCGCTCTCATCCAGGGCGTAGCGGGTATTGGAGGCCACGATTTCGGCCATCTGCACGGCGGCAGTCTGCGTCACGGTGGTCATGGCGCGGTAGTTTTCATCGCTGTTCAGAAGGCCCGGCGTGGTCTGCGCGCTGGAAGCCCAGGTGGTTCGGTCCTTGCGCACATAGGCGGTGTTCTCCGCCAGCGCCGGGATGTTCACCGTGTCCACGGCCACGTCGGCGTCGTTGAACAGCATCAGCACGTCGCCGCCGGAGGACAGCCGGAAGGGCGCGTGCAGTTCCCCGCCGGCCTCGGCCTGCAGGGTGCTGTCGGCATACACGAGCACGCATTCGCCCGGCTGCAGCGTCACGTCCGGGAACGCGAACACGTTGCCGGCCTTGGCGCTCTTGGCCAGGATGTAGCCCTTCAGGCTGGCGGCATGGCGGCTGACGTTGGCCACCTCGATCCAGTCGGGCGTGTTGCCGGCGCGGTCCACCAGCACGCCGCCGTTGGCGGACATGATCTCGTTGAGGCGGATCGGGCCGTCGCCGTGGATCTCGGAGACCTGCGCGGCCACGGGCTGCTCGGCCTTGTCCCTTCCGCCGCCCAGCGGGAAGCCGTTCGGCATCAGCGCCTGCAGCAGAAGCCCGGCGATGAGAATCGCCGCGCCGATGCCGGCCAGCGTCCAGAAGCCCTTCGGCATGCGGCCGCCGGGCTGCGCCGGGCGCCGTAACGCCGGGCGCGCGGGCGCCATGCCGCGTTGCCGGGGCACGGGACGGGGCGCCGCGGCCTGGCGCGGGCGATTATCGCCCGCCGTACCGAAGCGGCCGGACTGCGGCGCGCCGTAACGCGGCCTGTCCTGCCTGTTGTAATCGTTCAAGAGGTATTCCCCCCATGTTCGAAATAGGAATGAGGAATGAGGAGTGAGGGATGAAAGACGGTGAATCGGTCTTTCCTCTTCACTCTAAACGCTCATCGCTCCACTCTGAAACACTCCACTCTGGATCAGACGGCTTCGCCCTGGTAGGAGACCAGCGTGGCGTCGTAGACGCCGGGCACGCCGCGCAGCTTGTTCAGCAGGGCGTCGGGCTTGTCCACGCGCACTTCGTAGGTGGCTTCGATGCCGCCGGAAGAGACGGTCTTGCTCTTCAGCTGCTGCACCTTCAGGCCGTTCACCAGCTGGCTGGCCTGGCGCTCGGCCTCCTCGCCCATGCGGATGACCAGCAGATAGCTGTTCATGCCCTTGGTCTGGATGTGCACCAGCAGCGTCAGCAGCAGGCCGATGCCCACCACCGCACAGGCGGTGAGGAAGAACTGGCCCGCGCCCAGCAGGATGCCCATCGTCAGCGCCCAGAACATGTAGGCGGTGTCCAGCGGATCCTTCACGGCGGTGCGGAAGCGCACGATGGACAGCGCGCCGACCATGCCCATGGACAGCTGGATGGATTCGCGGATGCACATGACCACCGGGCAGGTGATCAGCGTCATCATCACCAGCGTGAGCGTGAAGTTGTTGGAATACATCACGCCGCGGTAATTGCGCCGGTAGATCCAGGCGATGAACAGGCCTGCGCCCAGCGCGAGCGCCAGGGACAGCAGGATCGTCGGGAGGGACGCCGGTGTGATGGTCTGGGAGCTGAACAGGTTGTCAAACATGGTCTTTTCCTCCTAAATCATAGCGTGTATATCAAGGATTGGGGATTCATCCAAGGGGTTCGTAGCGGCGGCAGAGGATGTATTTCGATACGGCGCTGCGCTCCGCCTCGACGCCGTGCATCAGCGCGGCGATGTGGCCGGGCAGGTAGTTGTTGAACTTGACCTCCAGGATCTCCACGTTCCGGTCGTGCGGGCACACCGTAGGCAGGTCCGGATTGAACAGATCGCGGCTGAACAGCCCGGAGCGCAGCGACAGATCGAACGTGATGCGCACGTCCTCGGCCGGGTGCAGATAGGCCTCGCGCTCGTAATCCACGATCACCCTGGGCCGCAGCAGCTTCGTGCGCATCTGCACGTACATGTCCTGCAGCAGCGGGTTTGCCGATTTGTACAGCCCCGCGGGATTGCCGTCGACCAGCTGGTCGCACAGCCGCCGGGTGATCTGCACCGATGATTTCTGGATCAGGTCGCCCAGCTTGCGCTTGCGCTCCAGGAAAACCGCCTTGTCGGAAAACCCGTAGACGCGGATGCGGTACTTGTCGCGGTGCATCACGCCAGCCTGCTTGTCGTACCAGGCGGAATCCTCGATATCATCGAAGTACAGCGACCGGATGACATAGGGCCGGCCGTCCACGCAGTGGCTGTCCATGTCCAGCACGGGCCGCAGCCGGGCGCGCAGCGCCTCCAGTTCCGCCGGATTGATGAAGTACTTCAATTCGTGCCGCGCGGGCAGCGCGTTTCTCTTCTGCTGCATAATCAACCCTCGCTAAGGCTTCTTGATCTGATCGTAGCTCATGCCCATGATCTGCATGATATCCCCGAAGTAGTGCTCCATCTGCGACTGGGAAAGGGGCAGCAGGTCGCAATACTTGATGAACTGCAGCATGCGCGCCGGGCGGGAATAGGCGTAGCTGACGAAACGCTTGATGGCCGCCTTGTGGGCGGAAGCCTTGAAATTCCACCGGGCGTAGTGCTCCGGCATGATGGGCGCCAGCCGGTAATAGAATTCCTCGGCCTTGCCGACCACGCTCTCCGGGCTGAAGGTGGTGGCCATCTGCTGGCCCAGGTGCGTCAGGAACCTGTCCCGGAATTTATCGTTCTTCATGCAGGCGATGAACAGCGTGTTGTCGGTCCGCCCGCCGTTGCCCATGCCGCCGGGGTTCAGCCAGCGGCGGTAGGAATTCGTATCCTCGTAGAAGGCCCAGTCCAGGTCGAACAGCACCCAGCGCCACTTGCCGTCGGCCTTGCCGTTGCGATAGCGCTTCACGTTCAGCGTGTCGGTGTTGCCGGTGAACATTTCGATGGCCATGTATTCGATGTAGTTCTGGATATCGATGGCGCTGTCCAGCACGGTCCAGGCCTCGTCGGTATTCATGTTGTGGCTTTTCACCCAGTCCAGCAGCGCGGCCATCGTGGCGTTGGAGCCCTGCATCACGTTGGTGTTGGCCTTGATGAGGTCGACGTCGCCTTCCTGGCCTTCCCAGCCCTCGAACTGGCAGACGCTGGCGGCGTTCACGCGCTCGCGCAGGTTGTAATGGCCCCAGTATTCACCGTCCAGGTACACCACGGCGACCTCCGCCTCCTGGTACATGACGCTGGTGCCCTCCGCCAGCGACTGCATGACGGCGTCGCGGAAGCGGGTCTTGTCGCAGTCCTGGCCCGAAGAGCGCAGCAGGAACGACTGGTATTCGGTATAGGGCCGCTTCTTGAAGATCTCGCCGTGGAAGCGGTTGCTGCCGTACTTGCTGCGGGCGATGACCTTGAAGGCCTTCTGCGCCTCCACGCGGCTGTACTGGCCGTGCAGCTTGATGCCGCATTCCTGGGAGAACATCGTGCTGCCGTCGGGGTTGAACAGCTCCACATGGGCCTCGCGCTCCCAGTCCATCCAGAAGTTCGCGCCCTGGTTCATGGCGCCGTAGGGCGGCTTTTTGAAGGCGTGCGGGCCCTTGACCATGATGCCGGCCTCGTCGCTGTTCAGATTATAGGGATCGGACACCAGCGACACCACGTAGGTGGCGCCGTCGCCGTTGTTCACGTCGTACAGATAGCTCTGGGTATCCATGAACGATTCCAGATAGCCGTCGCCGTAGACCTTCGTGCGCAGGATCGTGGTGCCGGTCACCTGGATCGGCCCGGTGTAGGGCGTGGAGCTCTCCGAGGGATCGGTGCTGTCCAGCGTATAATAGACCCGGCAGGACGAGGGCACCGACAGCGTGACGTCCAGCACGTCGCCGGTGTGGTAAAGCCCGCCCTTGTAAGAATACACCGGCAGCGGCGCGCGGCCCAGATAGGCCGGCCCCTGGTTGGGCGCGCCGGGCGTGACGGTGGTAAAGAATCGCAGCCCGTTCTGGCCCTCGACGCGGCCGTAGGAGATGTTCTGGTACTGCATCGGCACGAACAGCCGATCGAACACGACGCCGGAGGGATCGGACAGCGTGACGGAATAGCCGCCGTCGGAGGACAGCCGGAACCCGGCCTGCAGCCGGGACTCGGTGGATTGCCCCGATCCGTTGGCGAATACGCCCAGATAAGCCCCGGGCTGGATCACCGTGCCCTGGGGGAACTGCCATTTGCGCGGGCGGCCGGCGTTGTTGGACAGGCCGAAGCCGGACAGGTCCACCGCTTCGGCGGAGCCGTTGTACAGCTCGATCCAGTCATCGGATTTATCCGAAGACGCCAGCACCTCGGTGATGTACACGCCGCGGGTGTTCAGCGCGCGCAGGGCTTCGCCCGCCGCGTCGGCGCCCTCGGGCGTGTTGGGATAGCCCGGCGAGGGCGAAAACTGGTTCGTCCAGCCGGTCTCCAGCAGCGAATACGCCTGGTCCGGCGTCAAAACCGGCAGCCGCACGCGGGACGTGGTGACGCCGTTGGGATCGGTCAGATAGATCTCCTCGCCCTTGTTGGAAAGTCTGAAATTCGCGTGCAGGTGCTTCGCGTCGCCGGTGCGGTTTTCCCCGGAGCAGTGCACGGCGATGCAGCCGCCCGCCGGCAGCGTGACCGCCGGGAAGCGCCAGCGCGTCAGCCGCTGTTTGGAATCGGACAGCGACCAGCCCTCCAGGTTCACCGTTTCGCCGGAGATATTGCGGATCTCCACATAATCGGGATAATTGCCGTTTTCATCGGGGAAATAGGTGGCGTTATCGCTCATGGCCTCGCTGATCTCCAGCGCGCCGGCATGAATCTCCACGTCCCGCGCCGCGATTTCGGCGCTGGTGAGCCTGCGGGCCTCGTTGGCCGCGCCGGGCGTGGGAAAATCGCTGACCTGCCATTCCCCTGCGGCGTCGCGGCAGTAGACCTGGTCGCGGGCGAGCGCGGGCACGTCCACCGCGTCCGCGCTGGCGCCGCGCCTATTCAAGAGCGCGATCCGCCCGCCGGAGGCCGGCAGCCGGAACGGCGCGTGCCACAGGCCGTCCGCCGCGCCCTCGCCGCCGTCGGCGTACACCAGCGCATATTCCCCCGGCTGCAGCGTGCCGCCGGTGAACACGAAGGCGTTGGAGGGGTCGGTCTCGCGCACCAGCGCCCAGCCCTTCAGGTCGACGGCCTCGCCGGAGGCGTTTTGCAGCTCGATCCAGTCCGGCAGGCCGCCGTCTTCGGCGACGAAGGCGGTGGCGTTGGAGGACATGACTTCGCTGAGACGCAGTCCGCCGCCCTGGGCGTTCGCGGACGCGACCCGCCCGCCGTCCGACAGCGTTTGGGCGACGTAAGCCAGCGGCAGGGCCAGCAGACCGATCACGGCGATCAGCGCCGGCAGCATGCCCAGCGGCCGGCGGCTGCCCCTCCAGCGGTTCTTCGTATTCTGCTTTGGCGATTGCTTGGCCACAAATAGCCTCCATGCTCCGCGTGCTGCGGAGGTGCGTTCCAAAAATACCGATAATATATTACACTTTTTGTATTGCCATCGCATATCAAAAGCGTGGCATGCGTGTTAAGTTTTCAACATATCTGCCGTCATTCTCCCAGCAGCTCCAGCACCACGGCGTTCTGGACCTCCATGCCCCGGCCGGTCAGCCGCAAAAAGCCGCCTTCGATCCCGATGAAACCCGCGTCCGAAAGCCGCCGCAGCGCAGCTTCCCGCCCGGCGGCGAAGTCCTCGCCGAACACTGAACGCCAGGCGCTCAGATCCAGCCCGCGGATGGTGCGCGTGGACAGCATGACCGTCTCCTCCATTGCGTCCCGGCGCGTCAGCCGCGTTTCACCGGTCCTGCGCACGCCGGACAGGTATGCGTCCAGCGCCGCGGGATTGGCGAACCGGCGGCTGTCCACCAGCGAATGGGCCGCGCAGCCCAGCCCCAGGTATTCGCCCCGGTCCCAGTAGACCAGGTTGTGCCGGCACTCGCGCCCCGGGCGGGCGTAATTCGAGATCTCGTAGCGGGCATAGCCCGCCGCCGCCAGCCGCTTCACCGCCAGGCGCTGCATGGCGTTCACGGCGTCGTCGTCCGGCAGGCGCGCCTCGCCCCGGTCCACGCGGCCCGCCATGGGCGTGCCCGGCTCCACGATCAGGCTGTAGGCGGAGAGGTGCTCCACGCCCAGCGCGGCGGCCGATTCCAGCGTTTCCCGCCACTGTTTCATCGTCTGCCCCGGCAGCGCGTACATCAGGTCCAGGCTGATGTTGTCGAACCCCGCCGCCCGGGCCATGGCCACGGCCTCGCCGATCTGCGCGGCGGTGTGGATGCGGCCCAGCGATTTCAGCAGCCCGTCGTCAAAGCTCTGCGCGCCCAGCGACAGCCGGTTCACGCCCGCCGCGCGGTACGCCGCCAGCTTCTCCGGCGCCAGCGTGCCGGGATTGCCCTCGATCGTAACCTCCGCGTCGTCCGCGAAGGGCGCCATCCTTCGGGCGCGATTCAGCGTTTCGACGATATATTCCGCCGACACCAGCGTGGGCGTGCCGCCGCCGAAGAACGCGGTGCGGATCTCATATCCGGCCAGCGCCGGCCTCCAGCCGTCCAGTTCGCCCCACAGCGCGTCAAAATAGCGGCTCCAGTCCCCTTCCCGGCCGGGAAAGGAAGCGAAGTCGCAATAGGCGCACTTCGACGCGCAGAACGGTATGTGGATGTAGAGGGAGACGGGTTTCAAAGCGCGACCTCCTCAGTGCGCGGAACGGCGATCCGGCGCGCGGCGGAGCGATGTCACGGGATGTCGATCCAGTATCGCTCCAGATAGATGCCGACGTTCGGCTCATACACGGTGGATTCATAGACGCCGCCGTTTTTCAGGATCGTGCGCCGGCTGCCTTCGTTGCCCCGGACGCAGGTGATCAGCGCGCGATCGATTCCCAGCGCCTTGCACTTCGGCAGCGCCTGGCCCAGCATCTGCGCCGCATAACCCTTGCGCCGTTCGCTCGGGACGACGGAATAACCGATGTGGCCGCCGTATTTTTCCAGATATTCGTTGAGATAATGCCTGATCTGGATCATGCCGACGATCTTCCGGTCGTCCTCCCGCAGGAACAGGTACTGCGTGGCCGGGACGCGCCCCTGCGGCACCGTTTCCGGCGTTTTGCAGGCGTTCGCGTACTCGATCCATTCCTCCGGGCTGTCGAAGCGCCCGAGCGTCCCCGTGCCGTCCATGGAATCCCCGCAGTCGAGGAATTCCCGCTGATACGCCTGGATCTGCCGGACATGTTCGATCGTCGGTTCCATCAGCATCATCATGGAATTTCTCCCGCAGAAGTCATCTGTCAGTCCATCTTCAGCACGGCCATGAACGCCTCGCTGGGCACGGCCACGGTGCCCACCTGGCGCATGCGCTTCTTGCCTTCCTTTTGCTTTTCCAGCAGTTTCTTCTTTCGGGTGATGTCGCCGCCGTAGCACTTGGCCAGCACGTCCTTGCGCAGCGCCTTCACGGTCTCGCGGGCGATCACCTTGCCGCCGATGGCCGCCTGGATCGGGATTTCGAACAGCTGGCGCGGGATGGCTTCCTTCAGTTTCTCGGCGATGCTGCGGCCCCGGGGATAGGCCCGGTCGCGGTGCACGATGATCGACAGCGCGTCGCACTGTTCGCCGTTCAGCAGCATGTCCAGCTTCACCAGGTCGCTGCGCTCGTAGCCCTTCAGTTCGTAATCGAACGAAGCGTAGCCGCGCGTGCGGCTCTTCAGCTGGTCGAAGAAATCGTAGATGACCTCGTTCAGCGGCAGGTCGTATTTCAGCTGCACGCGGCCGCCCTCGATGTATTTCATGTCCTTGAACGTGCCGCGCTTGTCCTGGCACAGCTCCATGATCGCGCCGACGAACTCCTGGGGCGTGATCACCTGGGCGTCCACCATCGGCTCCTCCATCCAGTCGATCTCCTGCACCGGAGGCAGGTTCGTGGGGTTGTCGATGAACACGGTCTCGCCGTCGGTCTTTACCACCTTGTACACCACGCTGGGCGCGGTGGTGACCAGGTCCAGGTCGAATTCCCGCTCCAGCCGCTGCTGGATGATCTCCATGTGCAGAAGGCCCAGGAACCCGCAGCGGAAGCCGTAGCCCAGCGCAACGGAGGTCTCCGGCTCATAGGACAGCGCCGCGTCGTTCAGGCGCAGCTTCTCCAGCGCGTCCTTGAGGTTTTCGTAATCCGCGCCGTCGGCGGGATAGATGCCGCAGTAGACCATCGGCAGCACCGGCTTGTAGCCGGGCAGCGGCTCGGCGGCGGGGTTGTTCGCCAGCGTGATGGTGTCGCCCACGCGGATGTCGGCGATGTCCTTGATGGACGCGGCGATGTAGCCCACCTCGCCGGCGCACAGCTCGTCCTTCGGGCTGTAGCCCAGCGGCAGGTAGGCGCCCACCTCGGTGACGTCGAATTCGCACTTGCCCGCCATCATGCGGATGCGGTCGCCCACCTTCACCCGGCCGGCCTTCAGCCGCACGGAGGAGATGGCGCCGCGGTAGTTATCGTAATACGAATCGAAGATCAGCGCCTGCAGCGGCGCGTCGGGATCGTCCTGCGGCGCGGGCACGTGCTTCACGATGTCCTCCAGCACGTCGTCGATGCCGACGCCCTGCTTGGCCGAGATCAGCGGGCAGCCCTCGCAGTCGAGGCCGATCTCGTCCTCGATCTCGCCCTTCACCACGTCGGGCTGGGCGCTGGGCAGGTCGATCTTGTTGATGACCGGGCGGATCTCCAGATCGTGCTCCAGGGCCATGTACACGTTGGCCAGCGTCTGGGCCTCGATGCCCTGGCTGGCGTCCACCACCAGCACCGCGCCCTCGCAGGCCGCCAGCGCGCGGGAGACCTCGTAGGTGAAGTCCACGTGGCCGGGGGTGTCGATCAGGTTCAGCTCGTACTCCTGCCCGTCTTTGGCGGTATAGGGCATGCGCACGGCCTTCGATTTGATGGTGATGCCGCGCTCGCGCTCCAGCTCCATGGAATCCAGAACCTGGTCGGTCATATCGCGCAGCTTCATCACGCCGGTGCGCTCCAGGATGCGGTCGGCCAGCGTGGATTTGCCGTGGTCGATGTGCGCGATGATGCAGAAATTGCGGATCCGGCTCTGATCGTAATTCATTCGCAGACGCCCCCGTGACATTATTTACTGATTCTATAATAGCGGACGCGCGTTAAAAAATCAAGCGGCGCCTCGCCGACGGCCCGTCCGCCTGCCAGATTGCATAAAAATGCATTATTATGTATATTATGCAGCATCAATAAGCGCCGTTTTATGCAAAAAACAGTCCTGCCGGGCATTTTTTCCTTCAAATTGCAACTTTTAACATTGTGGTTGGCAATTCTCTATTGCGTTTCCCCCATAAATCATGTATAATGCAATCAACCACCTGGCCGGGGCACGGCCGGAGATAAATTGGAGGAAACGGATATGAAGAAAGTCTTTGCAATCGTCGTCGCGCTGGTCCTGGCGCTGTCCTGCGTCGCGGCCCTGGCCGAACTGAAATTCGTCACCGGCGGCACCGGCGGCGTTTACTACGCCTATGGCAACGAGCTGGCGCTCTACGTCACCAACAATTCCGACGTCGCCGTCACTGCCGAGCAGGGCAACGGATCCAAGAAGAACATCCAGCTGATCGACCTGGGCGACGCCCAGCTGGGCTTCTCCCAGAACGACGTGGCCTATTACGCCTATGCCGGCATTCGCGATGAGGACTTCGAAGATGAAGCCGTCACCGGCCTGCGCGCCCTGGCCGCCCTGTACACCGAGGGCGTACAGCTGGTCACCTGCAACCCCGAAATCAAGTCCGTCGCCGATCTGAAGGGCAAGGTCGTCTCCATCGGCTCCGCCGGCTCCGGCGTCTACTTCAACGCCATGGACTTCCTGGCCGCCTACGGCATGACCATCGACGATATCGATCCCCGCTATGAATCCTTCGCCGATTCCAAGGATTCCCTCACCGACGGCAAGATCGACGCCGCGTTCGTCGTAGCCGGCGCGCCCACCACCTCCGTCGCGGAGCTGGCCGCGGGCAAGGCCACCTACATCGTGTCCCTGGACGCCGAGCACATCGCCGCGCTGAAGGATATCTGCGACGTTTACGATGAATACGTCATCCCCGCCGGCACCTATGACGGCATCGACGAGGACGTGCTGACCGTGGGCATGAAGGCCCTGATCGTCACCAGCGACGAGGTCTCTGACGAGGATGCCTACGCCGTCGTGTCCACCATCTTCGAGGGCAAGGACCAGATCACCCACGACAAGGCCAAGGATCTGGATCTGGCCTATGCCAGCACCTGCGCGATCCCCTATCACAACGGCGCGGCCAAGTACTTCGCCGAGAAGGGCATCGAGGTCGTGACGGCCGATTAAGCCGCCCGGCAGGCTCTCAGCGACTTTACGGGGGCTGCGGTGAAAGCATTACCGCAGCCCCTGTCCTTGCCGGGAAAACGGCAAATCCATTCGGAAGGAGGCTGACCGCATGGCCGGCAGCAAACCGCAGGATCCCAACCTGAACGCGCCGGAAACCGGCGTTTCCGCGGGCACCGCCGCGGACGTCGAAGCCGTCATGCGCAAGTATGACCGCGAATCCAACACGCGCGTGTGGGCAGGCATCCCCAAGATCGTCGTTTCCAGCATACTGGCCCTGTTTTCCCTCTACTGCATCTATGTGACGCTGTTCGCCAGCCAGCTGCAGGAGGTGCGCATGACCAGCTTTATGGGCCTGGTCATCGTCATGGGCTATCTGACGTTCCCCGCCAAAAAGGGCCATGTGAAGGTCAACCACCTGCCCTGGTATGATATCGTCATCATGGTGCTGGGCGCCGCCGCGTTCTTCTATTACGCGTTCAACGCCCAGACGATCATCACCATGAGCATGAAAAAGCTGCTGAAGGACCCGCTGTATCTGGTCATCGGCATCACAGGCATCGCCGCGCTGGTGGAATTGTGCCGGCGCAGCGTGGGTCTGCCGATCCTGTTCGTGGCGGCGTTTTTCCTGATCTACACGCTGTTCATCAGCGGCAAGACGCTTTCGCGGACCAGCTATGAGCTGTTCTTCGGCGAAAGCGGCATACTGGGCACGCCGGTGAACGTGTGCAGCAAGTACATCGTGGTGTTCATCATCTTCGGCGCGTTTCTGGAACGCACCGGCGTTTCCAATTTCTTCATCAGCCTGGCCAACAGCCTGACCGGCCGCTATTCCGGCGGCCCGGCGAAGGTGGCCGTCATCTCCTCCGCGCTGTGCGGCATGGTGTCGGGCAGCTCCGTGGGCAACACCGTCACCACCGGGTCCATCACCATCCCGATGATGAAAAAGACCGGCTACCGGCCGGAATTCGCCGGCGCCGTGGAAGCCGCGGCCTCCACCGGCGGCCAGATCATGCCGCCCATCATGGGCGCGGCGGCCTTCCTGATGGCCGACTATCTGGGCGTGCCCTATTCCAACATCATCGTGCGCGCCATACTGCCCGCGGTGCTGTACTTCCTTGGCATATTCATCGCCGTGCACCTGGAGGCCAAGAAGCTCGGGCTGAAGGGCGTGGGCCCTGAAATGCTGCCCCGGTTCAGGAGCCTGATCAAGGATACCTATATGCTGGCCCCGCTGATCGTGCTGATCTGGCTGGTGTGCACCAACACGCGCACCATGCAGTTCTCCGCGGCGGTCTCCATCGTCGTGGCCATCGCCGTGGGCATCGTCAACAACGTGGTCGACTACTTCCGCGCCAGCAAGGCCGAAGGATCGACGGCCAGTGCCACCGGCGCCCTGGGCGCCGCCGTCGGCCGCAGGGGCGGCTTCACGCCCCGGAGCATATTCGATTCTCTGGAAGCGGGCGGGCGTTCCTGCATCACGGTGGCCGTGGCCTGCGGCATCGCCGGCTGCGTGTGCGGCTGCATCACGCTGACGGGCCTGGCCAGCACCATCATCAACGGCATCGTCAGCATCTCCGGCAACTCGCTGTTCATCGGCCTGTTCCTGACGATGCTCAGCTGCATCGTGCTGGGCATGGGCGTGCCCACCACCGCCACCTACTGCATCATGGCGTCCACCTGCGCGCCGATCCTGATCCGCATGGGCGTGCCGGACATCGCCGCCCACTTCTTCGTGTTCTACTTCGGCATCGTGGCGGACATCACGCCGCCGGTGGCGCTGGCGGCCTATGCCGGCGCGGCCATCGCCAAGGGCAAGCCGATGCAGACCGGCGTCACGGCCACGCGGCTGGCCATCGGCGCGTTCATCATACCGTTCGTGTTCGCCTCCAGCCCCGCGCTGCTGTTCATCGACACGGTCTGGTACGAAGTGGTGCTGATCGTGGTCACCGCCGCGCTGGGCATGGTGGGCGTCGCCGCCGGATTGAGCGGCTATCTCATCATCAACATGAACCTGCTGGAACGCCTGATGTGCGTCGCGGGCGGCCTGCTGCTGATCATCCCCGGCACGCTGACCGACATCATCGGCCTGGCCGTGATCGCGCTGGGCGTGGGCATGCAGGTGCTGCGCAAAAAGGCCGCTACCGCGGCATAAGCCGAAACAAAAAGAGCCTGTCCGGAAGGACAGGCTCTTTTCTTGTGCGGATCACGGGATCGGCTCGTCGACCACGGTCTCCGCCAGCGCGCGGTTCTTGTAGGCGGGATCGGCGCTGACGTCGCGAATGATGTGCACGTAATCGGGGATCGCCGCGCCCTCGCTCTCCTTTTCCAGCTCGATTTCCAGGATCGCGCGGTCGTTCCAGAATGGGTAGATATCGAATTCCAGCGTGTGTCCCTTGTAGGGGATGCGATAGCGGGTCTTGCCCAGCGGTCTGCAGCCGGGCTGCTGTTCCCGGGACAGGCGGATAAATTCCAGCTGGTCGATCTCGCCCTCATCCTCCTCGCAGCTCAGGTCGGACAGGCGCTTCTTGAAGGTTTTGAAGTAGCGGATCTCGCCGCCGGAGACGATCTGGCGGATGCGCCGCGTCTCGCCCGGGCCGGATACGGTCAAATAGATCTGCACGATCTCCCACTGTTCGACGCCCCTCTGCGCCTTCAGCAGCGCGACATCCGGATAACGGATCAGGTATTTGCGCTCGATTTCGCAGTGCTTTCCCTCGGCCACGTCCATCCCTCCCGTTCTGTCACAATCCGATTTCGTTCAATTCGCCGTCATCGGCGTTCAGCCGGAAATCCCAGGTCAGCTTCGTCAGCGTGGCCCAGCCCGCGTCGATCATCGACAGGTCGTATGCCGGGTCGTCCATGGGCATGCCCTCGCCGCCCCTGTAACGGCACAGCAGGCCTTCCGCATCCGCCGTCACTTCGTATTCGGCGGTCTCCAGATACACCGGCGACAGCCGCGCGGCGCGCAGGCCGCGGATCTGTTCGTAGGGCAGCGGCGGCACGTTCAGGCTGTACAGCGCGCCCCGGGGCAGCGGATGCGCCTCCATCCATTCGGCCACGCGCACGGACAGCCGCGCGGACGGGCCGTAGTCCTCGCGGTCCTCGCCCTCATAGCTCTTCACGCACAGCGACGACGCCATCGCGGGCGTGCCGCACATCGAAGCCTCCATCGCCGCGGCCACCGTGCCGGAATAGACCGCCGCGCCGCCCAGGTTCATGCCCCGGTTGATGCCGGAGACCAGCAGGTCGGCCGGGGCCTCCCGCCGCAGCAGGAACAGGCCCAGCTGGGCGCAGTCGGCGGGCGAACCATCCACGGCCCAGGCGCGTTCCGCGCCGAGGAAATCCACCGGCACGGCCCGCAGCGGCCGCTTCAGCGTGACGCTGTGGCTGGCGGCGGAGCGTTCGCGGTCGGGGGCGCACACGGACACGCGGTGCCCCGCCGCGGCGAAGGCCGCCGCCAGCGCCCGGATGCCCCGCGCGGAGATGCCGTCGTCGTTGGTCAGCAGGATATGCATGGGCACTCCTAATTGCCGCTCTTGTAGAAGCGGACGGTTTCGTTGTAGATCTTCACGATGTCCTGCAAAATATCCGCGTGGCTGAAGCTCTTGTGGTACAGGATGTTCATTTCGCGGATCATGCTGAGGTTTTCGATGGGCAGCACCGTCATCTTGGCCTTCTTCAATTCGTCCATGCAGGCGCTGCGCGGCAGGATGGACACGCCGTAGTTGCGGCGGACCAGATCCTTGATGGTGGCGATGTTGTCGACCTCCAGCGTGACGTTGAATTCATCGATGGAGATGTTGCGGCTCTCCAGGTGCGCGGCAAACAGGTTGCGCGTGCCGGAATTGGGCAGGCGCAGGATCAGCCGCTCCTTCTTTAGCTCGTCCAGCGTCACGATGCTCTTCTTCGCCAGCGGGTTTTCGTTGGAAACCGCGCAGACCAGGAAATCCGTATCCAGCATGATGGAATTGATGGAGGGATCCTGCACCGCGCCTTCGACGATGGCGATATCGATCTTATAGTTTCTCAGCATCGCATAAAGATTGTTGATGGTGCCGGTCTTGATGGTGATGCTGACTTTTTCGTTCTGTTCGGCGTACTTGGCCAGCACCTCGGTGACGATGTTGCTCTCCGAGGTGTGGGTAATGCCCACGCGCAGGCGGTTGATGTTGCGCTTCTGGTCCAGCAGCGACTGCTGCAGGTGTTCGTACAGAGAAACCACGCGCTCGGCGTATTCGATGACCAGCTTGCCCTCGGGCGTCGGTTTGATCTTGCCGCCGCGCCGGACGAACAGGCTGATGCCCAGTTCCTTCTCGATCTGCTTGATATGCTGGCTTACGGCGGGCTGCGTCAGCGAAAGCTGCTCCGCCGCCCGGGTGTAATTGCCGGTTTCATTGACCTTCAACAGGGTCAGCAGCTTGACATCAATCATGGCGCCCTCCATAATCTGTTGTTATCGGTACAAAACGAGCCATAATGAAACATTATTTCCCTGATTTCATATTATCACAGTTAACCTGAAAAGGCAATACCCGGCGGCAAAAACAGCGCGCAAAAAAGGAAGCGCGAGGATATCGTGCTTCCTTTGGGTTCAACGGGCGGATCAGGCCTTGCCGTCGCAGCCGAGCACGTCGACCAGCTTGTGTTCCACCATTTCCTTGATGGCCACGCGGGCGGGCTTCAGGTACTGACGGGGATCGAAGTGATCCGGATGCTCGGTGAAGTGCTGGCGGATGCAGGCCGTCATGGCCAGGCGCAGGTCAGAGTCGATATTGATCTTGCAGACCGCGCCGCGGGCCGCCTGACGCAGCTGCTCCTCGGGGATGCCGACGGCGTCGGGCATCTTGCCGCCGCACTCGTTGATGATCTTCACGAATTCCTGCGGCACGGAGGAAGAGCCGTGCAGCACGATCGGGAAGCCGGGCAGGCGCTTGGAGACGTCCTCCAGGATGTCGAAGCGCAGCGGCGGGGGCACCAGGATGCCCTTTTCGTTGCGGGTGCACTGTTCAGCCTTGAACTTGTAGGCGCCGTGGGAAGTGCCGATAGCGATGGCCAGCGAATCGCAGCCGGTGCTCTTCACGAACTCTTCCACGTCTTCGGCGCGGGTGTAGGAGGAATCCTCGGCGGAGACGTTCACTTCGTCCTCAACGCCGGCCAGGGTGCCCAGCTCAGCCTCAACGACCACGCCGTGATCGTGGGCATACTCGACGACCTGCTTGGTGATCTTGATGTTCTCCTCGAAGGGCAGGCCGCTCTTATCGATCATGACGGAGGTGAAGCCGCCGTCGATGCAGCTCTTGCACAGCTCGAAGGAATCGCCGTGGTCCAGGTGGACGACGATGGGCAGGTCAAAACCGGCGGTCTGCTCGGCGTCCTGGATGGCGGCCTCGATCAGCTTCATCAGATAGACGTGCTTGGCATAGGCGCGGGCGCCCTTGGAAACCTGCAGGATCAGCGGAGCGCGCTTTTCGATGGCGGCTTCGGTGATGCCCTGGATGATCTCCATGTTGTTGACGTTGAAAGCGCCGATGGCGTAGCCGCCGTCGTAAGCCTTCTTGAACATCTCTTTGGAAGTAACAAGGGCCATAAAACACACTCCTTTATAATAGTCTGTAACAATTATACCAGTTACCGCGATCAAAATCAAGTAGAGGAAACGCCCATTCGGTTGATTTAACCGGAAAGCGGCGCGGACGGCGGCGGGAATCAGCCGTCCAGCTCCCGATAGACCGGCTTTCTGAGGCGGGTCAGGCTCAGGGCGATGCCCAGCGCGCCTACGATGAAAAACATGACGGCGATGCCCGAACCGCGACCCGACCCGAACAGGGGCGACAGCGCCCGCTGCGCGGCGGAATCCGAGGCCATCAGCGGCTCAAACACGCGGTCCGCCAACAGTCCGCCCAGAAACAGTGCCAGCGGGATCGTGCCGTTTTGGAGCGTATCCTTCGCGGAAAACACGCGGCCCTGCATTTCCACCGGCACCCTTTCGCGCATCACGGCCGTCAGGTTGACGTTCATGACCACCGCCATGAAATAGCCGGCGAACGCGGCAGCGCACCAGAGGACCGGCCGAGCGGTCAGGCTCTGGACGATGTTCCCGGAAAACACGGCGGCACAGCTGATGAAGATCAGCCGCATCCGTTTTTTCGCGGGTTTCAGGAAGGTCATGGCGACGCTGCCCGCCAGCAGGCCCACGGCTACGGCGCTCTGCACCATGCCCAGCGCGCGCTGGTCGCCGCCGGTGCGGCCCAGCGCGAAAGGCGCAAGCATGCCGTCGTTACCCAGCTTGGCCAGGAAGTTGACCGCTGCCAGAAACAGCGTGACGCGCAGCAGCGCCCCGTGATCCCGCAGATACCGGATGCCATCCAGGCAGCTTTTGAGAAACGACGTTTCCTTTTCTTCCGGCGGGCGTTCCGGCTCCGGGATGCGGATGAAGCCGAGAAGCGCGATAAACGCTACGGCGAAGCTCATCAGATCGCACGCCAGCACCAGCTCCAGCCCGCCGAAGGCCAGCAGAGCGCTGCCCAGCGCCGGCGCCAGAATGGAAACGACCGAGCCGGAAAAGCCCTGCAGCCCGCCGGCGCGGGCATAGTGCTCCTTCGGCACCAGCAGGCTGGTGGCCACGAAAGACGCCGGGACCTGCAGGGCATTCATCAGGCTCAGCAGCGCCGTGATGAGGTAGAGATGCCAGGTCCTGAGCGCGGAAAGCGAAACCAGCGCCAGCACGGCCGCCGTGCCGCAGGCCGCCGCGAGATCTGCGGCCAGCATGACGCGCCTCTTGTTCCAGCGGTCCACCAGCGCCCCGGCGATGAACCGGAAGGAGATCGTGGGCAGGAACGCGCAGATCGTCAGCATCGTAACGCTTGAGGCCGTTCCCTTCTGTCCGTAGACCCAGACGATCAGGGCATAATCGCTCATGGCCGTGCCCAGTTCGGACACGGTCTGCGAGCTCCACAGCAACAGAAAGCCGCGGAGCGATTTGTATTCATTTTTCTTCATGGCTTTGCTCCTAACATGAATGATGGATGTCAGTCGGCGCAAAGCCCGATTCAGGCGATTGAAGCCCCCGGCCGGGGGATGATCGCTCCGTGCAGGTATCGCCCGGGATCAGACCTTGCGCGGAGCCAAGCCATCTGCGGAAAGGGGCAGACGAGACCGCATGTCCGTCATCCTTCACCACCTCCGGAACCAGTATAACAGGGATTCGCGAAAAGTCAATTCCCGCGCCGCGATTCGAGTCCGATGATTCGGAAAAGGCTCCCCGCGCGCCTCAGGGACCGGATTCCCGGTCCGCGCGGATCCTCCGTCGATTCGGATTTGACGTTTCGGGATAAAAAGTATATAATAGAATGAGATTAAAATGGGTGGTTATCGCAGTGAGGAGGTGGACCCGTGTTTTCCATCGGCATACGCACGGATTTTGTGAACCTGCCGGAGGTCGCCGGCATCGGCTACGATTACGCCGAGCTGCCGCTGGACGCGCTGGCGGCGCTGACGGAGGCGGAGTTCGCCGAATTTGCCGATTACGCGGAGGACGCGGGTCTGAACATCGCCGCCTGCAGCCGCATGCTGCCGGCGAGCCTGCCCATCACCGGGCCGGGCGTCAGCGCTTCGGAACTGCACGGCTATCTGAAGCACGCGCTGGGCCGGGCGCGGCGGCTGGGCGCAAAGGTGATCGTGCTGGACGCGGAGGCGTCGCGGGTCGTGCCCTCGGACGGAGACTATCCCTTCGCCTGGCGCCAGCTGGGCAACTTCCTCAGGCTGTGCCAGGGTCACGCGAAGGAGAACGGCGTGACCATCGCCATCGAGCCGATCCGCAAAGCCGAATGCCCGCTGATGAACCTGGTCTCGGAAGCGGCGCTGATCTGCGGGCTTTTGCAGCTGGACAACATCGCCGTGGCCGCCCACACCGGGCACATGGCCATGGCCTCCGAACCCGTCAGCGCGCTGCGCCGGGCCGCGCCGCTGCTCCGGCACGTGCACGTGGAAAACGCGCTGACCCGCGCGCTGCCACGCGAGGGCGACGGCGAGGATTACCGGCGCCTCGCCGACACGCTGAACGGCATCGGCTATCAAGGCGGCGTCACGCTGACGGGCAATATCACGGAATCCTTCCCGCAGGACGCGAAGGCGGCGCTGGAATGCTTCCGCTCGCTCCACGGCAGGGGATGACTTTCCCCTTCCCCCATTCCCCAATTCCAATCGAGGTGCTTTCATGAACATCATCATCGTAGGCAACGGCAAGGTGGGCTACGCGCTGGCGCAGTATCTGTCGAAGGACGGCCACGACATCACGATCCTGGATCGCAGCCAGCCGGCGCTGACGCGGGCCAGCGAGACGCTGGACGTGATGTGCGTGCGCGGCAACGGCGCCAACGTGAAGACGCTGATCGAGGCCGGCGTGGAAAACGCCGACGTCATCATCGCCGTCACCGGCAACGACGAATTGAACATGGTGTGCTGCCTGGCGGCGAAGCAGCTGGGCGCGAAGTATTCCATCGCGCGCATCCGCGACCCGGAATACACCGAGAGCCTGGTGCTGCTGCAAAAGAAGCTGGACATCGACCAGGTGATCAACCCCGAGCGCACCACCGCCCAGGAGATCTCGCGGCTGCTGCGCTTCCCGTTCGCCATCAACATCGAAAGCTTCGCCCACGGGCGCGTGGAGATGGTCGAATTCCGGGCCGAGGCCAAGGACCCGATCCTGAACACGCCGCTTTCCAGGCTGCACGGGCGGTTCCCCCACGTGCAGTTCACGGCGGTGCAGCGCAGCGGGACCGTATTTATCCCCCACGGCGCCAGCACGCTGCTGGAGGGCGACCGCGTGTACGCCACCGGCGACCGGGAATCCATCACCCGCTTCTTCAAGCAGATGGGCAAGGATACCGAGCGCCTGAAATCCGCGCTGCTGATCGGCGGCGGGCACATCTCCTATTACCTGGCGAAGATCATCGCCGGCATGGGCGTGTACCTGAGGATGATCGAGATCGACGAAAAGAAGTGCCTGCGCCTGGCGGACCAGCTGGACGGCGTGATGGTGATCAACGCCGACGGCACCGACCAGGAGGTGCTGGAATCCGAGAACGTCAGCGACTGCGGCGCGCTGATCTGCCTGACCAACCGCGACGAGGAAAACCTGATCACCGGCCTGTACGGCGTGCGCCACGGCGTGAAAAAGGTGATCGTAAAGGTGAACCGGCTGAACGCCACCGACGTGATGGAGGACCTGGGCATCGACTGCGCCGTCAGCCCGAAGCTGACCACCGCCAACGCCATCCTCCGCTCGGTGCGCGCGCTGAACGCGTCCCGCAATTCCGTGGTGGAGAAGGTCTATTACATGCTGGACGGATCGGTGGAGGCCTGCGAATTCACGGCGCTGGAGGGCGCGCCCTACCTGAACATCCCGCTGAACCAGCTGAACATCCGCAAGGGCATACTGGTCTCCGTGCTGGTGCGCGACCGCCGGACCATCATCCCCTTCGGCAGCGACCACATCGAGGCCGGCGACACCGTGATCCTGGTGGCCAAGGCCGGCACCGTGGTGAACCTGGAAGACGCGTTTGACCTTACGGAGATCCGGAAATGAACAAACGATTGACGTTTCATCTGATCGGCAACGTGCTGCGGATGGCCGGAGCGCTGATGGCGCTGCCGGTGCTGGTTTCATTGATCGAGCGCAGCGGCGACACGATACCGCTGCTGCTGTCGATGCTGATCGCCATGGCCGCGGGCACGCTGCTGGCGCTGATCCAGCCCCGGCGCGACACGCTGCGGCCGCGCGAAGGCTTCGCCGTGGTGGCGTTCAGCTGGATACTGGTGTCGTTCTTCGGAGGGCTGCCCTTCTATTTCAGCGGGTACGTGCCGTCGCTGGTGGACTGCTTCTTTGAAACGGTCTCCGGCTTCACCACCACCGGCGCCACGATCCTGACCGACGTGGAGGCGCTGCCCAAGGGCCTGCTGTTCTGGCGCAGCTTCACCCACTGGGCGGGCGGCATGGGCGTGCTGGTGCTGTCGCTGGCGCTGATCCCCAAGATGGGCGCGCGGTCGATCCACCTGATGCGCGCGGAATCCCCCGGGCCCAGCACCGACAAGCTGGTGCCCCGCGTGGCCAACAACGCCAAGATCCTCTACGGCATCTATGTGGGCCTCTCGGCGCTGATGGTGGTGGCACTGCTGCTGTGCGGGCTGAACCTGTACGATTCCGTGGTGCACATGTTCGGCGCGGCCGGCACCGGCGGCTTCGGCACCTACGCCGACAGCATCGCCCACTTTGACAGCGCCGCGGTGGACGTGGTCGTCGGCGTGTTCATGGCGCTGTTCGGCGTGAACTTTTCGCTGTACTATTTCCTCCTGAAGCGCAACTGGAAGACCGCTCTGGGCAACAGCGAGCTGCGCTGGTACTGGTGCATCCTGCTGGGCGCCAGCGCGATCGTCGCCGTGAACATCCTGCCGCTGTACGGCCGGAACTTCTTCACCGCGCTGCGCTACAGCTTCTTCCAATGCTCGTCCATCATGACCACCACCGGCTACGCCACGGCGGATTTCGACAAGTGGCCCCAGCTGAGCCGGTCGCTCCTGGTGGTGCTGATGTTCATCGGCGCCAGCGCGGGCAGCACCGGCGGCGGCATCAAGGTGATCCGCCTGCAGCTGCTGCTGAAGAGCATGGTGCGCGACATCCGCCGCACGGTGCACCCGAAGTCCGTGAACACCGTCAAGCTGGACGGCCACACCGTGGACGAAAGCATACTCAGCGGCGTGGGCGGGTTCTTCTTTGCCTACATACTGGTATTGCTGGCGTCGCTGCTGGTGGTGTCGCTGGACGGGTTCACCTTTGAAACGAACTTCACCGCCGTGGTGGCCACGCTGTCCAACATCGGCCCGGGCCTGGGCATGGTGGGCCCCGTCGGCAACTACGCCGCGTTTTCCGACGTCAGCAAGATCGTTCTGTCCATGTGCATGCTGATCGGAAGGCTGGAAATCTTCCCGATCCTGATGCTGTTCGCGCCCAGCGCGTGGAAGCATTGAGGGCGGCGAAGTGCGTTAAATATCCCGCATGGCATTGACAAACCTCCCCGCGGATGCTATAATGATTTGTGTTCGCGAGGACGACTGGGTGTAGCGCAGTTTGGTAGCGTGCTTGAATGGGGTTCAAGAGGCCGAGAGTTCAAATCTCTCCACCCAGACCATCAGCCCGAAGCCGAAAGGCTTCGGGTTCTTTGTTATAAAAAGCGCCGCCCCGGGAATCCGGGGCGGCGTTCAATCGCGGTGATCAGCCGATGATGAAGGGCTTCAGCTCTTCCATCAGATCGTCGCAGTGATCGGCGTACACTTCCAGCGTGATCGGCTTGGAGAGATCCAGGCTGAAGATGCCCAGGATGGACTTGCCGTCCACCACGTGGCGGCCCACGCGCAGGTCGATATCATAGGGATAGCGGTTGGCAATGTTCACGAAGGTCTTGACATTCTCCGCCAGACTCAGCTTAATGTTAACGGCTTTCATGGCTTCCGACTCCTATCTGATTTCATGATGGGGATTTGTCAAACCCCGATCTGATTGTATCATAGCGCCCGAATATGAAGCTTTCAAGCACATCCCGACCCTTAACCAACATTTAATTCCAGCCGCACACAAAAACGTAAAATGCAAATAAAATTGGGAAAACGGCTTGACTTTTTGTGCTGTCGGCGCTATAATACTTTTTGTCGGTCGGGCACGTTGTGCTCGGTTGACGTTGCCGAATTGTGTAAAGGTAGCACGAATGACTCTGACTCATTTAGTCCTGGTTCGAATCCAGGTTCGGCAGCCATGCCTCCATGGTCAAGCGGTTAAGACGTCGCCCTCTCACGGCGAAAACTGGGGTTCGAGTCCCCATGGAGGTGCCAAACCACCCGTTAGGGTGGTTTCTTCTTTTTTGGGGACGAGAACGGGCGGGGAGTGAATGGAAGCCCTGGGGACGAGAACGGGCGGGGAGTGAATGGAAGCCCGGTGGGCTTCCAGAGCCCGCCCTGACCGAGCCCGCCAGCGAGAATTCGAGTCCCCATGGAGGTGCCATAAAAGCCGCGTATGCGGCTTTTTCCTTTTAGGAACGGAGAACCGCTGTCATGGCCGGCGGCTCTCTGTTCCAAAAAAGGGGCAGCCCCCGTCGGCGCGTTCGGCCGCACAGGGACTGCCCGGATTGGTTCGGTCAACCGATCATTCCGTCAATTACATATTGCCGGGGAAGGTGCCGCGGTAATTGCCCTCCTGATAGGCAGCGCGGAAGCCTTCGATCATCTCGGCGGCGCCGGCGTCCAGGGTCTCCTGGATGGCGGCATCGAACACCTCGTCAAATTCCTCGGGATCGCAGCTGACCACCGCGGCCAGGAACTCGCCCTGCTTGCTCTTGACGGTGGCGCCGTAGTCGGTCTCGGCCTGCACGGCCACCGGGAAGCTGATCTGGGTCCAGGCATCGCTGAGGGAATCGGCGTAGGACGCGATGACGTCCGCCTCATAGCCCTTGAAGGGCAGCGCCAGCGCGGCGGCGTTCTTCTCGTCGTCGCCATAGCACAGGCCGTTGGAGATGAAGCAGATGTCGCCGGCGTGCATCTTGTTCTCGTTGGGCACGTCGTCAGCGCTCTTCACGCCATAGGGGATGCCGTCCTCGGTCAGGCCTTCATAGTTGATGCCCTCGGTGCCGTTCTGCAGCGCGAACATGTTCTCCGGGATCGCCATCCAGTCGAGATACTTCATGGCGGCGACGGCGGTCGCTTCGTCGGCGGTCTTCGGGATGATGATGCTCAGGCCGGCGGGCGCGTACATGTCGTGCAGGTGCTTGCCGCCCAGGCTGTCGTTCTGGAAGGGGTTCACGGTGACCCAGTGGGCGCCGGGCACGTTGTTGGCCATCTCGACCTGATAGTTCTTGTCGGTGCGCCAGGGCTGGTCGGGCTGCTGGGAGAAGAAGCCGTTGTAGCCCATGATCAGCGCGGTATCGTTGGCCTGGTCGTTGTCGGTGAGGGCGAAGGTCTCGGGGATCAGGCCCTCATGATACAGCGTGTTCAGCCAGCGGAAGCCTTCCTTCGCGCCGGGCAGCATCTCGGGCGTGCGGGCATTGGCGAACCAGTCTTCCTCGGTCACCTGGCTGAAGTCCACCCAGGCATCGGTGAAGCGGCGCACGTTGAACAGCGGGTCGGGCGCATAGATGCCGAAGGAGAAGGGCACGGTGTTCTCGCCGCCCAGCTGGGCCTCCTTGGCAGCGCGCAGATAAGCGGTGAACTCATCAATGGTGGTGGGCTTTTCCATGCCCAGCGCCGTCAGCCAGTCCTCGCGGATGAAGTTGCCCACGTTGGCGCGGGAAATGCGGCGGGCGGGAATGTACCACTGCTCGGGCGTGCCGTCGCCGTCATGGTCGCTCTGGCCGTAGGGCAGCAGCTCCTCGCCCAGGAAAGCCTTCAGGTTCGGGCCGTACTGCTCCAGCAGTTCGTCCAGCTGCCAGATGCCTTCCTGATCAATGCACTGCTGAACCAGGTTGCCGTCATAGGTCATGCACAGATCCGGCGCGGTATCCGCGCTCAGCGCGTTGTCCAGCAATTCGGGCTCCGTCCAGCGGGCAAAGGAGACGAACTCCAGCTTGATGTGGTTGGGATCGCCGAAGTGCTCCTGCGCGTAGTGCAGCTGCCAGCAGTCCGTCACGTCCAGGCCGACGATCTCGCGGTCGAAGCATTCCACCCGCAGGGTGATCCAATCGTCTTCCGCGATCGCGGCGGTCGCCAGACCGAGCATCAAAGCCAGGGCCAGCAGGATAGACAGGGTCTTTTTCATGAAGGGTCCACTCCTTTGATTATATTCACCGCCACCCGGCGGCAGAGTTCATTAACCCTTGATGGCGCCGATGGTGACGCCCTTGACGAAGTAGCGCTGCACGAAGGGATAGACCACCAGGATCGGCAGCGTGGCGAAGATGATGGTGGCCGGCTCGATGGATTCCGAGACGCTGGTGGCCACCGCGCTGGATCCGCCCTCCATGGCGGCGATGTCCACCGCCTGCGAGCCCTTGATGATGTTGTACAGCTTCAGCTGCAGCGGCTGATAGGCCTTGTTGTTGATGTAATACAGCGCGTCCTGGAAGCTGTTCCACTTGCCGACGGCGTAGAACAGCGTCAGTGTGGCCAGCGAGGCCATGGACAGCGGCAGGTAGATCCGCAGCAGCACCTGGAAATCGTTGGCGCCGTCGATGATCGCGGCTTCCTCCAGCTCCTTCGGCAGGGCCGAGAAGAAGCTCTTCAGGATGATCATGTTGTAGGTGGACAGCATGCCCGGCAGGATCAGCGACCAGGGCGTATCCAACAATCCCAGCTCCTTGATGTTCAGGTAGATCGGGATCGTGCCGCCGGAGAAGTACATGGTAAACAGCGCCAGGAAGCTGAAGAAATTGCGCCCGCGCAGGCGTTTTTTCGTCAGCGGGTAGGCCATCAGCACGGTCAGGATCATGGAAAACGCGGTATAGGCCACCGTGATGCTGATCGTGAAGAACAGGCTGTGCGGCATGCTCGGGTCCGCGAAGATCGCCTTGTAGGCCGTGAAATCCAGCTCCACGGGCCAGAACGAGACGTCGCCGCGCAGGATGGCCGATTTGGATGAGAGCGAGACGGCCGCCACGTTGATGAAGGGCAGCAGGCACGAAAGGCTCAGGATCAGGACGATGACGGTCAGCACGATCTGCGGACCGGTCCATTTTTTGCCCTTGGGTTCCTGGTAAACCAGCGCTTGATCCACTTGTTTGCTCATGCTTCGCGCCCCCTTACCAAATGCCGTCCTCGCCAAGCCGCTTGGAAACGAAATTGGCGCCGGTGATCAGAATCAGGCCCACGACGGACTGGAACAGGCCGATGGCCGTGGCGCGGTCGAACCGGTGGTTCTGGATGCCCGTTCGATAGACGAAGGTGGAGAGCACGTCGCAGTATTTCAGCACCTGCGGATTGCCCAGGATCTGCGGCCGGTCGAAGCTGATGTTCATCATCTGGCCGACGCTGAGGATCAGCAGCACCACGATGGTGGGCCGGATGCCCGGCAGCGTGACGTGCCAGATCTGCTGCATCTTGTTGGCGCCGTCGATCTTGGCCGCTTCGAACAATTCGGGGTTGATGCCGGTGATGGCGGACAGGTAGAGGATCGTGCCCCAGCCCATGCCCTGCCACACGCCCACCACCGTGTAGGTGGCCTGCCACTGCGGGCCCTTGGTGAGGAACGGAATGCTCTTGTCGATCAGGCCCCACTTCAACAGCGTGGCGTTGATGAGGCCGGTCTTCGGCGAGAAGATCTGCAGCACCATGCCGCCGATGATGATCCAGGACAGGAAGTGCGGCAGATACAGCAGCGTCTGGGAGAGCTTCTTCAGGCCCACGCTCTTCATCTCGTTCAGCATGATGGCCAGCACGATGGGCACCGGAAAGCCCGCGACCAGGCCCAGGAAGTTCAGCCACAGCGTGTTGCGCAGGGCAAATTTGAAATCGGACATGCCCATGATGAAGCGGAAGTTTTCAAATTCGACCCACTCGCTGCCCCACATGCCCTTGAAGCGGTTGTAATTCTGGAAAGCGATGATCACGCCGATCATGGGTTTATAGCAGAAGATCAGATAAAAAGCCACCGGCAGCACGAGCATGGCATACAGCCGCCAGTCCCTGCGGAACCACCCTCTGTGCGACCGATTTATGGACGGCAGATGCGTCGTCATTGAGCAATCCCCCTCTGTATGGCATGGCGATCCTGCGGGACCGCGCGTGCAAACCGCCGCCATTCGATGTCCCGCGGCAGTCTCCCGAAAACAATCATTCGAAAGTCCATAATCCAGCCATGATAATCTATGCAAATTTATCTATAATATTATTATAGCGTAAAATCATGACAATGACTATTCATTTTTTGCGTAATTATGCTCATTTTTTGCGCAGTTCGTCAAACGCCGGTTTTCAGCCCTCAACCGACGCGCCGGTGCCCCGGTGATCGGTGTCGTAGGTTGCGTCGCCGCCGCGCTTGCCTTCGGACCGGCGAACCCGTTCCGCCAGCAGCGATTCGAAGCGTTCCTCATCGGCGGGCAGTTCGATCCGCTCGCCCGTCCAGGCGGACAGGTGGATGGCATTGGACAGCCTGACGGCGTTCAGCCCGTCCTCCGCCGCGGCGACCAGCGGTTCCCCGCGCAGCAGGTGCCCGGCGAAGGCGTTCAGCACGCCGCAGTGCTGTTCGTTGCGGCCGTCGGTCGGCAGGGCGACCTCCTGCACCGGCGGGTGCGGCCAGGGATCGTCCGTGGAAAAGCACAGCTCGCGCTCGCTCTCGGGCAGCTGCCAGAGCCGGATCCCGCCGTTTTCGCAGACCAGCTTGCCGCGTTCGCCGGAGATCTCCAGCCGGTTCGTGCCGGGATAATCGCCGGTAGAGGCGATGAACACGCCCGTGGCGCCGCCGTCAAATTCCAGATAGGCGGTCACGTCGTCCTCCACCTCGATGCGGTGCCATTTCCCCTCGCCGCAGTGCGCCTGCACGGCGACGGGCATGCCGCACAGCCAGACCAGCAGATCCAGCTGATGGGGACATTGATTGAGCAGCACGCCGCCGCCCTCGCCCCGCCAGGTGGCCCGCCAGGCGCCGGAATCGTAGTATCTCTGGCTGCGGTACCAATCGGTCACGATCCACACGACGCGCTTGATCCGGCCCAGTTCCCCGCGCGCCAGCGCGTCCTTCACGGCGCGATAGGCGCAGTTCGTGCGCTGGTTGAACATCAGCGCCAGCGTCCGGCCGGTGTCCCGGGCCGCGTCCAGCATGCGTTCGGCCTGCCGGGCGGTGACGGCCATCGGCTTTTCGCACAGCACGTCCAGGCCCGCCCGCAGCGCTTCCACCGCCAGCGGCTCATGGGCGCCATGCGGCGCGGCGATCAGCACCGCGTCGCAGCAGCGGCTGCGGATCAAATCGCTCCCGGAGCCGAAGACCGCCGTGCCATCCGGCAGGTTCCCGGCGGCCCATTCCCGGCGCGTAGCGCGCAGGTCGGCCACGGCGGCGAGCCGGATCTCGGGCGTCCGGCCGGAAAGGATGTTCCGGCAGTGCTCCGAACCCATGTTGCCGATGCCGATCACGCCCAGCCGAATCGCATTCATGGCGCTCCGTCCTTTCAACGGCTCCGGCCGAAGCTGCCGGCGGTATCCATGGCGACGTCCGTCTCGTCCTTGCGGCGCGACGTCGCGCGGCGCTGGTTCAGCAGATCCAGGAACCGTCGTTCGTCGATGGGCAGCGTCACGGTCTCTCCCGTCCAGCCGGACAGGTGCATGGCGTTGGAAAGCATCAGCCCGCGGATGCCCTCGCGGCCGTCGGCCACCAGCGGCTCGCCCCGCAGGATGTGCGCGGCAAAGGCGTTCAGCACGGCGGCGTGCTGGCCGTTGCGGCCATCGGTCTCCACCGGCACGATCTCCGCCTCCGGCGCGGCGAAGGGCGGCACTTTCCCGAAGCACCACTCCCGCTCGTCCACGGCGTTGCGCTCGAACGTCAATTGGCCGTTGTCGATCAGCAGCCGGCCGCGGCTGCCCACGATCTCCAGGCGGTTCTCCCCCGGCGCGTCGCCGGTGGAGGCGATGAACACGCCCGTGGCGCCGTTTTCAAATTCCATGTAGGCGGTCACGTCGTCTTCCACTTCGATGTCGTGCCATTTCCCCTCGTGGGTAAAGGCGCGCACCTTCGCCGGAAGGCCGCACAGCCACTGCAGCAGGTCCAGCTGATGCGGGCACTGGTTCAGCAGCACGCCGCCGCCCTCGCCGTCCCAGGTGGCCCGCCAGGCCCCGGCGTCGTAATAGCTCTGGGCGCGGTACCAGTCGGTGATGATCCAGTTCACGCGCTTCATGGTCCCCAGTTCGCCGGCGTCCAGCAGCTCCTTCGCCCTGCGATAGATGCAGTTGGTGCGCTGGTTGTACATCAGCCCAAAGGTCAGCTCCGGGTGCCGGTCGGCGGCGGCGATCATCTCCCGCACCTGCAGCGTGTACACGCCCGCCGGCTTTTCGCTCATCACGTGCAGGCCGTGCTCAAAGGCCTCCGCCGCCAGCGTGGGATGCTGGTAGTGGGGCGTGGCGATCAGCACCGCGTCGCACGGGCGCGCAGCGATCAGTTCGCTGCCCTCGCTGAACACGGCGGCGTCCGGGAATTTCCCGCGCGCCCAATCCCGGCGGTTCTCCCGGCGGTCGGCGACGGCGGTCACCTCGATCTCCGGGCACTTGCCGCTCAATATGTTTTCGGCGTGCAGCATGGCGATGCCGCCGCAGCCGATGATGCCCAGGCGAATCACGCGCACACCTCCCCGAGGATCTCCTTCAGCGCGGCGCAGGCGGCCCGGAAGGCGCCCGGCCGATCCGAAAACACCTCGCTCGGCTTCAGCGCTTCCCGCTGCAGGTTCCCCAGCCCGCCGAAAATCGCCAGATGCGGTTCCACCGTCAGCACCACGTCGCCGCCGCGCTCCCGGTGAATCCGGGACAGGATCTCCCGGACGGAGCCGTCGCCGCGCCCGGCCCGCACCACCGACCCGTCGGCCTTCAACGCGTCCTTGACGTGCATGTAGGTGATGCGATCGTGCAGGCGCTCATAGGCCCGCAGCGGGTCCACGCCGCACTGGATGAAGTTCGCGGGATCGAAGGCGAAGCCCAGGCGCCCGCCGAAGTGCTCCAGCAGATCCAGGCAGCGCTCGTCCGTATCGCCGTAGATGCCCTTTTCGTTTTCGTGCACCAGCTGTACGCCGGCGTTTTCGGCCTCCTCCAGCATCACGGACAGGCGGCCCATCACTTCCTCGCGCCACGCGGCGGGATCGTCGCCCTCGGGGATGAAAAAGCTGAACATGCGCACGCGGGAGCAGTTCAGGATTTTGCACAGCTCCAGCCCGCGCCGGAAAACGGTCATGTGTTCGTCGAAGGGCCGGTCGATGGGATATTTGCCGTAGGGCGATCCCAGCGCCGAAAGCGCGATGCCGGCTTCCCTCAGCGCCGCGGCGACCCGCCGCGCTTCTCCCGCCGTCAGGTCGGCGCAGCTCTTGCCGTTCACGCCGCGCAGCTCGATCATGCCGATATCCTCTGCCCGGAGCGCCTCGATCTGCCCGTCCAGGGCGTCCGCCGCTTCGTCGGCAAAGGCGGAAAGGATAAATCGCGCCAAGGAAACACCTCCTGCCATCGGGGCCGCGGTTTCCTTCGGGATATATCGCCGCCATTCCCCCACAGTTTGATCATATCAGAAAAGAATCGCGTTCGCTATGCGAAAAATGCTTGAAAATATGCGAAACCTGCAATATAATAAACGCGGGAGGGATGGACATGCCCGCGACACCGAAGCCCGTCGCTTACGCGTACAGCGAAATGAACCACGGCAGGACGGAATACGAAGGTTTCTATGGTTTGGGAGACCATATCCGGTTTTACGGCCTGCACTGCCACGATTTCTATGAATTCTACATTCATTTCCAGGGAGCGAAGACCTACGGCATCGACAACGAGGTTTTCCTGCCCCAGCCCGGCCAGCTTCTGATCATCCCGCCCTTCCACATGCACGGCATGCTATGTGATGAAGAGATCAACCACTACGAACGGGCCTATCTGTATCTCGCGCCGGCGTTCCTGGCTTCGCTGGGCTGCGGCCAGATCGACCTGGAGCGCCGGATCACCCGGCTGACCGCCAACGACCGGTTCATATTCACGCTGCCGCCGGACCGCGCCCGGGAATGCGGCGCGCTGCTGCACGAGGTCAGCCGGACGGGCGCCAACCCCACGCCGTGGGAGCGTTTCCGCGACATCTCCCGCATACTGCCCGTGCTGCGCACGATCCTGGAGGCCGCGCAGACCGCTTCGCCGGATGCCGCGCCCGCGGCGCCCGCCAACCCGATGATGCACCAGGTGCTGACCTATATCAACGATCACTGCACCGAGCCGCTGACGCTGAAAAAACTGACGGACCGGTTCAGCATCAGCGCGTCCACGCTGTCCCACGAATTTCAGCGGTACATCCACCACAGCGTCTACGATTACATCCTCTATCGCCGCGTCATGCTGGCCAAGCAGAAGCTGTTCGGCGACGCGCCGCTGGGCGAGATCGGCTACCAGTGCGGCTTCGGCGACTATTCCAATTTCCTTCGGGCCTTCCGGAAGATGAACGGCATCTCCCCCAGCGAATACCGCCAGCAGATCCAGATAAAGCAGCCCCGGTAACCCGCGGCGCCGCCTCCCGATTCCGGGATCGGGTTTCATAGACAGGAAAAACTCCAAACCGGTCGGTTTGGAGTTTTTTCCTGCCCGGACAGCGCGGCCGGATCATCCCCGCAGCGGAACGTGCAGCGCGGCCCCGCGATAACGGATGGTTCGGACGTCCCGTCCCCCGTCCTTTCGAATGAACCGGATCTTCATATCGCAGTCCGCGCCGATGTTGCCCTCGGAGGCGCCCAGCGCGAGCACGCCGGCGCTGTCCTCGTAGCGCATCGGGATGCGGATATAGCCCCCGTCCAGGTACGCCATGCCGTCGCCCGCGTCGTCGTACAGCTCGAACGCGCCGTCGCGCCCCTCGAACACGCAGATCTCCCGGGCGGGCAGCGGCAAGTCCGCGGCGCACTGCGCGCCTTCGGCCACGGGCAGCAGGCTCCCCGCGCGGACGAACACCGGGAAGCGCTCCAGCGGCGTGGCCACCCGGATCCGCCGCCCGCCTTCGCGGTATTGCAGCGTAAACAGATCGTACCAGCCGCCCGGCGGCAGCGCGACCTCCGTCGCGTCTCCGCCGTCCGCCAGCGGCCGCACGACGGGCTTCACCAGCAGCGCGTCGCCCAGCATGTACTGGTCGTGGACGCCGAACAGCTCCGGCGATCCCGGGAAGGCGGTCAGCATCGCCCGCATCATCGGCAGGCCGTCCCGGCATGCCTGCGCCGCCGTGGAATAGAGGTAGGGCAGCAGCCGGTAGCGCAGGGCGATCGCATCGCGGATGCACCCGTATTCCCCACTCGCCTCATCCCCGAAGGCCCAGGGCTCCCGGGGCGTATCCGTGCCGTGGGCGCGGAACACCGGCAGCATCGCACCGAACTGGAACCAGCGCACGTACAGTTCCCGGTAGGCGGGGTCGTTCACCCCGTCCGGATAATCGCCGCGCCAGAACCACTGTTCCCCCCGCGCCACGAAAAACGCGCCGATATCCAGCGTCCACCAGCAGATGCCGCTGCAGGCCGCCTTGACGCCCTCCGTCACCTGGGCCCGGAGCACGTCCCAGCGGGCGGCCACGTCGCCCGACCACAGAATGGCACCCAGCGCGGAGGAATCCAGGCCGCCGCTGCGGGACAGCAGCACGGGCCGCTTGTCGGGATAATCCCGCAGCCAGTGCGCGCGAAGCCCGCGCAGGTGCTCGGCGCCGTAGTCGTTCATGCGCTCCGGGTCCATGCGCAGCGCGGACGCTTCCGTCAAAAGCCGCATGCGCTCGTCCTCGTCCCGCTTCTCCGGGCCGCACCAGTCCGGATCGGTGATCGGCTCGCAGCTGTCGCACCACAGCGCGTCCGCGCCGCCGTCCATCCAGAAGCGCCGGCACTGCCGCCAGTACAGGTCCCGGGCTGCCGGCGAAAAGGCGTCGTAGATGCGGCTGCCGGGCAGGAACAGGCCCGCGGCCTCGAATTCGTCGCAGTCGCGCCCCTTCCCCGCGTTCGGCCAGACCGACACCATGAAATGGACGTTCATGCCGTGCAGCGCGTCGGTGAGCGCGCGGACGTCCGGAAAGCGCTCGGGGTCCGGCGTCTTGTCGCCCCAGCAGCCCTCGCGCCAGCTGAACCAGTCCAGCACGATGCAATCCAGCGGCAGGCCGCGCCGGCGAAATTCCCCGGCCACGGCCAGCAACTCGTCCGCCGTTTTGTAGCGTTCCTTCGACTGGATATACCCGAACGCCCACTTGGGCAGCAGCGCGGGTTTCCCCGCCAGCGCGGCCAGCTTCATCAGCACCCCGGCGCAATCGCCGCCGCGGATGACCACGTAGGAGACCTCCTCCGCGGCGTCCAGTTCAAACGAAAAGCCGTCGCCATCGCCGCGGAACCGCATGGCGCAGCCCGCTTCGACGAGCAGGCCCCAGCCCGCGTCCGAGAGCAGGAACGGTATGGCGATCTTCATGTTGTGCTGGTAGAGGCGCTCCTGGGAATTCGAATAATCGAATACGCCCGATTCGTGCTGGCCCAGCCCGGTCAGCACGTGCCCCTGCGGGCAGGCAAAGCGCAGCGTCGCCCGCCGGCTGTCGCGCAGGCGGCGTTTTCCGCCGTCGTCGAACACCACCACTTCGCCGTTGGCCGTCTGCTTGACGGCGCCTTCCCCCTGCGCCGTATCCAGCCGGTACACCGGCCTCGGCGCGCTCTCAAAGCCCGTCTGGCGCAGGTATTCCCCGCCGCCGTCCGAGAAGGCGACGGCTTCGAATCGCGCCGCGTCCCCGGGGCTCAGTTGCACCCGGGTGACGCCTTCGGACAGTTCCGTTCGCATCATGCCACGCCACCTCCGCGTCAGCCCTTGATGGCGCCTGCCGTCATGCCGGCCACGATGTACTTCTGCCCGATCAGGTAGACCAGTATGACCGGCGCGCTGGTCAGCACGATGTCCGCGCACACCAGGTTCCAGTCCTTGAAGTACATGCCGAAGAAATTGTAGACGGCCAGCGTCATGGGCCATTTCGACGAATGATCCAGGAAATACAGCGGCATTACAAATTCGTTCCACGTGTTTAGGAACGTGAGCACCATCACCGTGACCAGCACCGGCTTCAAAAGCGGCAGCACCACCCGCAGGAACAGCCCCATCGGCGCGGCGCCGTCGATGGTCGCCGCCTCGTCGATCTCCGCCGGGATCTTGCCCACGAAGCTGTGGATGAGGAACACGTTGAAGGGGATCTGGGTGGCGGTATACAGCAGCACGATGCCTATCCGCTTGTTCATCAGGCGCGTGAACTGCATCACACGCATCAGCGTGACGAAGTTGATCGGCATGGCGATGCCCAGCACGATGAAGATGTACAGAAAGCCGTGCAGCTTTCGGTTGTTGCGGGACATCACGTAGGCCGCCATGGACGACAGGAGCGTGCACAGCAGCACGCTGCTGAAGGAATAGATCAGGCTGTTGAGGAACGTGGTGTACAGCTTGCCCTTTTCGATGACGGTCGTGTAATTGGACCATTGGGGATCGGCCGTCAGCGCCAGGCTCATGTAGGAGGCTTCCTTGCTGGTCTTGAGGCTGTTGACCAGGATCAGCAGAAGCGGCGCGAGCAGCAGCAGCGACAGTATCCACGCCAGCAGGTTCACCCCGAGGATGCCGAGCTGCTTTCTGTTTTTCATCCGGCTGTTCATGCCTGATCGCCGCCTCCCTTCACCATGTGCTTGATCATGAAATAGCCGACGACCAGCATCACCAGCGTCATGATGGTGGAGAGCGTGGTGCCCACGGCGTAGCGGCCCTTGCTGAATTCCTTGTACACGCCCGTGTACAGCACTTCGGTGGCGAAGCCCGGGCCGCCGTTGGTCAGCGCGTACACGGTGTCGAACACCTTCAGGCCGTAGATCACGTTCAGCACGGTCGTCACCGTCAGCGTCGGCACCAGCAGCGGCAGCGTGATGTGCCGGAAGCACTGCCAGGCGTTGCCGCCGTCGATGGCGGCCGCCTCGTAATAGACGGGCGAAATGGACATGATGCCGGCGATCAGTATCGTCATGATGTAGCCCATGCCCTTCCAGATATCCACGGCCATGACCGAGGGAAACGCCAGCTTGGAATCGTAGATCCACTTCTGCGCCAGGCCGTCCAGCCCGACGGCGCGCAGCGCCGTGTTCAGAAGGCCCACCTTCGGATCCATGATGGATTTGAAGATCATGCCCACGATCAGCGCGGAGAGCACGCAGGGCATGTACATCACGGCCCTGTGGAAGTTGAGCAGCCGGACCTTCTTGGTCAGCAGCACCGCCAGCAAAAGCCCGATGACGTTCTTGGCGATGGTGGTGACCACCGTAAAGCGCAGCGTGTTCATCAGGATGCGCAGGTAGTTGTAATTCGAGGAGAACACGGTCTTGAAGTTATCCAGGCCGACGTAGCTGATCTCCCGCGAATATTCCGACCAGTCCGTGAAGGAGTATCCGAGACCCATCACGGACGGCAGCACGTACAGCACCACGTACAGCAGCAGCGCGCCGAATATGAAATAGGTAGGATACATGCGGTTCTTGTTCATGGTTGCCTCCGGGATATACGGTCATGCCGCGCGGCCTGCGCCGGACGGTCCATCAAAAAGCGGAGGGTGCCGCGCGACGGCGGCCCCCTCCGCTATGCGTCAGGTTGTGCCGCGCCCGTATCAGTTCCAGGCGGGGTCCTGCGCGGCCGCGGCCTGGTCGGCGCGGTTGCGGTCGATGTTCTGCAGCATCTGCTCGGGGGTCTGATCGCCCAGGATCACGGCCACCAGCTCGCTGCCGATCTCCATCCACTGGGGATTGACGTACTTGACGCTGGTCTGGTACACGGTGCCGTGCTCCGGATAGGCGGCGTAGAAGCTCGAGATCTCCTCGGAGTACACGTCCTGCACGCCGGTGAAGGGCAGGGTGTTGAACTTCGGCACGTTCTCGATCAGGTACTGCAGGTTCTCGGGCTCGGCGATGAAGGCCAGGTACTTCTTCGCGGCTTCGGCGTTGGGAGAGCCGGAGTAGATGAAGCGGGTCGGGCCGACGGGGTTCATGTTCAGCACCTGGTTGTCGCACAGGGGCATCACGAAGAAGCCGATGTCCTCCGCCGGGAAATCCGGATAAGCGGCGTTGATCTCGGTCGGGAAGCCCTGGTTGGCGACGGTCATCGCGCACTCGCCCTCGGCGATGGCGCGGGCGGCGTCGGCATAGGCGTTGGCCATGTAGTTGTCGCCCCAGTAGCCCAGGTCAACCATTTCCTTGATCTGCTCCACCAGCAGCTTCGCGGTGGCGCTGTCGGCAAAGCCCATCTCGTTGTTGTTCAGCTTCTCGGCGGTGCCGGGCTCGGCATGCTCGATGGCGACGCCCATTTCGCAGAACCACAGCTGGTGGTGCCAGCCGTCGGAGACGGCCTCGTAGATCGGGATCATGCCGTCGGCCTTGATGGCCTCGCAGACGGCCTTGAATTCTTCATAGTTGGTGGGCACGGACAGGTTCAGCCGCTCGAACACCTTCTTGTTGTAGGCCACGGCCCACACGGCGGAAACGTCCTGCACGGGCTGGCCGTACAGCCTGCCGTCCACGGAGGTCTCGGCGAAGGCCAGCGGATCCACGGTGGCGGCCCACGCCTCGCCGCTCAGGTCCACGGCGTTCTTTTCGACGTTCAGCTGGGTGACGATGTCGAACTGGCCCGCCTGGGAGCCGAAGATGTCGGCGCACTCGCCGGAGTTCAGCTTCGCCATCAGCAGGTTGGTGTACTGGTCGGAGGGGATGATCTGGTAATCCACCTTGATGCCGGTCAGCTCGGTGAACTTCTCACCCAGCTCCATCTCGGCATCCTGTACCCAGTCCTGGCTGGCCATGTAGGTGATGGTGACGTCCTCGGCGATGGCGGCGGCGCTCAGCAGCAAAGAATCCTCTTCATGGTTAGACCTCCTGTTCATGGTTATTGACATTTCTTTACCCACCCTGTACAATTGAGGTGCATTTGGTATGGTTTTATTATACGGTTCGCAGAATTGAAATGGAATGGTTAATTCCATCCGGTTCCATGTATATTTTTTACTGATCTGCCAAACGGGAGGCCGTCCGTGAAGAAGAAAACCATCCGCGGTACGCTGCTGGGCGCCTACGCGATCATCATCGTGGTCTCCTTCTTTGCCCTGGCGGCGCTTTTTTCGGTGATCCTCGGGTCCCGCGTGCGCAGCCAGACCCTGGCCGCCCTGCACCGCCAGACCCGCGCCGCCGCGGTGGCCGCGGACCGGGAGATCGACCAGATGCGCACGACGGCCATGAACATCAGCTATTCCACCCGCGTGCAGGACCGGCTGTTCCTGCGCCGCAGCGTTTCGCGCGCGGACGAGGCGGAAATGCTTTCCACGATACTGTCCATCATCATCTTCCCGAACCGCCCCATCGACCAGATCAACCTGTATACGAAGGACGGCGCGCGGGTGTCATCGGGCCTGATCAACGGCATCGACCAGGCCGGAGCCGACGGCCAGCCCTGGTACGCCGATCTCGCCGGGGGCGAGTCCCGCCAGCGCGTCTTTTTTTCCGGCCCGGATGAGGCGCTCTCCAAGTACGCCACCGATTATTACGGCAAGCAGTTCATCACGCTGGCGATGGAAATCTACGATAACTTCGGCACCAGCTGCGGCTATGTGGAAATCAAGCAGCGCGTCAGCCGGATCGCCTCGGCGATCGCCTCCTACGGGGCCGCCTACGGCGAATCCCTGGCCTTCTTCGACCGGGACGGCAGCCTGATCTATCCCCAGCCCGGCGGAAGCGCGGCGCTGTTCGAGGCGGCGCGGGAGCTGGGATTCCCCGAAGAATTCACCCGCGCGCGCGTGGACGGCGCCAACGTGCTGCTGTGCTGCGCGGCCTGCGATTCCGGAAATTTCTATACGGTCATGAGCATTCGCCAGGCCGACCTGCTCCGGCCGGTGCTGGAACAGATCGCCACGATCCTGCTGCTGACGCTGGCGGCGCTCACGCTGGCCATCGCGCTGTCCCACCTGGCCTCCCGCCGCATCACCGCGCCCATCGGCGCCATGTGCGAACAGATCGCCAGCATCGACATCGAACGGCCTGACGCCCTGCCCGCGCTGAACACCGATCTTTCGGAAATGCAGACGCTGCACGACACGTTCTCGCGCATGCAGTCGTCCCTGGCGGAGCACGTGGGCAAGCTGCTGCAGCTGCAGAACCAGGAGATGCAGTCGCGCATGCTGGCGCTGCAGGCGCAGATGAACCCCCATTTCCTGTTCAACAGCCTGCAGGCCGTCCAGGCCATGGCGGACGAGGGTATGAACCGGGAAATCGCCGTGATGTGCCAGTCGATGGCCAGCATCCTGCGCTATATCTCGTCGGATTCCGCCCAGCTGGTGCCCCTGGAGGATGAGATCCGCTACACGCGGGATTACCTGCGCTGCATGGAAATCCGGTACCAGGGCGACCTGGAATACGAGATCGACGTGCCCGAGGCCCTGAACCGCGTCGCCGTGCCCAAGCTGTGCGTGCAGCTGCTGGTGGAAAACGCCATCAAGTTCACCACCACCCGGCGGCCGCCGTACCGCATCGGCATCAGCGGCGGCGTCAACGGCGGCGACTACGAGCTGCGCATCCGCGACAACGGGCCCGGGTTTGAGGCGGATACGCTGGAGGCGCTGCAGGCGCAGATGGACGAGATCCGGCTGACCCGGACGCTGCCCTCGCTGAAGATCAACGGCATGGGCATACTGCACGTGTTCATCCGCTTCTGCCTGCTGTACGACAACCGTTTCACTTTCCGCCTGGAGAACAACCCGGAGGGCGGCGCCTGCGTTCTGATAGGAGCGAACATCCATGAATCGGAAGTTTAAGGTCATCGTCGCGGACGACGAAAAGCTGATCGCCAGAAACATCGCCAACAGGATCGAACAGTGCGGCGGGGCCTTCGAGGTCGTCGCCCGGGCGGGTACCGGCGCGGAGGCGCTGGAGGCCGCCCGCGAGCTCCTGCCGGACGTGGTGTTCAGCGATATCAAGATGCCGGAAATGGACGGCATCGAACTGATCGCCCGGCTGCGCAGCCTGAACCCGTCGATCCTCTGCGTCATCATCAGCGGCTACAACGACTTTGAGTACACCCGCGCCGCCATCCGCAACAACGCCGTGGATTACCTGCTGAAGCCGGTCAATCCCGAAGAGCTGCAGGCGCTGCTGGGACGGCTGGAGGCCACGCTGCTGGCGCGGGAACAGCGGGTGGTGCCGCGCCGGGAGACCAGCCCCGCCGCGCTGGTGGAAAGCGTGATGATCTACCTGCGGGAGAACTACGACAAGCCCATCGACTTTTCCGCCATCGCGGATATGCAGGCGATTTCCGCCTCCTATCTGACGCGGCTGTTCCATGACCGCGCGGGCACCAGCCCCAGCAAGTATCTGGCCGATTACCGCATGCAGCAGGCCCGGAAGCTGCTGGCCGATTCCACGCTGTCCGTCAAGGAAATCGCCGCGCGGGTGGGCTATCCGGATCCGTTCCACTTCAGCAAGAGCTTTAAAAACCTCGTCGGCATGAGCCCCGCGCAGTACCGCGAGGAGCGCGCGGCGGCACCCGGACGCGGGACGCCCGCGGAGGAGGATGACGATGAACCCACGCGTTGACAGCCTGCCGGAGCGTCGCGCGGAGACGCCCACGGAGACCTACGATTTTTCCAGCCGGTTCGAAATCGGCTCGCTGCAGGTTTCGCCCGTCCACGTGCGCATCGAACAGCTGCGCCCCATCATCGCCGCGCACCGGCATTCCAACGTCAGCTACGAGATCCACTACACCTACCGCGGCAGCGGCAGGCTGACCGTCGCGGATTCGACGTACGAAATACGCCCGGGAACGCTGTGCATCACCGGGCCGGGCGTCGTGCACATGCAGACATCGGATTTATCCGACCCCGTGATCGAATACTGCCTCTACATGAACTGCCGCCGCGCCGCGCAATCGCCCGGAGATCCGCTGCAGCTGTTCACGGACACGGTTTTCTGGATCGGCATCGACGACGGCACGATCTTTTCGCTGCTCAGCCAGCTGATCGAGGAGAACCGGCACAGGCAGTGCGATTCCCGGGAGATGTCCGAAACGATCCTGCGGCAGATCATCCTGCAGCTGACGCGCCGGTATCGCCGCGAGGCCGCCGACCAGGCGCAGACGCCGCCGCTGCTGACGCGGGACAGCTTCATCCCGATCCTGGAGGACGCCTTCTTCTACCGCTACCGCACGCTGACGCTGCACGAGCTGGCGGGCCTTCTGAATCTGAGCGTGCGCCAGACGCAACGGCTGCTGCTGTCGCATTTCGGCAAGACCTTCTCCCAGAAAATCACGGAGGCGCGGATGGCGGCCGCTTCGCAGTTTTTGAACAACACGCGGCTGTCGATCACCGAAATCGCCGAGCAGCTGGGCTTTTCCTCCATCGAACACTTCTCATCGGCCTTTCACCGCTACATGGGCTGCTCGCCGAGCGCGTACCGAAAGGGCGAACGCCCCGCGCAGCCCGGAAAGGGCGTCTCAAAAGCGGACGGCGCGTAACGACTCGCCTGCCCCGCGCGCAAAAACCCCCTTCCGGACCGCAGCGGTCCGGAAGGGGGTTTGCTTGTCTTTGCTCTGCCGTCTGTCGCCGTGCGGGAAAGGCCGGATCCTCCGGATCAGCCCTTGGTGCCCGTCAGGGCGATGCCTTCGATGAACTGGCGCTGGAAGAACAGGTACAGCACCAGCATGGGGATCATCGCCAGCACCGAGCCCGCCATCAGGATCGGATACTTCGTGGTAAACTGACCCTGCATGGATGAGATGCCGGCGGACAGCGTCATCATATTCACGTTGGTGTTCACGATCAGCGGCCACATCATGTCGCTGTAGGCGAACACGGCGGTGAACACCGCCAGCGCCATCATGGCGGTCTTGGTCAGCGGCAGCATGATGAGGAAGAAGATCTGGAACGTGTTGCACCCGTCCAGCGTCGCGGCCTCAGACAGCACGTTTGGCAAGCTCATGTAGAACTGTCTGAGGAAGAACGTGCCGAAGGCGCTCACCAGTCCGGGGAACAGCAGCGCGAAGATCGAGTTCAATTGGTTCATCTTCGCCAGCATCTGGTACTGCGGGATGATGAAGATCTGGTTGGGCAGCATCATCTGGGTCAGCACCAGGAAGAAGAAGAACTTTTTGAACGGGAAATGCAGCTTGGCAAAGGCAAAACCCGCCATGCTGGAGAACACCAGCGCGCATACGATGCGCAGCAGGATCAGCAGCAGCGTATTCTTGTACAGTGCGCCGAAGGGCAGCGTGCGCGTCACTTCGGTATAGTTTTCCGTCAGCCACACCTTGGGCAGGATGGTCGGCGGGATCAGCAGCGATTCGCCGTTGCTCTTGAAGCTCGTCAGGATCATCCAAAGGAACGGGAAGATCATGACGAAGCAGCCGATCACCAGAACCAGGTGAACAATCAGCTTGCCGCGCGCCTTGTAGTCCATTTTCGGCTTGGCGGCGGGGACGCTTGTCGTCATCGTTATCCCTCCCTTATTCGTAATGGACGAGCTTCTTTTCCGCGGCGAACTGGATCGCCGTGAAGATCGCGATGATCACGAACGTAAACAGCACGATCGCCGAAGCATAGCCCTTGTTGAACTTCTCGAACGCCTCGCGGTAGAACAGCGTCATCAGCACCGTGCCCTGCTTGTAGGCGGGGTTGGTGGTCTTGATCAGCAGGTAGATGGTGTCGAACTGCTTCAGCGACGACATGGCGCGCATCAGCACCACGAAGAACAGCGTGGGCGAAACCATCGGGATCGTGATGTGCCAGAACGTCTGTATGCCCGACGCGCCGTCGATCTGCGCGGCCTCGTAATAGCTCTTGGAGATGCTCTGCAGGCCGGCCAGGATCATGACCAGGTCATAGCCCACGGAGGACCATATCCCGATGATGGCGCAGGACAGCAGCGCCGTCTTGGGATCGGACAGCCAGCTGGGCCCCTGGATGCCGAACAGCTTCAGGAAGATGTTCAGTATGCCGTTTTCGGTGTTGAAGATCCAGCGCCACACCATGGCGACCGCGGCGGGCGCCACGACCATGGGCAGGAAATAGATGGCGCGATAGACGTCGCGGCCCTTGATCTTGCTGTTCAGGAGAGAGGCGAAGATCAGCGACAGCATCACGCCCACCGGCACCGTCAGCACCATGTACAGCAGCGTGTTCCGTGTGGCGTGGCCGATCATATCGTCCTTGAAGAGATCCGCGAAGTTCTTCAGCTTCACATAGACCTCGGGGCCCAGGCCCTGGGTCTTGTACAGGCTGCGGCGGATGGTATCGAAGAACGGATAGATGTTCAGCACGCACAGGCCGATGATGGTTGGCGCGATCAGCAGGAACGCGGATACGACCACCTTCGGGTCATAATGCTCCCGGCGGCCCTTCAGCATCGGAGCGGCGGGTTTGGTGGCAGATGTCAAGTTGGCCACCTCCCTTTCAAAAGGATGACGGCATGCCGCGGCACGGGCCGCGGCATGCGCATGGGGTCAGTAAACGGTGATTATCCCTCGATGTCGGTGATGATCTCGTGGATCTTGTCGCAGGCCTCGTCCACGGTCAGCTCGCCGGTGTACACGGAGGTCATGATCTCCTCTTCCTGGCTCTCCCACAGGCTCTTGTTGGGGGAGAAGGGATACTGCACGCCATAGGCGATCATCTCGGTGTAGCAGGCGATGTTGATGTCGCTGAACAGGTCGGTGAAGTAGTGCTCGGTGCCGGCATAGGCCGGGATGGCGGCCTTGCGCTCGGCCTGCAGCTTGTTGGCTTCCTCGGTGCCGCAGAAGGCGACAAAGTCCTTCGCGACCTCGGGATACTTGGTGGAAGCGGCGATGGCATAGCCCAGGCCGTTGTAGATGGAAGCGCGGGTCTTGCCCTGCGGCAGCACGCACAGGTCAAACTTGCCGTTGAACAGGTCGTTGCTGGTGTAGGAGCTCATGTTCCAGCTGCCGGTGAAGCACATGGCCAGCTTGCCGGCCTGCATCTGGTCGTCCACGCCCATGTCCACGAAGGACTCCAGGGACGGGGAGACGCCTTCCTTCAGCATCAGGTCTACCCAGAACTGGATGGCTTCCTTGGTCTCGGGCAGATCGTAGCCGGACTTGCCGTCTTCGAAGGCGAAGCCGCCGTTCTGATAGATCAGGTTCAGGTAGCCGGACTGGCGGTCGTTGGGCGCGCCGAAGCCGTAGATGCCGTTCTCGGGATCGGTCAGCTTCTTGGCGACCTCCAGGAACTTCGCCCAATCCCAGGTGTCATCCGGATAGGGCTCGCCGGCGGCGTCGAAGATCTCCTTGTTGTACACCAGGGCGATGGTGTCATAATCCTTCGGGATGGCGTAGTGGCTGCCTTCGTAGGTGTACAGGCTGGTGACGCCTTCCGGATAGGGGCTGTAATCGTAGTCCAGGTCGTCCAGGCTCAGCAGCTTGTCGGCCGTAACGTACTTGAAGAACTGGTTGGAATGCATCCAGAACACGTCGGGCATGGAATCGCCCATGGCGCCGGCTTCCAGCTTGGTCCAGTACTCACCCCAGGGCGTAACCTGCACTTCGATGGTTACATTGGGATGCTCAGCCATGTAGGCATCGGCGATGGCCCTCATGCCGGGCTCCTGGTTGGTGTCCCAGAAGGCGAAGGTCAGGGTGACGTTCTCCTCTGCCATGGCGCAGGGGATGGCGGTGAGCAGCATCGCCACAGTCAGCAGAAGGACAAACCATTTCTTCATGTTGGGGTACCTCCTTCAAAATAAAGTTCGCTTATTCAAACGGCCTCGGCCGTTCAGAATCCGGTCGTCAGTGGTATTTCGGCAGCCAGTCGCCGTGGGCCTCGATCAGATCGTCGCACATGGCCACGATGTCGTCGATGGACAGCTCGGCCCCCGCGTGGGGATCCAGCATGACCGCCTGATAGATGTAATCCTTCTTCAGCGTGCGCGCAGCCTCGATGGTCAAAAGCTGCACGTTGATGTTCGTGCGGTTCAGCGCCGCGCACTGCTCCGGCAGATCGCCGATGTAGGTGGGCTGCACGCCGTTTTTGTCCACCAGGCAGGGCACCTCCACGCAGGCGTTGCGCGGCAGGTTGGTGATCAGCCCGTGGTTCAGCACGTTGCCGCCGATCTTCGTGGGTACGCCGGTCTCCATCGCTTCCATGATGTAGCTGGCGTATTCGTGGGTGCGCTTATGGGTCAGCGTCGGGTTGTTCGTCAGCTCGTGGCCGCGCTTTTTCCAGTCCTCGATCTGGTGGATGCAGCGGCGCGGGTATTCGTCCAGCGGGATGTTGAAGCGGTCGATCAGTTCCGGATACCGCTCCTTGATGAACCACGGACAGTATTCGGAATTGTGCTCGCTGGATTCGGTGATGTAGTATCCGAAGCGGCGCATCAGCTCCAGGCGCACCATGTCGCCGTGCTTGCCTTCCTTCTTGTACAGGTCGTAATCGGCCTTCATGCGCTCCATCCACCACTCGGGCAGCTCCTCGCCCTGGCTGATACTAATCTCAGCTTAGTATAGCCAAACTAAAGAAAAAGTGGTATACTATATCCAAGAGGTGTTGGATATGGCGTATCGGATCACAAAAGAAGAATATGAGCAAATCCAGGCGGCGGAAAAGGGGACGAAGGACAAGCGATTGTCGAGACAGTTGAAGGCGCTGATGCTGAGATATGAAGGGAAAAAGAATCCAGAGATAGCGGAGAAGCTGGACATATCGACAGATCGAATTAGTCATATTGTCAGCCAGTACAAGCGAGAGGGACTGGAAGAGTTTATGCGCGTGAAGTACACGGGGCATAACTGGAACATGAGCTATGAAGAGGAGCAGGCAATACTGGATACCTTTGCCGAACGGGCGGAGGCAGGGCAGATCATCACGGTAAAAGAGATCAAGGCAGTCTTCGACGAGAAGTTGGGAAGAGACACAGGGCGGGGGTATATTTATATGCTGTTGGCCAGACACAAGTGGCGGAAGATCAAGCCGCGACCGAAGCATCCAGAGCGGGCAAGTGATGAAGAAATCGCTGCCTCAAAAAAATTAAAACCCGGCTGGAAGGAATCGAGTTAGTCAGTGAGAACAAACCGGTGCGCATCATGTTTCAGGACGAAGCAGGCTTTGGACGAATCAATACGCCTAAGTATTGCTGGACGGGAGGCGGCAGGCCCACTGTACCGTGCCATCATATCAGAGAGTACCGCTATGCGTATGGCGCGGTCGACCCGTGCTCCGGAGACAGTTTCTTTCTGGTTTTGCCATGGAGCGATACCGTTTGTATGAACATATTTCTGGAGCAGCTGTCCAAACATTACGACAAGGAAGAAATACTCCTGGTTTGTGACGGCGCAGGTTGGCATAAGTCGAAAGACCTTGTTGTCCCGGAAAACATCCATATCCACCACATCCCGCCATACACGCCTGAGATGAATCCTATTGAGCAAATATGGCGGGAAATCCGTACCAGAGGTTTCAAAAACGAGGTATTCAACACACTCGATGATGTTATCGACCGCTTATGCCAGACTATCGCTTCTATCTCTGTTGAAACGGTCAAAAGTATCACCGGCCGTGATTGGATATTATCGCTGCTCTAAGTTGAGATTAGTATGAGCAGTTTGCCCTGGTTGTACAGCAGCGCGCGGCGCTTGACTTCGGGATACAGGTCCACGCCGTCCTTCGTCAGCTCCAGCAGCCACGCCTGGTGGTTGATACCGGCGATCTTCCACTGGACGGAGTCGTCATAGGCCATGCCCAGTTCCTTCAGCAGCGTGGACGCGCATACCTGCACGCTGTGGCACAGGCCCACGGTCTTCACGCCCGTCAATCGCAGCATCGCGCCGGTCAGCATCGCCATGGGGTTGGTGTAGTTCAGCAGCCAGGCGTCCGGGCAGACGGCTTCGATATCGCGGGCGAAATCCAGCATCACGGGGATAGTGCGCAGCGCGCGGAACACGCCGCCCACGCCCAGCGTATCGGCGATGGTCTGCTTCAGGCCGTACTTCTTCGGAATCTCAAAATCGGTGATGGTGCAGGGATCGTAACCGCCCACCTGGATGGCGTTGACCACGTAGTTCGCGCCGCGCAGCGCGTCCCTGCGGTTCTCCACGCCCAGATATTTTTCGATGCGGGCCCTGGAGCCGTTGTTGCGGTTGATGGCCTCCAGCATCGCGGCGGATTCGTCCAAGCGGACCGCATCCACATCGTACAGCGCGATGGTGCTCTCCGCCAGCGCGGGCGTCATCATGCTGTCGCCCAGCACGTTCTTGGCAAATACCGTAGAGCCGGCGCCCATAAAGGTGATCTTCGGCATTTGGTTTCCTCCTGTCGAACGTTTGGAAAGCGCATACTTCGTTTACATTATAGTGCAAAATCTTCTAAAATGCAACGGTAGATTTTCATTTTTCTTCGGAAGATCGTATTTTGTGTTATTCCGTTTGTCGCCGACGTGGGAAATCAGCAGTCGGTGCAGGCGACGATGGTGCCGTCCTCGTCCCACAGGTCGTGCCAGTCGTTCGCGCCCGGCCACAGGAACACCTGTCCCTTCACCAGGCGGTTGTTCCGCTCCAGCGTGGCGATGGTCGCCATCTCTTCGTCCGTCAGCTTTTCGGTGATTGCCGCGGCCAGGTTCGCCTCGTAGTTGTGCACCGAGAATGGGATCGGCAGCTGGCCCCGCTGCAGCGCCCACTTCAGGCAGATGATGGCCGGATGGCAGTTGTGCGCCTTCGCGATGGCCACCAGCTCCGGCATCTGCATGTCGGCCAGGTCCTCCGGCAGGATGTCCCGTTCGGGCCGCCGCGGGGAGCCCAGCGGCATGTAGCCGATGGGCAGGATGTCCCGATCCACCAGGTAGTCGAACAGCTCCTGCTGCTGGAAGCACGGGTGCAGTTCCGATTCGCACGCCGCCGGCTTGATCCGCAGCTTGTCCAGCACCGCGTCCAGCTTCGGGATCGTCATGTTGCTGATGCCGATGTGTTTCACCAGGCCCTCGTCCACCAGCGCCTCGATCTGCCGGTAGGTGTCCACAAATTCCGCCACCGAGAACGGCTTGGAATCCGGGTTGCGCGAATCCACGTCGCAGAACGGCGCGTGGTAGTTCGGGAACGGCCAGTGGATGAACAGCATGTCCAGATACCCGCACTGCAGGTCCGCGATGCTCTTCCGGCACGATTCCGCCACCCGCCGGTGCATGTCGTTCCACACCTTCGACATGATGAACAGCTCTTCCCGCTTCACCACGCCCTCGTCCATCGCCCCGCGGATCACCTCGCCGATCTGCGCCTCGTTCCCGTAGCACGCCGCGCAGTCGAACAGCCGGTATCCCGTGCGGATCCCTCCAGCCACGGCGCCCGCCACTTCATCCGGCGTCACCCGGTCCGAACCGAACGTGCCCATGCCGATGCAGGGGATCGTGCTGCCGTCGTTCAGCATAAAGGATGGAATGCTCTTCGGATCGATCATCGTCGTACCCTCCTGGCCGCATTGTTTGTTATTTCAGGTTCCCGGCGGTCTGCGTTCCCGTCAGTCGGGATAGACGATGGCCACCTTGCCGCACTTGCCCGACGCCATCAGGCGATAGGCCTCGGCCACGTCCTTCAGCTCGAACCGGTGCGTGATCAGCTTGTCCGGGTGGATGCCCCAGCGCACCAGGTGCTCCACCAGCTCCTCCATGCGCCACAGCGACGTCACCCAGCTGCCGTAGATGCTCTTCTGGCCGTGCATGATGTCCGGCGACGGGTTGAACGTCACGTCGTTCCCCTCGCCCACCATCGCCATCTTGCCCCATTCGCGGGTGCAGCGGATCGCCATCGCGCGGGCGGAATTGTTGGCGGAGCAGTCGATCGCGCGCTCGCAGCCGTAGCCCTCGGTCACGTCCATGATCGCCTTCTCGCAGGCTGCCACGTCGCCGCTGTTGAACACGTAATCCGCCAGCCCAAGGTCCTTCGCCAGCTGCATGCGCTCTTCGTTGATGTCGCAGCCGATCGTCTTGTCGCAGCCCATGGCCTTCGCCAGCATCAGCGTCGCCAGGCCCACCGGGCCCAGGCCCGTGACCAGCACGCGGTCGTTGCCGGACACACCGATCTTCATCAGCGCCTCATAGCACGTGCCGAACCCGCAGGCCACCTGCGCGCCGTCCTCGTAGGAAAGCTCGTCCGGCAGCGCGATCAGGTCCTTCTCGTCACACAGCATGTAGGGCGCCATGCCGCCGTTGCGCTGCCAGCCGTAGGCCGCGCGGAACGGGCTCTTGCAGGAGATGTAATAGCCGCGCCGGCAGTCGTAGCAGACGCCGCAGCCCGAGATATGATACACGATGACCCGGTCGCCCTTCTTGAAGCGCTTCAGGCCCTCGCCCTCTTCCACGATGATGCCGCAGGGCTCATGGCCGGCGATCATGCCCGGCTGGTAGCCCTCGGGCCCCTTGCCCACGTGCGCGCGGTAGATGCACCGGATGTCCGATCCGCAGATCGTCGACGCCTTCGTCTTCACCACGACCTGCCCGTGTCCCGGCTTCGGCATGTCAAATTCCTTCAGCTCCACCGTGCTGTTCCCCGGCAGTATCGCTCCCAATATCTTCTGGTTCATTCCCAGTGCCTCCTCCGCTGTTTTTCAAGTGACCTTTGTAAAAAGTATAACACCTCCCTTACCACTTTTTTAGAGATAATCCCGACGTCTTTTTGTTAATTCCGTCGCTCTCGCGCAGGTTTTTGTCCGGCAGACACAAAACGCGCCGCTTTTTCCGGGGCTTTGCCCCGCGGGTCCGGCAAACGCCAAATCCCTTGCCTTGCGCGGAAATAAATGATATAATAATCGGGAAAATTGTAGTTTTACGGATCAGAACACGACGCGACGGGCCGGACCGCCCGCGGAGGAGAGCAGCCATGTTTGGAAGAAGACCGGATGGAAGAAGGGTCAAGGGCGTCGACCCGGTGATAAGGATAACCCCGTACATCATGCCGATGCGCTGCGACGCGCAGGTGTTCTTGAAGCACCGGGTGGATCTGGACGTCCTGTTCGATTACGTGCGGCGCCAGAAACTGGAAAAGGGCGAGCAGATCTCCTACATGCAGATCATCATCGCCGCCTACGTGCGCGCCATCAGCCGCAACCCCTTCGTCAACCGGTTCATCATGAACAAGCAGCTGTTCGCGCGCAACAACTGCTCCGCCGCGTTCACGATCCTGAAGAATCCCCGCAACATCGACCGGGGCGAAGCGGTGGTGAAGATCAAGTTTGACCTGACGGACACGATCTACGACGTGCGCGACCGCATAAACGCCGCGGTGGCCGCGAACCGCGGCGACCAGCCGCCCGGATTCGTCGACAAGCTGCTGGCGCTCGCGTTCTCCGTTCCCGGGCTCGCCACGGCGATCGTATCCAGCGTGCGCTTCCTGGACCGCTACGGCCTCGCGCCCTCGGTTTTGATGGACGAGCTGCCCTTCTACGTGGGCATGTATATCACGAATACGGCCTCCATCCGGCTGCACGACGTCAACCACCATCTCTACAACTGGGGCAACGTGGGCCTGTTCTTCGGCATGGGGCTTGAAGAAAAGGTCGCCGTCGTGGAAAACGGCGAAGCGCGCACGAAGCGCTATCTGCCCGTGGGCATCACGGCCGACGAGCGCGTCTGCTCCGGCGCGCACTACGGGCGCTTCTTCACGGATATCCGGCGCTATCTGGAGCACCCCGAGCTGCTGGAGCTGCCCCCGGACGAGGTGCGCTTCGACGAGGGCAACGAATACCACGTGCCCAAGCCCGAGACCGCGCGGGCATGATCCCGGCGGGACACCTGAACGCATTTCGGAGAGAACCGCATGGCTGTATTCCAATCCCTTGAAGACGCGCGCGCCTACTTTGAAGGCGACCGGTTCGCCCTTGAAAACGGCGTCGTCATCGAGAGCCTGAGCGAGGACCGCTGCGTCTGTTCGCTGGCGCTGACGGACCGCCACAGCAACGCCGAGGGCGGCGTCATGGGCGGCGCGATCTTTACGCTGATCGACCTGGCCTTCGCCGCCGCGGCCAACAACGTGCACCGGCCGACGGTGGCCCAGCAGGTCAGCATGAATTTCCTGAGCGGAACCAGGGGCGCGCGCCTGACCGCGACGGCTTCGTGCCGGAAGGACGGCAGGACCAGCTGCGTCTACAACGTCGACGTGACGGACGATCTGGGCCGGGACATCGCCCAGGCGGTGATCACGGGGTTCAAAATACCGCCGAAGGGCTGAGAAGAAAACAAAACCCGACGGGCATCATCGGATGCGCGTCGGGTCTTTTTTGGTTCCGGGCCGCGGGTGCGGCCCGGTCAAGGATGATCAGCCGTTCTGGATCGCGGCCTGCGCGGCGGCAAGGCGGGCGATCGGCACGCGGAACGGAGAGCAGGAAACGTAGTTCAGGCCGATCTTGTGGCAGAACTCGATGCTCGACGGATCGCCGCCGTGCTCGCCGCAGATGCCCAGCTTGATGTCGGGACGGGTGGCGCGGCCCTTTTCGGCGGCCATCTTCACCAGTCCGCCCACGCCGACCTGGTCCAGCTTGGCGAAGGGATCGAACTCGTAGATCTTGTGATCGTAGTAGGCGCCCAGGAACTTGGCGGCGTCATCGCGGCTGAAGCCGAAGGTCATCTGGGTCAGGTCGTTGGTGCCGAAGGAGAAGAACTCGGCCTCCTGCGCGATCTCGTCAGCGGTGACGGCGGCGCGCGGGATCTCGATCATGGTGCCCACGTGATACTTCATATCGACACCCGCGGCGGCGATTTCCTTATCGGCGGTGGCAACCACGACGTCCTTGACGAACTTGAGCTCCTTCACCTCGCCCACCAGCGGGATCATGATCTCGGGCACGATCTTGTACTCGGGATGCTCCTTCATCACGTTGATGGCGGCGCGAATGACGGCCTTGGTCTGCATCTCGGCGATCTCCGGATAGGAGACGGCCAGGCGGCAGCCGCGGTGGCCCATCATCGGGTTGAACTCATGCAGGGAAGCCACGGTCTGGCGCAGCTCGTCGGCGGTGATGTTCAGCTCGTCGGCCAGCTCCACGATCTCCTCGTCCTTGGTGGGCAGGAACTCATGCAGCGGCGGATCCAGGTAGCGCACGGTCATCGGACGGCCCTCGAGCACCTTGTACATGGCCTCGAAGTCACCCTGCTGATAGGGCAGCAGCTTCGCCAGCGCGGTCTTGCGGGCCTCGACATCCTTGGCCACGATCATCTCGCGCACGGCCTTGATGCGGTCGCCCTCGAAGAACATGTGCTCGGTACGGCACAGGCCGATGCCCTCCGCGCCGAACTTCACGGCCTGGGCCGCGTCGCGCGGATTATCGGCGTTGGTGCGCACGGCCAGCTTGCGGGCCGCGTCCGCCCACGCCATGAACCGGCCGAAATCGCCGGAGATGGTGGCTTCCGCAGTGGGGATGGCCTCGCCGTAGATCTTGCCGGTGGAGCCGTCCACGGAGATCCAGTCGCCCTCCTTGTAGACCTTGCCGCCCAGCTCGAACGCGTGGTCCATCATCTTGATGGCGGAGCAGCCGGACACGCAGCAGGTGCCCATGCCGCGGGCGACGACCGCCGCGTGGGACGTCATGCCGCCGCGCACGGTCAGGATGCCCTGGGAGGCCACCATGCCCTCGATGTCCTCGGGGCTGGTCTCCAGGCGGACCAGCACGACCTTCTGGCCGCGCTCGTTCCAGGCCTTGGCGTCTTCGGCGGTGAACACCACCTGGCCGCAGGCCGCGCCGGGAGAGGCCGCCAGGCCTTCGCCGATGGGTTCGGCCTTCTTCAGCGCCTCGGCGTCGAACATCGGGTGCAGCAGGGAATCCAGCTGCTTGGGCTCCACGCGCATCACGGCCTCGCGCTCGGTGATCATGCCCTCGTCGACCAGGTCGACGGCGATCTTCAGCGCGGCGGCGGCGGTGCGCTTGCCGTTGCGGGTCTGCAGCATGTAGAGCTTGCCGTTTTCAATGGTGTACTCCATGTCCTGCATGTCCTTGTAGTGCTTTTCGAGGTTGTCGGCGATGGTCTTGAACTGCGCGTACACCTCGGGCATATCCTGCTCCAGCTGAGCGATCTTGCTGGGGGTGCGGATGCCGGCCACGACGTCCTCGCCCTGGGCGTTGATCAGATACTCGCCGAACAGCGCCTTTTCGCCGGTGGCGGGGTTGCGGGTGAAGGCCACGCCGGTACCGGAGCGGTCATTCAGGTTGCCGAACACCATCGGCTGCACGTTGACGGCGGTGCCCCAGGAATAGGGGATATCGTTCATGCGGCGATAGACGTTGGCGCGGGGATTGTCCCAGCTGCGGAACACGGCCTTCACGGCCTCCATCAGCTGCACCTTGGGATCGGTGGGGAAATCTTCGCCCTTCTGCTCTTTATAATAGACCTTGAAGCGGGCGACGAGCTCCTTCATATCGTCCACGCCCAGCTCGATGTCATTGGTGACGCCCTTCTTTTCCTTCACTTCGTCGATGATGACTTCGAAGGTCTTCTTGGGGATCTCCATCACGACGTCGGAGAACATCTGGATGAAACGGCGATAGGAATCGTACACGAAGCGTTCGAACTTCGGATCGGGGTTGCCGGCGATCAGGCCCGCGGCGACCTCGTCGTTGATGCCCAGGTTCAGGATGGTGTCCATCATGCCGGGCATGGAGGCGCGCGCGCCGGAGCGCACGGACACCAGCAGCGGGTTCTTGGCGTCGCCGAACTTCTTTTCGTTGATCTGCTCGATCTTCAGCAGCGCAGCGTCGATCTGTTCCTGGATGTCCGCGCCGATGGTCTTGCCGTCTTCATAGTAACGGGTGCAGGCTTCGGTGGTGATGGTGAAGCCCTGGGGCACGGGCATGCCCAGGCCGGTCATCTCGGCCAGGTTCGCGCCTTTGCCACCCAGCAGGTTCCTCATGGTTGCATTACCTTCGCTGAAAAGGTATACATACTTCTGCATGTTCAGTCATCCTCCTGCTTCTTGTTTTCACGTCTGTTGAACATTGATTACCTGATAGCGCTTTATTATACACCATTCTGCACTGTTTCACAAGCATTTTTCAGTTAATAATTGTCAATTTATGCGGCCCGGGTCTCATTTCTGGCAAAGGGCCGGGCGATTTCCCGCCGTGCCCCGCTCCGCGCGGTTTCCCTGTTGACGGAACGGGCAAAATGGGGCATAATATTATTGGATAATTGTGAATATGGAATCGGGAATCGAGGGACGGCGGCGATACGCGCGTTATTCATCATTCCCCGTTCAGGAGCGAATATGTCCCATCTCATCGTTTCCGTCGATCCCGGCAGCCCCGCGGCCCGGGCGGGCATCCGGGCGGGCGACCGCCTGGCGCGCATCGGCGGCCAGGTCGTCATCGATTTCATCGACTACCAGGCGCTCACCGCCGAGCGGCGGCTGTCGGTGCGGGTGCTGCGCAGCGGCGAGGCTCTGGATTTTTCCGTCCGCAAGGCGGAATACGCGCCGCTGGGGCTGAACTTCGAAACGCCGATGATGTCCGGCACGCGGCTGTGCTGCAACAAGTGCCTGTTCTGCTTCGTGGACCAGCTGCCGGGCGGCGCGCGGGACAGCATGCGCGTGAAGGACGACGACTGGCGCATGAGCCTGATGATGGGCAATTACGTGACGCTGACCAACATCTCCGACCGGGAACTGCGGCGCATCGTCGAACGGCACTGCTCGCCGCTGTACGTATCGGTGCACTGCACCGATCCCGACCTGCGCGAAACCGTGCTGGGCACGCCCCGGGCGCGGCGGCTGATGGACCAGCTGCGGATGCTGTCCGACGGCGGCGTGGAATTCCACTGCCAGTGCGTGCTGTGCCCCGGCATCAACGATGGCGCGGCGCTGGAGCGCACGATCCGCGATCTGTCCGTCCTCCCCGGCGCGCGCTCGCTGGCGCTGGTGCCCGTGGGGCTGACCGGCCACCGGGAGGGGCTGTTCGACCTGCGGCCCTATACCCGCGGGGAGGCCCGCGCGGTGATGGCGATCGCCGACGGCTGGCGGGACAGGCTGCTGGCGGAGAAGGGCACGCGGTTCGTGTTCCCCTCGGACGAATTCTACCTGAAGGCAGAATGGCCCATCCCCCCGGACGAGGCCTACGAGGGCTACGACCAGATCGACGACGGCGTGGGCCTGCTGCGGCTGCTGGATACGGAGTACCGCGAGGCCTGGAGCGAGCTGCCGCCGGAGCGGCGCCGCGCGACGCCGGGCGGGACCAGGGTGGCCATCGCCTGCGGCAAATCCGCCGCGGATTTCATCCGCCGCCTGCTGCGGGACTGCCCCGTCGCCGGGACGGAGATCGCCGTGCACGCGCTGGAGAACACCTACTTCGGCCCCACCGTGACGGTCTCGGGGCTGATCACCGGCGGCGACCTGGCGCGGCAAATGGCCGGCGTCGACTGCAACGCCATACTGATCACCGAGGTCATGCTGCGGGACGGCGCGCTGTTCCTGGACGACATGACGCTGGACGAGGTGCGCGCATCCCTGGGCGTGCCCGTCGTGCCCGTGGGCCGGCGCGGCGAAGATCTGCTGGACGCGCTGCTGGCGCTGGCGGCGAAGCCGGAGGACGGAGGCCAAAACCCGTGAAATCGATACTGCTGATCACCACCGGGGGCACCATCGCCTCCGCCGCCGGGAAGGACGGCCTCGCCCCGCGGTTTTCCGCCGCGGAGCTGATGCGCCACGTGGCCGGGCTGCGCCGGTATTACCGCATCGAGACGCTGGAGCTTCTGAACCTGGACAGCTCCAACATCCAGGCCGACGAATGGATCGAGATCGCCCGGGCGATCCACCGGGCGCTGCCGGATTACGACGGCATCGTGGTCACCCACGGCACCGACACCATGGCCTATACGGCCTCCATGGTCTCGTTCATGCTGCAGGGGCTGAAGAAGCCGGTGGTATTCACCGGGTCGCAGATGCCCATCGACGACCTGCTGACGGACGCGCGCAACAACATGTACACCGCCTTCGCCGCGGTGGGCGCCGGCATCCCCGGCGTCAGCATCGCGTTCAGCCGGAAGATCATCGCCGGCTGCCGCGCGGTGAAGGTGCGCACCATGGGCTTCGACGCGTTCGAGAGCGTGAACGCCGGCTGCCTGGGCGAGGTGTTCGCCGACGGGCTGCGGGCCTACGTGTCCGCCCCGGAGGACCCGGACGCGCCGGTAAAGCTGCGGGACGAGATCTGCCGGGACGTGTTCCTGCTGAAGCTGGTGCCGGGCCTCCGGCCGGACATCCTGTCCGCGCTGCGGAAGATGAACTACCGCGGCATCGTGATCGAGGCCTTCGGCGCGGGCGGCATGCAGTTCGTGGGCGCCAGCATGCTGGATCAATTAAAGGAACTGACCGCCGAGGGCGTCAGCGCGGTGGTGTGCAGCCAGTGCCTGTACGAAGCCAGCAACCTGGGCCTTTACGAGGTGGGCACGCGGCTTCTGTCCTGCGGCGTCATTTCCGCGCTGGACATGACCACCGAGGCCGCCGTCACCAAGCTGATGTGGGCCCTGGGGCAGACCCGCGTCCCGGACGAAGTGCGCCGGATCTTCGCCACCAGCTACTGCGGCGAGATCTCGCTGGACGCGGCGCGCCGCTGAATACGGAATATCTCTCCCCCGCGCGCGCGGAGGAATACGGAGGGCAAACCATTATGTCTAAACCCCTGGTCGCCATCGTGGGCCGGCCGAACGTCGGCAAATCCACGTTCTTCAACCAGATGGTCGGAAAGCGCATCGCCATCGTAGAGGACACGCCGGGCGTGACCCGCGACCGCGTGTACGCCGACTGCGAATGGCAGAACTACAAATTCACGCTGATCGACACCGGCGGCATCGATCCCAGCAGCGACGACCCGCTGCTGTCGCAGATGCGCCGGCAGGCGGAGATCGCCATCGAGACCTGCGATGTGATCCTGTTCTTCGTGGACGGCAAGAGCGGGCTGACCGCCGACGACGAGGACGTGGCCGACATGCTGCGCAAGAGCGGCAAGCCCGTCATGCTGGTGGTGAACAAGATCGACAACATCCGGTCGATGGACAATATCTACGAGTTTTATAACCTGGGCATCGGCGATCCCATCGGCGTGTCCAGCGTGAACCTGCTGAACTTCGGCGACCTGCTGGAGGCGCTGTGCGCCTATTTCCCCGATCCCGACGCCGAGGAGGACGACGACGGCGCGATCCAGATCGCCGTGGTGGGCAAGCCCAACGTGGGCAAATCCAGCCTCGTCAACCGCATCCTGGGCGAGGACCGCGTGATGGTCTCCGACATCGCCGGCACCACCCGCGACGCCATCGACACCCGGTTCACCGACAACGGCCAGGACTTCGTGATCATCGACACCGCCGGCATCCGCCGCAAGCGGGCCATCGAATACCAGTCGCTGGAGCGCTTTTCCATCGTGCGCGCGCTGGCCGCCATCGACCGCTGCGACGTGGCGCTGCTGCTGGTCGACGCCACCCAGGGCGTGACCGAGCAGGACAGCAAGATCGCCGGGTATGTGGACGAAAAGGGCAAGGCCGCGGTGATCGTCATCAACAAGTGGGACGCCGTGGAAAAGGACACCGGCACCATGGACAAGTTCGTCCGGGAGGTCCGGGAGAACCTGAAATTCATGGCCTACGCGCCGGTGCTGTTCATCTCGGCGATGACCGGCCAGCGGGTGAACAAGGTGCTGGACGCCGTGCGCGCCGTGTACGCCGAGGCCACCCGCCGGGTGACCACCGGCCTCCTCAACGACATCCTGGCCGACGCCCAGGCCGCGCTGCAGCCGCCCGCCACGTCGGGCCGGAGGCTGAAGATCTACTACGCCACGCAGCAGGCGGTGCAGCCGCCCACGTTCGTGATGTTCGTCAACGACCAGACGCTGATGCACTTCTCCTACGAGCGGTTCCTGGAGGGCCAGTTCCGCAAGGCGTTCGGTTTCGAGGGCACGCCGCTGAAGTTCATCCTGCGCGAACGGAAAAAGAAGGAAGAATAATTCATCTGCGGTTCACATCCCCGTGCTATCATGGGGGCGTGAAATCCGCGCATGGAGGCTAATACCATGGTATTCAAATGCATACTGGCCGCGGTCATCGGTTACCTGCTGGGCAACATCTCCTGCGGTTTCCTGGTCTCCAAGGCCTACGGGCTCAGGGATATCCGCAAGCACGGCAGCGGCAATTCCGGCACCACCAACGTGCTCAGGACGCTGGGCTGGCTGCCCAGCGTGCTGACGCTGACGGGCGACTGCCTGAAGGGCTACGTCGCGTGCCTGATCGGCGGGTGGCTGGCCGGCGATCTCGGGCTGCTGATCGGCGGCCTGTGCGCCATACTGGGCCACGATTTCCCCGCGTTCATGGGCTTCAAGGGCGGCAAGGGCATCGCCACGTCGCTGGGGCTGATCCTCGCCATCAACCCGTGGATGGCGCTGGCGCTGCTGGTGGTGCAGATCATCGCCGTCGGGCTGACGCGGTACATGTCCATCGCCTCTTTGATCACCACCGTCGCCTTCCCGATCCTCACCGCCATCATGGAACGCGGCCGGGCCAACTACCCGCTGTTCGTGATCGCGGCCTGCGTGGCGGCGGCGCTTTCGCTGTTCGGACACCGCGGAAACATCAAGCGGCTGATCGAGGGCGACGAGAACCGGCTGGACTTCGCAAAGATCTCTCAGGTTTCCCGCAGGGTCATGGACCGCATGCGGAAATACCGCAGCGGGAAACCGCATTGACCGCCGAACGACCGTACCGTCACGAAGGAGGAATCCCAGATGCGCAAAGCCCGTGTAATCGCCCTCGTCTTCCTGCTGGCGCTGCTGCTGTCATGGAGCGCCCGCGCCGACTTCGAAGAACTGATGATGGACGGCGTCATCGTCAACTGCAACGAATACGTCACCCTGAGGAGCCGTCCCTCCACCAAGGCGACCGCGATCGAGCGGGTGCGCCTGGGCGAGTACGTGACCCTGCTGACCCGAAACGTCTACGAGGACAACGGCGATTACTTCGTCCTGGTGGAGACCGACAGGGAGGTCGGCTACGTGCTGATCGCGTATGTCGACGCCATCCTCCACGATTATGACGATTATGCGAACGATTACTACGGCATCGGCTACGGCACCGTCACCGCGGACGACCCGTCCGTAGACCTGATCCTTCGGGACGGCCCGGGCACGGAATACGCCGCCCTCGGCTATCTGTTCGGCGGTGAGGTCATCCCCTCGCTCGGCGTGGCGCAGGCGGACAAAAACGGCCGCCTGTGGTACTGTTGCGAGCTGGACGGCGTGGCATGCTGGATATCATCGAAGTACACGCGGCTGCGTCGGCCCAATTGACGCCGCAGGGCGCGCCGCGTTATCGCAACCCAACGACACCCACTCTACACACAGAAAGGAAGTCAATCCCCATGAGCAAGAAGTACCTGATCGGACTGGACATCGGTACCTCCGGCGCCAAGTGCATCATCACCGACGATGAGGGCACCGTCATCGCCTCCTCCACCCAGGAATACCCGCTGTACACCCCGAAGCCCGGCTGGGCCGAGCAGGAGCCCCAGGACTGGTGGGACGCGGTGGTGCGCGGCCTGAAGGTCATCCTGGCGAAATCCGGCGTGAAGGGCGAGGACATCGCGGGCATGAGCTTCTCCGGCCAGATGCACGGCCTGGTGGCCCTGGACGAGGCGTACAACGTGATCCGCCCGGCCATTCTGTGGTGCGACCAGCGCACCCAGGCCCAGTGCGACTGGATCACCGAAAAGGCCGGCGGGCTGGAAAAGCTGCTGAGCTACACCAACAACCGGATGCTGACCGGCTACACCGGCGGCAAGATCCTGTGGCTGCGGGATGAGGAGCCGGAGAACTTCAAAAAGATGAAGGTGTTCTTCTGCCCGAAGGATTACATCCGCTGGCGCTTCACCGGCGAGATCGGCATCGACGTGTCCGACGCCTCCGGTACTGGCTTCTACGATACCAAGAACCGCCGCTGGTCCGACGAGCTGATCGCCATCGCCGGGCTGGACAAAGCCATCTTCCCCGAAGCCCACGAATCCATCGAGCTGGGCGGCCGCGTCACGAAGGCCGTGGCTGAGGAGACCGGGCTGCCCGAGGGCCTGCCCTGCTTCTACGGCGGCGGCGACGCCGTGATCCAGACCACCGGCGCGGGCCTGGTGAAGCCCGGCATCCTGGGCGTGGTGATCGGCACCTCCGGCAACGTTTCCATGGCGCTGGACCACTACGAGGACAACCCCAACGGCGATCTGCAGATGTTCTGCGGCAACGAGCCCGGCCAGTGGCTGTCCTTCGGCTGCACGCTGACCGCCGGCGGCGCCTATCGCTGGTACCGCGACGAGCTGTGCAAGGCCGAGGGCATCGAGGCCAAGGAGAGCGGCCGCAACGTGTACGACGTGATGGGCGGCTACGCGGAGCAGTCCGTACCCGGCGCGAACGGCGTGGTGTTCACCCCTTACCTGACCGGCGAGCGCTGCCCCTATCCGGACCCGAACGCCCGCGGCTGCTTCTACGGGCTGACGCTGGGCACGAAGAAGGGCGACATCACCCGCAGCGTGATGGAGGGCGTCACCTATTCGCTGAAGCAGCTGGTGGACATCATGGGCGGCTTCGCGAAGAATGAGAAGGTCTACGCCTCCGGCGGCGGCAGCGTGTCCCCGCTGTGGCGGCAGATGCAGGCCGACATCTTCGATCTGCCGGTGTACACCATGTCCGCCGCCAGCGAGGGCGGCGCCTACGGCGCCATCATGGTGGCCGGCGTGGGCGCGGGCATCTGGAAGAACCTGGGCGAGGCGGTCTCCATCATCAAGCCCGAGACTGAGACCCTGCCCGTCCCGGAAAACCAGCCCGCCTACCAGAAGACCTTCCAGGTCTACGAGAAGATCTACCACGCCCTGAAGCCCGTGTATGACAAGTCCGCGGAGCTGGGATACTGAGCCCGCGGACCCTGTTGAAACGCGCTGCCGCGGCCAATCGCGGCGATTCCCCGCGCCATGGTTTCCGGCGCGGGGAATCTTTTTCGTATCGGCAACCGCTTCCATCAGAGGCAGAGGCGGCCTGTGCCTGCAAAATCATGCATCGCTTTGGCTGGCTTTCAGCTTGGCGAGTTCCTCCTTCGCCACGTCCCGAATACAGGTCTGGCACTCCGCGCGATTCGACGTTTTATCGGCGAGATATTCGTACACTTCGTCCAGAGGCGCCTCGGGAAAGCGGGCGATCAAGCGGACGAGATACGGCGCGTTGTACCACCAGCCATCCGACTTAACCCCCATGGCGCAGTCGCTCAAATACCCGACGATATTCTTCCAGGCGTTTTCGCCGAATTGGAGGATGCGCTCCGTCAGCTGAGCCTCCTCCGTCCGATCCGTGGAAAAAGTGTGAAAGTGCGCCAGCTTGTCCAACGCCTGCTCCAGCGACAGAGGCTTCGGCGCAGTCGAAAACTCCCGGCCGCAGCGGATGCACCGCTTCAAATCGCCGCCCGGGAGGGTCTCAAACCGATGCCCGCCTTTGAAATTATTCCACTTGAAGCATTTCCTGCACTGCGCCCTGCAGTCCCTGTCGTCGCCATACCAGATGACATTTCCATATCCGTCGGACGTCCTGTATTCCCAGTCGTGAACCAGACATAGCTTCTTCATCCGCGACCCCCCCCGGTGCAAATCTCTTTGCCGTATTTTATCACGTCGTTTTCACAACGTCAACATGAACAACGCCCCGCTTCAAATCGAAGCGGGGCGTTGTTTCCCGCGGCCGCGGGCCGGGGATCAGTCCTTCATTCCCCTCGCGTCCAGATCGACGGCCAGATCGACGCTGCCTTCGAAGGACGCGGCGGCACCGGCGGCATAGTCGTCCGTCTCATACAGCGCGAAGGTCGTATCGAAGGCGATGCGGTCGATGTGCTCCGGGATGTCGCTGACCAGCTCGTTCCAATCCAGGAACAGCGAGATCCGCGTACTGGACTGCGGGTTCGCGTTCCAGCTGATGCCGGCGTTGGTATCGATGGACTGGGCGTTGCCCTCGTCGTCGGTCCAGCTCAGCCGGGTCATCTGCGGCGTTCCGTTGAAAGCGAGGTTCGCGATGCCGTAAAACAGCTGCCCATCCGTCGGGTTTTCAATGTCCAGCGTGAACAGCATGCCCGTGTGGCCGTTGATATCGTCGCGGACCAGGCTGATTTCGGACAGCGTGACGCTGATATCGCCTTCAGTGTAGAGCTGCTCGTTCAGCTGCGCGGCAGCCAGCTTGCACCGGTTGGGCAGCGGCACCAGCGGGCTGGCGTGGCGCCTGCCGCAGATATCCGTGATGACCAGCTGGGCATAGCGGCCGTAGATGTCGTCCGGGATCGACGTGAAGCCGAGCTGCCAGGGCTGGGTGTTGTCCACGTACTGCATGGAAAGCACGGTGTTCGGGTCGCTGAAATCGTCTGTCGAGGGCCAGGTATCCGCCGGGGTGATCCTGCCCGCTTCGTCGTACCGGGGCTGGACGCTGACGCCCGTCAGATAGATGACCGGCCACATATCGCTGTCCAGCGTGAGACCGCTGAAGCTGGCGTTGATCTTGTCGTCGCTCGGCGCGACCTCGTTCCGGTCGCAGGGAACGATATTGACCAGGTCGAGCCCGCCCGCGCCGTTCTCTCTGAGCACCAGCCAGACGCACTGCACGCGCTCGGTTCCGTCAAACTCGCCGATGGGGCGGTCCTGCAGGGAAGCGCTCACGAAATAATAGCCGTCGCGCCACACGGAATTGATGGCGCTGACCACGTTGCCGCTGCCGTCCATCAGCGCCATGGCCTTTCCATCAAAATCCACCACCAGCGTATCGCCGATCAGGGAGGCCTTCTGCTGGTGTCCCATCAGGTGATACCCGCCGCTGGAATCCAGCAGCCGGCTGCCTTGCAGGGTAATCAGCTGCGCGCTGTAGGCGTACTGGATCTGTTCGCCGGTGAGGCTGACCATGGCCGTGCAGCCCTCGCCGTCGTCCCGGGCCACGACCGTCAGCGTATCAAACACGCCGGACCAGTTCACGGTGTCCTCGTACAGCTTGTCGAGGTACGCCTCCATGAACGCGCGATAGCTGCCGCCGAAGTCGTTCGCCGCCATCTGCGCGCCCCACAGGTAATAATAATACAGCTGGTTGCTGTGGGGATAATAGATGGACAGGCCGGAGGCGCCGTCGATGTTGGTGCGGTTGTAGACCACGGCGTCGCTCACCGCGGCCTTCAGCGCGGCCGACTGATCCGGCGCAATCCCGGAATAGGCGTCGGCCAGGCTCTCCAGGTCCACCAGGTCCAGGTGCACGCCGCTGGACAGGCCGAACTCCAGCGCGTCGGAACGGGCGCGGGCCAGCTTGATGAAATCCCCTTCGTCCGCCGGCGAGGGCGCGGCGGAGAACAGGGCGTCCACGGCCTGCTCCACGGCGTCCATCTTGCTCAGGTCGATCACGGACATCGTCCGGTCCGCGCTGATGTACGTCTTGATCGAATTGATGTCGCCGCCGTACCTCATCCAGAACTTCTCATAGGAATCAAAGTATCCATCGACGATGGCCCGGCCCGCGGTTTCAGCGTCCTGATCCACGAGATCGCGCAGGAAGCCGTAGTCAAAATCCGGCGCGATCAGCACGTCCTCGGAGGCGAACAGATAATCCGCGTAGGGCGCCAGCGCGCTGCCGATCTCCGCGCTGCCCATCAGGCAGGCGTTCATGCCGATCCATTCCAGCTTCTGTTCGGGCCCGAAGGGGCTGTCCGCCAGCGCCTCCACCAGCTCCTGGGTATAGAGGCCGTCATCAAACAGCTCGTCCACGCACAGCCGGTCCACGGGCCCGCCGCCGTGATTCCAGATCACCAGCACATAGCGCCGCGCCGGGCAGGCGGCCACGGCGTCCCGGAGGAAAGTGGACAGCGTGCCGGCGTCGCCCATGCTGGCGCCGTACTGGCTGTTGATTATGGATGCGACGCCCCGGGCAGGCCTGCAATACAGTTCGGTAACGCAATTTGTGGGGAACCGGTTCGATTCCCAGGCGGCGGCTCCGCCCAGGGCCAGCACCAGGTTCACGCGGCTTTCGTCGAAGCCCGAGCCGAACATCTCCGCCAGGTCGCGCGTCGCCCAGTGCGCGACGCCGCTCTCCAGGTTGCTGCCGCAGATGTAGACCATCACGGTCATATCCGCCGTGCCGTCATCGGAAAGCGCGCCGGATACGCTCGGCGCGGCGTCAAAGCGCGCGCCGGCCTGGGCGTCGCAAAGGTCGGCGATGGAAATCACGTCTGTGCCGCCTTCGGCCATCGACGCAGCCATCAAACCCGCCAGCGCCAGCAGCGCCAGCAGCCACAACAGCTTCTTCATCTTATCCCTCCGCACATATGGCTTTTGCCGCGACGCCGTCCGGACAGATCCGGCGGCGCCGCGGCACATGGACGGAAACGGCGCCGGCAGTCGAATGGCGGCCGGGCCGTTTCCAGATGATTATGATGGATTACTTGGCGTTCTTCTTGCCGCTCACGCGGTCGATGCCCTGCTGGAAATTGACGGCGGTGTCGCCCACCGGATTGGCGCCGAACTCGTAGTCGTTGCCGGGCAGGATGGCGTTGATGATGATGCCCACCAGCGCGCCGACGGCCAGGCCGGACAGCTTGACGGTGACCGCGCCGATGGAGAAGCTGACGGCGCCGTTGATGGACATGGCCGGAACCGCGCCCAGCTTGCCGGAGAAGTGGATGCCCAGCGTCAGGCCCAGGATCATGGCAGCCACGATGATGTTGCGGCTCTTGGTGAAGTCCACCTGGTTTTCCACGACATTGCGCACGCCGACGGCGGAGATCATGCCGTACAGGATCAGGCTGACGCCGCCGATGGTGGCCGCGGGCATGGCGTGGATCAGCGCTTCAAACTTGGGGCAGAAGGCGAACAGCACGGCCAGCACCGCCGCGATGCGGATGACCCTGGGGTCGTAGACCTTCGTCATGGCCAGCACGCCGGTGTTCTCGCCGTAGGTGGTGTTGGCCGGGGCGCCGAACAGCGCGGCCAGCGCGGTGGCGGACCCGTCGCCCAGCAGCGTGCGGTGCAGGCCGGGATCGGCCACGAAGTTTTCGCCCACGGTGGAGGAGATGGCGCAGACGTCGCCGATGTGCTCCACCATCGTCGCCAGCGCGACGGGCATCATGATGGCGATGGCGCTCACGAGCCGGCCGCCGTCGCAGCCCTTGAACAGGCTGAACACGGTGTTGTCAAACTTGACCGGGAAGCCGATCCACTTGGCGGAAGCCACGCCGGAGAAATCCACCTGGCCGCAGAGGGCGGCCACGATGTAGCTGCCGACCACGCCCAGCAGGATCGGCACGATCTTGATCATGCCCTTGCCCCAGATGTTCGCCACGATGACGATGGCGATGGCCAGCAGCGCGATCCACCAGTTGGTGGCGCAGTTGTCGATGGCGGTATAGGCCAGCGTCAGGCCGATGCAGATGATGACCGGGCCGGTGACGATGGGCGGGAAGAAGCGCATCACGCGCTTGGCGCCGAAGGACTTCACCAGCGCCGAAAGCACCGCGTACAGAAGGCCCGCGCAGACCACGCCCACGCCGGCGTAGGGGATCCAGTTGATGGCCTCTTCGTTCCCGAACAGGGCCGCCACGGCGGCGTAGCCGCTGATGAAGGCGAAGGAGGAGCCCAGGAAGGCGGGCACCTTGCCCTTGGTGAGGAAGTGGAACAGCAGCGTGCCGAGGCCGGCGAACAGCAGCGTCGTCGCCACCGGCAGGCCCGTCAGCACCGGCACCAGCACCGTGGCGCCGAACATGGCGAACATGTGCTGGAAGCCCAGCAGCAGCATCCTGGGCGCGCCCAGAGACCTTGCGTCGCGAATACCCTGTTCAGACATGGAGAATCATCCACCTTTCTTCTTGTGCGCTTTCGCGCTCGGGCGGCATCGCCGCCCTGTATGATTTCGGCAGAAGGCCGGAAATCAACGGATATACTGACCGCTGTCAAAGCCAATTTGCGGGGCTATCGGGGATGGCCAATCCCCGATCTTCCATCGTTCGCGGCCGCTTTGCCGCCGCGAACGGGATCATTTTTGCGGCAGGAAGCCTGTCGACCAGAGCAAAAATGATTTCCTTGCGGATTCGCCGCCCGGAAATCGCCTGCGATTCAGGCGAATCCGTCAGGGGGCGGCAGCGGAGGGGAACGGAATCCCCCTTTGCATTACCGGTCGCACAGCCACACGCCCGTCTCGTCGTCGATGCCGGCCACGGCCACGCGCACGAACTCGGACACCGCCGTGGGCACGTTTTTGCCGGCGAAATCGGCGCGGATGGGCAATTCCCGGTGGCCGCGGTCGATCAGCACCGCCAGCTGCACCCGCCGCGCGCGGCCCACGTCCACCAGCGCGTCCAGCGCCGCCCGGGCCGTGCGCCCGGTGTACAGCACGTCGTCCACCAGCACCACGGTACGCTCTTCGATGGAAAAGGGAATATCGGTGCGGTTCAGCATCGGATCGCGGGACAGGTTCGTCAGGTCGTCCCGGTAGAAGGTGATGTCCACCGTGCCCACGGGCGGCTTCACGCCCTCCACGCGCCCGATGGCCTCGGCCAGCATGCGGGCGATGGGTTCGCCCCGGCGGCGGATGCCCACCAGCACCACGCCGTCCACGCCCTTGTTGCGCTCGATGATCTCGTGCGCCATGCGGGTGATCGTGCGGCGCATCTGGGCTTCGTCCATCAGCTGGGTCTTCCTCTGCACGGCTGCTTCTCCTCCGCATAAGAAATGCCCCCGCCGGCAAGGCAGGGGCATATTCCATGATCGCGGGCATCGCCCGGGCATCACAACATGCGTGTTCAAGCGCCTTGCCGACCTCACGGGATCGACTTAAAGGAATCCTGACTGGGGTTATTATAGCCATTCCCCCGGCGCTTTCATAGCCCGTTTGTGTTAAATTGTGACAGATTTATGGTATTACCCGACGGGGTTCACCACCGCGCCGGCGAAGCAGATCGCGCCGGAATCCATGTCCGCGATGACCATCGCGAACGGCCGGTCCACGATCATGGGAACGGGTTCCGGCTCGTCGCCCGGCATGGCGCAGCCGTCCACCATCACCGCCGTCACGGCCGCCGCGCGGGTGCCCTCTTCGTCCACCTGCACGCGCACCTTTTGCAGCACGTCGCTGACCTTCACCGGCTGCTGGCTGATGCCGGCGAACTGCGCGTCCTCGGCGAACGCCCGCGTGATGCCCAGCGCCCGCAACGTTTCGCCCAGCAGGTTGGAAACCTCCAGATCCAGCTTCGGCAGGCTCAGCGTCACTTCGGTGTATTCGCCGGGCAGGTCGAACCAGTCCAGCCCGCGCTCCGCCAGCGCGTCCATCGCCGCGTCCAAGCCGCCCTCCGGGGGCAGCGCGATCAGCATGCACAGCCCGCTGCCGGCGTAATTCAGCCGGATCATCTGCGTGCCGTCGATCTCCGCGTAGCTGGCGTACAGCGTCTGATGCATGAAATCCGCCTGCACGTCGCCGTCCGGCGCGTGGAAATCGCCCGCCCAGGTATCCTCCGGATCGAAGGGGCTGAGCCACTTCGCGTCCATCACGATGGCGTTCACCAGCATCAGCAGCAGCGACGGGTCCACGTCGTCCATCAGGTGATCGATCAGCCCGTCGGTGTGCTCCGCCACCCAGGCGTTCACGCGCTCCGCCGCGTCCAGCGGGAACAGCTCCGCCGCAAAATTCGCCTCCAGCGCAGCGGCGTATTCCGGGTCCAGCGGCAGCCCGTCCCTGACAAACGCCGCGTTCGCCCAGCGCAGGCCCGCCGCGCGCAGCCGTTCGTTCAGCGCGGCGATGTCCTCCGCGCCGCCCGCGTCCAGCGCCGCCAGCAGCTCATCCAGCGTCTCGCCCTCCGCACCCGCCGCCGCCATGGACAGCGCGTAGGCCAGGCTGACCGGCGAAACGAACTGGTTCCCGCCGCGGTCCGCCAGCTGCCGCAGCGTCGCCAGTCCCAGCCGGTTGCCGGGGACCGGGGCCGGTTCCGCGGCTTCCGCGAAAGCCGAAAGGCACAGCAGCGCGATCAGCGCCAGGCACAACATCTTTTTCATAAAAAACGCCTCCCATCGTCCTGTTCACTGGGAATAAGACGGCGGAAGGCGGTCCCGGGTTCCATGATTTGGCAGTTATTTTCTCAGTTACGCGCATTCCCGGCGCAGGGTATCGATGACCGCCCGGGCGTCCGGCGCGCCGTAGAGGGCGCTGCCCGCCACCAGCATGGTGGCGCCGGCGCGCATCAGCGGCACGGCGGTCTCGGTGTTCACGCCGCCGTCCACCTCGATGATGGCGTCCTTTCCGGCGCGATCCAGCATGCCGCGAATCTCGGCCACCTTGTCGATGCAGGCGGAGATAAGCTTCTGTCCGCCGTAGCCGGGATTCACCGTCATCACCAGCGCCAGGTCGAAATCGCCCATCACATAGCGCAGGCAGTCCGGCGAAGTGGCCGGGTTCAGCGCCACGCCCGCCAGGCAGCCCACCGCGCGGATCTGATGCAGCGCGCGATGCAGGTGGGCAGTGGCCTCGGCGTGCACGGTGATGATCTTCACGCCGGCCCTGGCAAAGGCGTCGATGTGCTTTTCGGGGTTCACGACCATCAGGTGCGCGTCCACCGGCAGCGGGCCCTCGGCCGCGCGCGCGGCAACGTCCTGACCGAAGGTAATGCCCGGCACGAAGCTGCCGTCCATCACGTCGAAGTGCAAATAATCCGCGCCGGCGTCGGCCATGCGCCGGATCTCCTCGCCGATCCGCAAGTAGTCCGCGGCCAGCAGGGACGGGGCGATTTTAACCATATCGATCCCTCCATCGCGTCTTCATATCGTTCAGCAGCGCCACATAGCGCTCGTGGCGCCGGGCGTCGATCTGCCCCTCCGCCACGGCCTCGCGCACGGCGCATCGCGGCTCGGAGGCGTGGTAGCAGGGCTGGAAGAAGCATTTGCCCTCGTAAGGAGCGTATTCCGGGTATCCGTCCTTGATCTCCACCGGGTCGAACAGCTCCGTCTCCAGCAGGCTGAAGCGGCCGTCGGAAATGCGGATGATGCCTGCCTGGCCGTCTTCCTGGTGGCTGGCCGGAAGAAGATACGCATATTCGCCTGTCCTGAGGTCATCGGCCGATGTTGGATTGACTATATATGGCTGGATGTTCCACTCTTTCAGCAGCGGTTCCGTGAAGGGTTCTCCGCTCAACTGGTCAACCAGGTCCTGCATAAAGTCGCCGTGGGTGTCTTCCGAACTGAAGATAAGGGCGTTGTCCGGTGAGATAGGAAGAATCTGCGGATAAGCGCGCTGGACGGCCGGCCGGTGATCGCCGTGGACGTGCCAAGCGGCATGAACGCCATGACC
>CACWVN010000016.1 GCA_902764285.1 uncultured Eubacteriales bacterium
ATGTTCCCGTGGCGGCGGAAGGCCCGGCGGATGATCGCCTTCGTGCCCAGCTGGTTCAGCTGCTCGATCAGCCGGTCGCGGGTGTGCTCCGGCATGATCTCCGCGTCGATGTAGCCGCGCTGCAGCCCCAGGCGGGTGTTCATCACCTCGCGGCGGTACTCGGCGGCTTTCCGGTTCAAAAACTCCCGGGCCTGCTGGCTGTCCATGTCGCGGGTCTCCTTGGCGTAGAGGATCTCCACCGCGCCCTGCTCGCCCATCACGGCCACCTCGGCGTCCGGCCAGCTGTACACGCAGTCCGCGCCGATGTGCCGGCTGTTCATGGCGATGTACGCGCCGCCGTAGGCCTTGTGCAGGATGATGTTCACCTTCGGCACCGTGGCCTCGGAGAAGGCGTACAGCAGCTTCGCGCCGTGGCGGATGATGCCGGCCTGCTCCTGGGCGATGCCGGGCAGGTAGCCGGGCACGTCGGTGAACGAGATGATCGGGATGCGGAACGCGTCGCAGAAGCGCACGAACCGCGCGCCCTTGTCGCTGGAATTGCAGTCCAGCACGCCCGCCATGCAGTGGGGCTGGTTGGCGATGATGCCCACCGTCTCGCCGCCCAGCTTCGCCAGCCCGATCACGATGGACTTGGCGAAATCGGGCTGCAGCTCCATGAAGCTGCCCACGTCGAATATGTTGGCGATGACGCCGCCGATGTCGTAGCCGCACCGGGCGTCGCCGGGCAGCTCGAAATTGAAGATCGGCGCGTTGGTGTCCACGTAGCAGTGCAGCCGCCGGTCCCGGCAGTTGGAAGGGATCAAACTCACCAGCCGCCGCACCTGTTCGATGCATTCCTGCTCGGTCTGGGTGCAGACGTGGGCCACGCCGCTGTTGGCGCCGTGCATCACCGTGCCGCCCAGCGCCTCGCCGGTGATGGTCTCGCCGGTGACGGCGTGGATGACCTTCGGGCCGGTGATGAACATCTGGCTGACCTTGTCGGTCATGAATATGAAATCGGTAATGCCGGGCGAATACACCGCGCCGCCGGCGCAGGGGCCCAGGATCATCGATATCTGCGGGATGCGGCCCGAGGCCTTCACGTTGCGGTAGAAGATCTCGCCGTAGCCCGCCAGCGCGTCCACGCCCTCCTGGATGCGCGCGCCGCCGGAATCGTTCATGGCGATGAACGGGCATTTCTTCTTCATGGCGCGGTCCAGACCCATGGCGATGTTCCGGCCGTGCCGCAGGCCCAGCGTGCCGCCCTTGAAGGTGAAATCCTGGGCAGCGACGATCGCGCGCTTGCCGGACACCGTGCCCTCGCAGATGTACACGCCGTCCCGCTCTTCGGGGGCGGTGATCTCCGAATACTGGTGGTCGTCGAACAGCAGCGCCAGCCGCTCCTCCACGTATAGCTTTCCTTTTCTATGCTGCTTTTCCGCCAATTTGGCATCCATATTCGATCTACCTCGAATTTATTTCCCCAGGGCTTCCAGCGTCTCGCGCAGCGATTCCGCGTCGCCCGCGCGCAGCAGCGTCGCGCCCTCCAGCGTCTTGCGGGCCAGGCCCGTCAGCGTGCGGCCCGGGCCGCATTCGATGAACGTATCGAAGCCGTCGGCCTGCATCCGCCGCAGCGTCTGCGCCCAGCGCACCGGGCTCATCGCCTGGCGGACCAGCAGCTCGGGGATCCGCGCGGCATCGGCGTTCGGCTCGGCGTCCACGTTCATGTACACCGGGATCGCCGGCGCGGCAAAGCGCTTTTCCGCGAACAGCGCTTCCAGCCGGTCCGCCGCGGGCTTCATCAGCGCGCAGTGGAACGGCGCGCTCACCGGCAGCTTCTTCGCGCGGATGCGTTTTTCCGCCGCCAGGGCGATGGCCTCGTCCACCGCCGCGGCTTCGCCGGACACCACCGTCTGCGTCGGGCAGTTGTAATTGGCCGCCACCACGTAGCCGGACTGTACCGCCGCGCACACGGCCTCCACCGCGTCGCTGTCGCCGCCGATCATCGCCGCCATGGCGCCCTCTCCCGGGGCCACCGCCGCCTGCATGGCGTCGGCGCGGATCTGGATGATCCCAAACGCTTCGTCCAGCGGCATCGCCCCGGCAAAGGCCAGCGCCGCGTATTCGCCCAGCGAAAAGCCCGCCGCGGCCGCCGGCTCCACGCCGTGGGCCCGCAGCGCCATCGCGGCGGCCAGATCGGCGGCCAGCACGCAGGGCTGGGTGTTGTGCGTCAGATTCAGATCCTCCTGCGTTCCTTCGAAGCACAGGCCGGCGATGTCGCGCCCCAGCGCCGCGCCGGCGGCGTCGAACACCGCCTTTGCAGCGGGCTCCGCATCATAAATATCCTTCATCATGCCGGGGAACTGGGCCCCCTGGCCGGAAAACATAAACGCGATCTTCATGGAACTCTGTGTCTCCCTTTTGCTCCGCCCTCGGAAAGCTGTTCTTTGAGCGAAATTATCTGGTTTTAAAAATAAGATCACCTGTATTTCATTATCAGTATATCATAAACAATATTAAAAGTCAACGAATATGCGGGGAAGCCTGCGGGCGTCAGTCAATATTTACACAGCGGCGCGCCATATTTACACAATAATTATAATTTCACTGAATAGATGTTGATGTTTGCACCGCAAACTGATATGATAATAATAGAAATAAAAGGTTCGGATACGGAGGAGGCGCGCCATGCAAGCGTTCATCGGTTCCCTGCGGCAATTCAGCTTCCCCGTGGCGATGCTGCGGCTGCTGCTGGCTGCGGCGTGCGGCGGCGCAGTGGGTTACGGGCGTTCGAAAAAGGACCGGCCCGCCGGTCTGCGCACCTATATGCTGATCAGCATCGGCGCGGCGATCGCGGTGCTGCTGGCGCTCTACGAATACGCGATGCTGACCGGGCCCTGGTCGGCGGTCGCGAAAGAAGTGGGCATGAAGTTCGACGCTTCGCGCCTGGGCGCGCAGGTCATTACCGGCATCGGCTTTCTGGGCGCGGGCATCATCATCAAGGTGGCCCACCAGCAGGTGAACGGCTTGACCACCGCCACCGGCCTGTTCGCCACCGTATGCATGGGCATCGCGGCGGGCGCGGGTTTTTATGAGTGCGTGATTCCCGCCACGCTGCTGATCGTGTTGGTGCTGAACGTGATGTCGCCCCTGGAGATCGAGTTCAAGCGCCGGCTGCGCAACATCACGCTGAACGTAGAGTTTGAATCGGTGGAGGACATCGCCTCCATCACCAGCGCCATCGAAGCGCAGCACGCCCGCGTATACGACATCGATATCGAGCGCACCGAGCGCAAGGATGAAAAATACCCCTCGGCCATCTTCATACTGCAATTGAGCAAGGAAAACCATTCCCATTCGGGCATGCTCACCTCCGTGGCGGAGCTGGGCTGCGTCCATTCGGTACAGGAACTGATATCCTGACAGAGAGGAGGCACGGCGATGCTTTCTGTGTTTGACGGACTGCGCGGCATGGGCTTCGGCGCGGTGCTTTTCCGCATGGTGGCCGCGTGCGTATGCGGCGCGCTGATCGGCCTGGAGCGTTCCAGCAAAAACCGGCCCGCAGGCTTCCGGACCCACATCCTGGTGTGCTTGGGCGCGGCGACGGCGGCCGTCACCGGGCTGTACATCTACCTGGAAATGAAGCTGCCGGCGGACATCACCCGCATCAGCGGCCAGGTGATCACCGGCCTGGGCTTCATCGGCGCGGGCACGATCATCATCACCAAGCGTCTGACCATCAAGGGGCTGACCACCGCCGCCGGGCTGTGGACCACCGGCATCATCGGCCTGGCCGTCGGCAGCGGGTATTATGAAATCGCCATCGCGGGCACGGCGCTGGTGCTGCTGGCGGAAACCTGGATCGGCAGGCTGGGCAGCGCCATCATCCAGCCCGCCCCGGAATACGCCGTGGAGCTGCTGTACAACGAAAAGACCTCGCTGGACCACGTGCTGCGTTATTGCAAGGATCACCGGATGGCCATCGCGAACCTGAAGATCCAGTCGCTGGACGACGGCGAAGCCCGCTATGCCGCCCAGGTCAGCCTGCGCGGCGGCGTGAAGCAGGAGGAGCTGCTGGACCAGGTGCAGCGCATGCCCGGCATCGTCAACGCGATCGGCATCTGATCATTCCTCGCAGTTTTTGTCCCCGGGACGGTTTTGGTATTTACAGGGCCGTCATTCCTTGGTATAATAATACTATGGAAATAATCGTTACCAGCGACAGGAGGAGAATACCATGGGCATTTTGGGTAAGCTGTTCGATAAGAAAATCTGCGATATCTGCGGCGGCGAGATCGGCCTGATGGGCAATCGCAAGCTGGAGGACGGCAACCTGTGCAAGGAATGCGCGCAGAAGCTGTCCCCCTGGATGACGGACCGCCGCCGGTCCACTGTGGAGGATATCCGCCAGCATCTGGCCTATCGCGCGGCCAACGAAAAGCAGCTGGCCAACATCCACCCCACGCTGGTGCTGGGCACCGGCACCAAGGTGTACATCGATGAGGCCGCCGGCAAGTTCTTCGTCACGCGCTTCAGCAACTGGCGCGACCGCAACCCGGATATCATCGGCGTCAACCAGGTCATCGACGTGAAGACCGAAGTGGAGGAGCATCGCTCCGAGGAATACCACCGCGACCGCGACGGGCGGCAAGTGTCCTTCAACCCGCCGCGCTACAACTACAGCTATGAATTCACCACCACGATCCTGGTGGATTCCCCCTATTTCGGCGAAATCAGCTTCGAATTGACCGACCAGCGCCCGGACGACATCCGCGGCGAAGCCTATCTGCACTTCGAGGAAATGGCCGAGGCGCTGCACTGCGCGCTGATGCCCGCATACGCCGCCGCGCGCGCCGCGTCCCAGCAGAACGCGATCAACAACCTCGCCGCCGCCGTGACGGCAGCCGCGGAGAAGTCCATACAGAAGCAGGTGGAAAAGCAGCCTGAAAAGGCGCCCGAACCCAAGGAGACGGCGCAATCGACGCTGATGAAGTTCGCCAAGGACGCCGACATCGCGGACGACGGCAAGTGGACCTGCGCCTGCGGCGCGGTGAACGAGGGCAAGTTCTGCACCAACTGCGGCGCGAAGAAGCCGGAACCGGCCAAGACCTTCCGCTGCAACAAGTGCGGCTGGACGCCGGAAGACCCGACCAAGCCGCCGAAGTTCTGCCCCCAGTGCGGCGACCCGTTCAACGAGGCCGACGCGAAATAAGGGCCTCATCGATGAAACGGCCGCGGAGCGCTGCTCCGCGGCCGTTCTCTGTCGGATCGTACGGGCGGTCATTTCCTCCCGCGCGGCTTCTTCGCCGTCAGGTCGTAGCTCATCCGGATCAGCAGCGCCAGCGTCTCCTCGGGCACGCCGCCCTCCAGGCGCACGGTGATCCACAGCTGCTTGTTCATGTGCCAGGCGGGCAGGATGTCCGGGTATTCCTGCCGCATGCCGTAGCTGACCAGCGGATCGCACTTCAGATTCAGGATCTCCGCCATCCCCGGCCCCGCCAGGCCGACCTTCTCCCGCGGCGCCTTCATCGCGATGCCGAACCACTTGCCCGTCGCGCCGTGCCGCAGCACGGTGGAATCGAAATCCTCGTTGAAAGGCTGGTCCGATACCGCGCCGGGAAGCGCCAGCGCCATTTCCAATACCCGCTGCCGGTCGATCATCGCCTCAGCCCGCCTTTCCATCGAAACCTGTCCGCATTTACATCATGAATATATCAGTATTCTTATAAATATATCATATTTACCCCTCGAAGGATGCTATGATGATCCCGTCAACAGGAACCCAGGCGACCATCGAGGAGGTTATCCCATGATGATGAATGTTTATTTCGGCACCTCGAACCTGTCCCGGCTGATGGCGGAGGATGCCGGCGCGCCGGAACTGCGCAATCCCATCCACAGCGGCATGCGCGCATCGGGCTGGCTGGCCCGGCTGTTCGTCGCCTGGAAGAAGTAAGGCGTCTATTCGCCCTCGGAACCCGACCAGTGCCGCCGGGTATTGGCCCGCCGGTATTCCCTGGGCATCTGGCCGGTATAGGCGCGGAACACCCGGGAAAAGTGGCTGTCCGACGAGAAGCACAGGTATTCGGCGATCTCCACGCAGCTGAATTCCGTGTATTGCAGCAGCGTCCGCGCGGTGTCCACGCGCCTGCGGCGGATGTATTCGGAGACAGCCACGCCGGTCTCCCGCTTGAACAGGCTGGAGAGGTAGGTTTCGGAGAGCTTCAGCTCCCCGGCCAGCCGGCGCACCGTCAGCGGCTGCTGCAGGTGGCGGTCGATGTAATCCATGCACCGCAGCACCGGCCGGGCATACGCTTCCCCGCGGCGAAGCGCCTGCATCCGCGCAGTGTAATCGCGCATCATGGCGTCGCGCAGGTCGAAGATCGCCGGCACGTCGCGGCACCTGTCGACCTGGCGGATGTAGATATCGCTGAGATTGAAGGCCGTCTCGGAGGGCATGCCGCCCTCGATGCAGAACCGGCAGGCCAGCGTGACGGAGGCCACGAAGAGGTACTGGTAGTTCTTTACCGGATCGTCCGAGAGCGAGCCCGTGGTCGGGCCTTCAAACATCCGCCGGCCTACCTCCGGCGCCCGGGGATCGCCCCGCTGCACCAGCTCGTACTGCTGCATATCCTCGTCGTAGGTGTGGTGATGGAAGTCGGCCTCCCGGTTTTCGAAGGTCAGGCGCTCCAGCGCCTCCGCGATCCTGCGGCTGTTCGCCATGCTTTTCCCCCGCTTCCGAAGATGAACGCACAGATATCCTGTCAATTTGCGGCTGTATCCCCATCATATCGCGGGCTGCCGGGAGTGACAATCGCGCCTGACCGCCCGCAGGGCGGCAGCATTTCGCTGCAAAAAGAGGCTGTCTCAAAACAACGGTTCCGCGACCGGCTTCGTCGCGGAAAATCGGGTTTTGAGGCAGCCCCTTTTCTCACAGGCTTCTCCGCTTCGCCTTTGCCCGGGCATAGGCGTTGTAGAAGGCCATGGCCGCGATGGTGGCGATATACGGGATGCACTGCAGCAGCTGCTGGCGGATGGCCGTGCCCTGCAGGCTGCGGGCCAGCGCCGTGGTGAAGCCGAACAGCGCGCTGGAGATCATCGCGCCCAGCGGATGCCCCTTGCACAGGTTGTTGGCCGCCAGCGCCACGTAGCCGCGCGCGCCGGAGATATCCTGGATGAACATGGCGTTTCTGCCCAGCGAAAGCAGGCAGCCGGCCAGGCCGATCATGCTGCCGGACAGCGTGGTGGCCAGGATCTGATAGCGGGGCACGTTGATGCCGAGGCTGCCGGCGGCGCTCTTGTTGATGCCCAGCGCCCGCAGGCGGAAGCCGATCACCGTGCGGTACATGATGATGAACATCGCGATGGCCAGCGCGAAGGCCAGGTAGTCGATGACGGTCAGCGACCCGAACACCGTAGACAGGAACGGGATATCCTTGATGACCGGCAGGTCGAACTTGGTCAGGCCCTTGAGGTCGGACGGGTTCACGGCGCCCTTGGTGTGGAAGATGACCGACAGCAAAAACGTGGTAAAGCCGCGCGCGAAGGTATTCAGCGCCATGCCGACGATCATCGGCTGGCCCTTCAGCTTCACGATGAACGTGGACATGATCAGCGTCATGCACATGGCGACCGCCATCGCCACGGCCACGGACAGGAAGATGTTGCGCAGGAAGTAGTGGGTCAGGAAGGCGAAGAACGCGCTCATCAGCAGCGTGCCCTCCAGCGCGATGTTGAACACCTGCACCTTGCTGCACACGCCCGCGCACAACGCCACCAGCAGTATGGGCGTGATCTCGCGGATCGTGGAATTGATGACCTGGGCCAGGTACGTCATGCCTCGCCACCTCCCTTCGCCTGCTTGCGCCGGCGGATGTTGCCCGCCGCGATGCGGATCATCCGCGCGCTCATGAACAGGGTGATGATGCCCTCGATGATGTTGCACACCTCCAGCGGGATATCCATGAGCATCAGCTGCGAGCTGCCCACGGCCAGGCCCGCCAGCAGGATCGACGCCACCAGCGTGCCGATGGGGTTCATGTTCGCCAGCAGCGCCGCCACCATGCCCGTCCAGGCATAGCCGGTGGAGAAGATCATCTGGTCCACGTACCGGCTCTTGCTGCCCAGGGTTTCAAACGCGCCGCCCAGGCCGGCCATCACGCCGGAGAGGATCATGACCAGGTAAAGCATCCGGCGGGCGTTGATGCCGCCGTACAGCGCGAACCGGGGGTTCAGGCCGCCCATGCGGCTCTTGTAGCCGAAGCTGGTTTTTTTGAACAGGAACCACACGATGATGACGGCGATCACCGCCAGCACGAAGCCCCAGTGCACCCAGCCCTTCGCGATCGGCGGCAGCGTGGCCCCGGCGGGCAGCTCGCCCGTCTGGGCGTTCTGCATCTGGTAGACGTTGGCCTCCGGGTCGCGCAGCGGATAATTGCACAGGAAGGACGCGAAGTAGTTGGCGATGTAGTTCAGCATCAGCGTCGATATGACGAACGTGACATCGAACCGCTCGAACAGCCAGCCGGACAGCGTGGAATACAGCGCGCCGGCCGCCGCAGCGGCCAGCAGGGCCGCCAGGATGCGCACCCAGCCGGGCGCGGGCAGATAATAACCCACCAGCGCCGCGGCCATCGCGCCGAGGATCATCTGGCCCTCGCCGCCCATGGCCTCATAGCCGCTGCGCCAGGCCATGCACACCGCCAGGCCGCCCATGATGATCGGCGTGGCGCGCTTCAGGGTGTTCATCAGGTAGACCTGCTTGCCGAAGGCGCCGCGGATCATGCTGCCGTAGGCCGCCAGCGGATTCTTGCCGATGATGAGTATGACCACCGCGCCCAGCAGCAGGCTGATCAGCACGGCGATCAGCGGCTGGGTGACGGTGTCCACGACGCCCAGCAGCGTCCGCCTCCAGTTGCGCTCGTTATTCATGCTCGATCGAACCTCCCACCATCAGCAGGCCCAGGTGCTTGTCGTCCATGCTGCCCCGCTGGAACTCGCCCACGATTTTGCCTTCGAAGATCACGTAGATGCGGTCGGACAGGCTCATGATCTCGGTCAGCTCCGACGAGACCAGCAGGATCGCCGCGCCGGCCTCGCGCCGCTGCAGCATGCGGCTGTGGATGGCCTCCATCGCGCCGATGTCGATGCCGCGCGTCGGTTCGCAGCAGATCAGCACCGGCGTGTCCAGGCTCATCTCCCGGGCCACGATCAGCTTCTGCGCGTTGCCGCCGGAGAGCTCGCGCATCTTCTGCGCGGGCGAGGACGCCTTCACGTTGAAGCCCTGGATCAGCCGCTGCGCGTATTCCCGGATCGCCCGGGGATGGATGACGCCGCGGCTGCTGAACGGCATTTCGTCCTGCCGGGCCATCAGCGTGTTCTCCTCCAGCGTGCCCTCCGGGGCGCTGCCCCAGACGTAGCGATCCTCGCTGATGTGCGCAAGGCCCGCGTCGCGGATCTCGCGGACGGAGCGGTTGGTCACGTCCTTCTCGCCCACCAGCACCTGGCCGCCGGTAGACTTTTCAAGGCCGGTGATACAGCGAATCAGCTCGCTCTGGCCGTTGCCGGACACGCCCGCGATGCCCACGATCTCGCCGGCGTTTACGCGCAGGCTGATCCCGGAGAGCACCTGCCGGCCGTTCTCCACCAGCGAAAGGCCCTTGGTCTCCAGCAGCGTGGCGCCCGGCTTCGGCGGGTCGATCTCATAGCTGGCCAGCGGGTGGCCCACCATCAGCATCGCCAGCTCTTCCATGTTGGTGTCGGCGGCCATGCGCTCGGCCACTACCCTGCCCTGCCGCATCACGTACACGCGGTCGGACACGGCCATGACCTCCTGCAGCTTGTGGGTGATCAGCACGATGCTCTTGCCCGCCTTCGCCAGGCCCCGGATCGTCTCCAGCAGCGCCTCCACCTCCAGCGGCGTCAGCACGGCGCTGGGCTCGTCAAAGATGATGATGTTCGCGTTCTGGTACAGGATCTTCAGGATCTCCACCCGCTGCCGGAGCCCCACCGGGCAATCGGCGATGCGGGCGGCGGGATCGATCTTCAATCCGTAGCGCTCGGACAGCTGCCGAACGGTCTCCACGGTGCGCTCCATGTCCATGAACGGGCCCTTTTTCAGCTCGTTCTTGAACACGATGTTTTCGGCCACGGTCATCTGCTCGAACAGCATGAAGTGCTGCTGCACCATGCCGATGCCCACGGCCATCGCGTCGGAGGGGTTGTGGAAGCGCTGAAGCTTGCCGCCCACGAAGATCTCGCCCGAATCGGGCTTTTCCAGCCCGTACAGGATCTTCATGATCGTGGACTTGCCCGCGCCGTTTTCCCCCACGATGGACAGGATCTCGCCCTGGTTCAGGTGCAGGCTGACATCATCGTTCGCCACGACGGTATCGTAGGTCTTGGTGATGTGTTTCATTTCGAAAACCATAACGCACACTCCTTGGTGGAAGTTCACAGCGCAAAATTCGCGGCCGCGGCGCGCCCCGGCCGCGAATTCCGCCCTGCGGCTCCTGACCGAAAACCGGCCCTTTGGAAGATCCAAAGGGCCGATGATTCCGGGGTTTGATCAGAAGATCGGGAAGGTGTAGTCGTCCTCGGAGGCGGGCATTTCCAGAACCAGCTCGCCGGAGGCGATGGCGTCGGCCACGGCCTTGCACTGGGCGATGACTTCATCCGTCAGCACTTCGCTGTTCAGGTAGATGCCGTCGGCGGTGATGTGGGTCGCGCCAATGGCGCCGTCCTTCATCTCCAGCACGTGCAGGCCGTTCTCCAGCGTGCCGGCAAAGTAGGCGTCGATGATGATGCCCGCGGTGACGCCGGTGTTCTTCAGCTGGGAGGACAGGATGTAGGGGTTGTCCTCGCGGGTCGCGTCGGTATCCTGGCCGATGGAATAGATGAACTTGCCCTCTTCCGCCAGCTCCAGCGCGGCGTTGAAGATGCCCTCGTTGCAGGCCGCGGCGCCGCCGAAGATGTAGGTGCAGCCCTTCGCCTGCTGCTGCTTGGCGAAGTCATAGGCCGGGGCGGGATCGGTGTAGGAGTTGGTGAAGTTGAAAGTAATCTGCGCGTCCGGAACCACGGACTTGACGCCCTCCATGAAGCCCCAGCGATACTTGAAGGAGCCGGAGCCCTCGAAGCAGCCGATGTAGCCGAACTTGGTCTCGTTCGGGAAGCAGTAGCCGGCCATCGCGCCCATCAGGTAGGCGGCCTGCTCCTCGTTGTAGCTGTAGGAGGCAACCTTGTCGCTGCCGGCGTCGGTATCGATCACGGCGAAGCGGATGCTGTCGTCGCACTCTTCGGCCTTGGCGGCAGCATAGGAGGCGGACTGCCAGCCCACGCCCAGGATCAGGTCGTATTCCTCGGCCACGGCGGTGTCATAGCTGGCCTGCCACTTGTCGGTGTCGGAGCATTCCAGGATGGTCAGCTCGTAGCCGTAGGTTTCCTTCAACTCGTTGACCTTTTCCACGACCTGGGTCAGGAAGGGATTGACGCCCACCGGGTCGCAGATGACGGCGATTTTCTTGGCTTCTTCGGCATGCGCGCCGAAGGCGGCCAGAACCAGAACCAGAACGATGAGCAGAGATGCAATTTTCTTCATGGGGTGCAGCTCCTTTAAAATATTATTCAAAGCCGGTCACGGCTTCAAATTCGTGGCAATCGGGCGATGAAAGCCGGACAATATGACAGATACCCGGCTGATCGTTCATATTAATCATATCACTTTTTCGCCATAATGTCGAGTGTTTTCCCCTACTTTTCTGGAATTTCGCATTTACCGCCGTCCCGCGCTTCACCCGCGGCCGCGCTTGACTTTTGATGGGTCATGTTATATTCTTTAAGTGGTGTTTTTTCATTAACGGTCGATTATATTACAGGAGGATACGATTGTGAGCATTATCAGGGACATCAGCCTGGCGCCGTCCGGCGAAAACAAGATCGAGTGGGTGCGCAGAAACTGCCCGCTGTTGAGGAGTCTGGAAGAGGACTTTTCTAAATCCAAGCCCTTCGCAGGCAAGCGGATCGCGCTGTCGATCCACCTGGAGGCCAAGACCGCCTACCTGTGCAAGGTGCTGGCCGCGGGCGGCGCGGAAATGTACGTGACCGGATCCAACCCGCTGTCCACCCAGGACGACGTGGCCGCGGCGCTGGCGGCGGCCGGTCTGAACGTGTTCGCCTGGCACGGGGCCACGGAAGCGGAGTACAACGCCCACATCCGCGAGACCCTCTCCCACCACGCGAACATCATTATCGACGACGGCGGCGACCTGGTGCACATGCTGCACACGGAGCTGACCGACGAGCTGCAATACGTGATCGGCGGCTGCGAGGAAACCACCACGGGCATCGTCCGGCTGATCGCCATGAACAACGCGGGCAAGCTGCGCTTCCCCATGGTCAAGGTCAACAACGCCGACTGCAAGCACCTGTTCGACAACCGCTACGGCACCGGCCAGTCCGTGTGGGACGGCATCAACCGGACGACGAACCTGATCGTGGCCGGGAAGACTGTGGTCGTGGCGGGCTACGGCTGGTGCGGCAAGGGCGTCGCGATGCGCGCGAAGGGCTTCGGCGCGAAGGTCGTCGTGACGGAGGTGGACCCCGTCAAGGCCATCGAGGCGTACATGGACGGCTTCGGGGTGATGCCGATGCGCGAGGCCGCGAAGCTGGGCGATTTCTTCGTGACGGTCACCGGCTGCGCCGGCGTCATCACCGAGCCGGATTTCATGGAGATGAAAGAGGGCGCGATCCTCTGCAACGCCGGCCACTTCGACGTGGAGGTGGACATGAAGCGTCTGCGGGAGATTGCCACCGACATTCGCGAAATGCGGCAGAACATCATGGGTTATACGCTGCCGAACGGCCGGCATGTGTACGTGCTGGCGGAGGGCCGGCTGGTGAACCTGGCGGCGGGCGACGGGCATCCGGCGGAGATCATGGACATGAGCTTCGCGATCCAGGCCCTCTCCGCGAAATACCTGGCGGAGCACGCGGGCGAACTGAAGGAGAAGCTGATCGACGTGCCCAGAGAGGTGGACCTGGAGGTCGCCAACCGCAAACTGCGGTTCCTGGGGGTGCGCATCGACGCGCTGACGCCCGAGCAGGAGGATTATCTGAACAAATCGGCGATCTGACGCGACAGGAAGGAGGACGTTTATGGGTTATTCGCTCGAATACTTCCAGAAATCCGTGGATTACATCCGCCAATTCGTCTCCTGGACGCCGGAGATCGCCGTCGTGCTGGGGTCGTTCCTGGGGCCCTTCGCGGAAGCGATCGAAGACCCCATCGTCATCAATTACAGCGACATCCCCAATTTCCTGGTCTCCACCGTGCCGGGCCACGCCGGCAAGCTGATCTTCGGCACCGTGGCGGGCCGGCGCGTGGTGTGCATGTCCGGGCGGTTCCATTCCTATGAGGGCTACGATTTTGAACAGCTGGTCATCCCGATCCGCGTGTTCAGGCTGCTGGGCGCAAAGGCCGTGATCCTGACCAACGCCGCCGGCGCGGTGAACGCCGAATACCGGCCGGGCGAGGTGATGATCGTCTCCGACCACATCAAGCTGACCGGCGCCAGCCCCATGCGGGGCCCGAACGTGGACGCATTCGGGCCGCGGTTCTTCGACGTGACCCGCATGTACACGCCGGCTCTGAGAAAGCTGGCCTGGGAATGCGCCGAGGGCTCCGGCCTGACGTTCCACGAGGGCGTGTACATGTTCTTTACCGGCCCGCAGTTTGAAACGCCGGCAGAGATCCGCGCGGCCCGCCTCCTGGGCGCCGACGCCGTGGGCATGTCCACCGTCACCGAGGCGCTGACGGCGGCCCACTGCGGCATGCCGCTATTGTGCCTGAGCGTGATGACCAACATGGCCGCGGGCGTTCTGGACCAGCCCCTGACCAACGAAGAAGTGCTCGAGACCGCCGGATCGATTGCCGGTCCGTTCAGCGATTATATCAAAAAGATCATCGAACGCATCGGGGAGGGCATTCCATGAAGCTGCTGCTGAAAAACGCGGGAATCCTGGCCTGGAAGGACGGACGATTCGACTGGATCCCCGAGGGTTATCTGGGCATCGACGGCGATACCATCGACTACGTGGGCGCCGAAAAGCCCGAAGCCGCCTATGACCGGGAGAAGGACATGCGCGGCAGGCTGCTGATGCCCGGGCTGATCAACTGCCACTGCCACGCGGCGATGACGCTGCTGCGCGGCGTGGGCAGCGACCTGCCGCTGGACCGCTGGCTGTTCGAGGCCATGTTTCCGGTGGAGGACCGGATGAAGACCGACGACTTCATCGCCGGGAACGAGCTGGCGATGCTGGAGCTGCTGGCTTCCGGCGTCACGTCCTTTTCCGATATGTACATGGAGCCGGAGACGCTGATCGAGCTCAACGAGCAGGTGGGCATGAAGGTGAACCTTTGCCGCGTGGTCCAGGCCTTCGACCCCGCCGAGCCGCCGGAAAAGAACTACCGCATCCCCGAGTCGCTGGCGCTGTTCGACCGGTACCACGGCGCGCAGAACGGGCGAATCCGCGTGGATTTCGGCATCCACGCCGAATACACCATCAACGACGCCGTCACCCGCTACTACGCCGACTGCATCCGCCCGTACCGCGAGAAGGGCGCGTGCATCCAGATGCACCTGTCCGAGACGAAAAAGGAGCACGAGGAGTGCATCGCCCGCCACGGCATGACGCCCGCGGCCTGGTTCGACGCCATGGGCGCGTTCGACCTGCCCGCCGCCGCGGCGCACTGCGTGTGGTGCACGCCGGAGGATTTGGACCTCCTGAAAGCCCGTGGCGTCAGTCCCATCCACAACCCCACCAGCAACCTGAAGCTGGGCAGCGGCTTCGCGCCGGTGCCGGAGATGCTGGAGCGGGGTCTGAACGTGACGCTGGGCACCGACGGCGCGGCCAGCAACAACAACCTGAACCTGTTCGAGGAGATGCACATCGCCGCCATCGGCATCAACGGCTACCTGATGGACCCGGAGCTGATGCCGCCGCCGGCAATCCTGCGCATGGCCACCGTGAACGGCGCGAAGCTGCAGGGCCGCGCGGACACCGGCCGCCTGGCCGTGGGCATGAAGGCGGACGTGATCGCCATCGACATGGACCGGCCGCACCTGTACCCGGCGTTCGAGCCGATGCCGATGCTGGTATACTCCGCCCAGGCGAGCGACGTGGCGATGACCATGGTGGACGGGCGGATCCTCTACGAAAACGGCGAATACCTGACCATCGACCGGGAAAAGGCGTTCTTCGACGCGAAGCAGGCCGTGAAGCGGTTATACGGAGGAAGATGACATGGACAGACAGGACAAAGACCTGGCGTTTATGCTGCAGTACGAAAACGTGGCCTGGTTCGACGGGAAAGAAGTGCGCATTCTGGACCGGCGCGTATACCCCACGAAGGTGGAATTCGTGACCTGCAGGACCCATCAGGACGTGACGCAGGCCATCGCCGACATGGTGACGCAGAGCGCCGGGCCCTACACCGCCGCGGCCATGGGCATGGCGCTGGCGGCCCACGAGTGCCGGGACAGGGCGGCCGCGGAGCAGATCGCGTACCTGGAGGACGCCTCCGAGAACATCAGCCACGCCCGGCCCACCACGGTCTCGCGGATGAAGATCATCACCGAGGGCTGCCTGGCCGCGGCGAAGCGGGCCATCGCGGCCGGCGGCGACGCCGCGCAGGCCGTCATGGACCACACCATCGAGGCCAACAACCTGCGCTACAGCAAGGTCGCCCGCACGGCGAAGTATCTGGTGGACCTGTTCCCCGACCGCGGCGCCGTGATGACCCAGTGCTTCGGCGAGACCATCGTGGGCATGATGCTGAAGGAGTGCCGCGCCCGCGGCAAGGACATCCGGCTGTTCTGCCCGGAGACGCGGCCCTACTTCCAGGGCGCGCGGCTGACGGCCACCGTGTGCCGCGACATGGGCTTCGACGTGACCGTGATCACCGACAACATGCCCGCCACCGTGATGCAGAACGAGGTGATCGACGTGTTCACCTCCGCCGCCGACGCCATCAGCCTGGACGGCTACGTCGTCAACAAGGTGGGCACCTTCCAGATCGCCATCGTGGCCAAGTACATGGGCGTGCCCTATTTCGTCACCGGCGCGCCGGACCCCGGCCACCCCACCATCGACACCGTCTCCATCGAGATGCGCGACCCGGAGTTCGTGCTGCAGGCCATGGGCGTGCGCACGGCGGCCAAGGGCGTGAAGGGATATTATCCCAGCTTTGACATCACCCCGCCCCACCTGGTCAGCGGCGTTGTGACGGACGCGGGCATCTTCGCCCCCTACGACCTGCACCGTTACTTCGCCGACAGCGAAGGCGAGTTCGGTCAGCAGGGGCTGTGCCTGTAACCGGTGCAGAAATAAGGCCCTCCCGTTCCCGGGAGGGCCTTATTTGGTTTGATCTTACATGCAGGTATAGCCGCCGTCCACGGGCAGGTTCACGCCGGTGACGTAGGCCGAATTCGGGGAGGCCAGGAACACGGCGGCGGTGTCCAGCTCGCCCTCGTTGCCGTAGCGCTCCTCGGGAATCATGGTCCTGGCATTCTGCTGGAAGAACTCGGAATTCAGGGTGTCCACGGTCAGCGGCGTATAGAAGTAGCCGGGGCAGATCGCGTTCACGGTGATGCTGTACTTGCCCCACTCGGCGGCCAGCGCGCGCGTCAGGTTGACGACGCCGCCCTTCGCGGCATGGTACGGCGAGGAGCCGGCGATCTTGTTGCCCACCAGGCCGTACATGGAGGCGATGTTGATGATGCGGCCGTACTTCGCGGGGATCATGGCCTTCTTCGCCACGGCGCGGGCCACGCGGAAGGAGCCGAACAGGTCGATGTTCATCTCGTTGGCGAACTGTTCGTCGGTGATGTCCTCGGCGGGCGCGACGGCGCCGGTGCCGGCGTTGTTGATCAGGATGTCGATGCGGCCGAACTTCTCCATCACGGCGTCCACCATGGCTTCGACATTGGCGGTATCGGTGATGTCGCAGCGCACGGCCAGCGTCTCCACGCCGTATTCGTCGGCAATCTGCTTCGCCACTTCGTCGATCAGATTCTGCCGGCGGGCCACCGCGACGATGTTCGCGCCCTGGTTGGCCAGCGCCTTGGCCATCTGCACGCCGAGGCCCGTGGAGCAGCCGGTAACGATGGCCACCTGGCCCTTGAGATCAAAGTAGTTTTTCATAATGGGACTTCCCCTTTCATTATATTATGGAGACGCGAACCTTCCGGAACGCCGCAGCGGTCCGGCCGGCCGCGATTCCTGCCTTCGATCATCGCCCGGAGCCGTCAGGAAGCCTGAATGATCCGGCTCTCCACCAGCAGTGCCATGAAATCGTATTCATCCATATTGGCGATCTGCCGGTCTTCGTCCTCGGGGCGATCTTCCCATGGAGCCGCGGATTCACTGTCCTTCATGCCAAGCCCTCCTTATTTATTCGGTGACAGCGTTTTCATTATACCTTGATTGTCGGCGTGCTGCCCTTCGGGGCCCGCCGACCCGGAAAACGTTCCGTTTTCCTAATCATTAAACCATGATTGTCGGCGTGCTGCCTTTACGCCCCACGCTGCTGCCTGACGGCAAGCGCGGGTTTCGGATGCGTCTTGTCACTTCGTGACTGCGCTTGCATCCTCAGTCCGGCTTTGCCGGACGCTTCGGGGCCCGCCGACCCGGAAAACGTCCCGTTTTCCCAATCATTATACCAAGCCGCGGCGGAGGTGTCCAAAAATAGGCCGCCTTTGTTAGCATTAAAACAATTTTGTAACACTATCTCCGGAAAAGGTCCGCACGCCGCCCGGAAATGGCAGAAAATGCAAAAATGGGTATAGACGAAATCGTCCACTCTATGTTATAATTATATTGGTTTTTTGTATAGGCTTTGGTTCGGAGCCCCTTCCGAACGGTCAGAGGATACTTTATGTGGAATTACAGCTTCGTTTTCCCCAGCCTGATGATGATGTTCACGCTGCTGGCGTTCTATTTCGTCAGGAAAAGACTGCCGATTCACATGAACCGGACTTTTCTGGGCATACTGGCCCTCCAGCTGTGGGTAATCGTATTTGACCTGGTTTCTTCCCGCGCCGATGAGGAATACGCGAATTACACGTCGGCATGGCTGTACGCGCTGAACATGGTGTTCTTCGTGCTGTACATCGCGCGGGTTTTCTGGTTTTACCGGTTTACGCTGGACATCATCGATACCGACCGCCGTTCGCTGTGGGCGCGCCTGTCGTGGCTGCCGTTCATCGCCAGCGAGGCGGTGTGCCTGTCCAGCTTCGCCACGGGCGCGATGTTCAGCATCCAGGACGGAATGTACCAAAGAGGGCCGCTCTACAACCTGCTGTATGTCTGCTCGCTCTTTTATTGCGGGCTTTCGCTGGTCCTGCTGGCGCGGCACGCCAGGAATCTCAAAGGCCATGTGCTGGCCGAAGGCATCGCCTATAACGTCATACTGCTGGCGGGGAACGTCGCGCGGTTCCTGTTCCCCCAGTATCTGGTGATGAACACCTTCTGCATGATCGCGATACTGGTCATCTACCTGGGCTTCATGAACCCGGATCTGTACATCACCGATCGCGGCCCCGCGTTCAACATGCGCGGTTTCCGGACGCTGCTGGCGGAGCTGTACCGCCGCAAGAAATACCGGATACTGGGCTTCGCGCTGCAGAATTACAACCATGAGCGCAGCATCCTGGGCGGAGACCAGATGGACGAGGGCATCACGCAGATCAACCAATACCTGTCCGACGCGTTCCCCTCGCTGCTGCCGTTCTACCTGCGCGGCGGGCGTTTCGCCCTGCTGGGAAAGGACAGCGCGCCCTGGGAGGCCGTCCAGCGGGAGATCCACGAGCGCTTCCAGCAGCCCTGGCATACCAGCAACGCCACGCTGTATCTGAGCGTCGTGTTTGCCTCCGTCAATTCTAAGGCGAACCTGCCCAGCGCGGACAGGATCATCAACAATCTGGTGCTCGCGATGGAAAACGCGAAGCAGTCCTCCAGCCTGTGGGACGACCGGGACGCGACGAACATCCAGGAAGTCGACCAGCAGGTCGACATCCTCCGATCCCTGGAACAGGCGCTGGAACAAAACCGGGTCGAGGTATTCCTCCAGCCCGTCGTGGACAGCCGGACGCGCCATATCGCCGCCGCCGAGGCGCTGGCGCGTATTCGCGATGCCGGCGGCCGGATCATTCCGCCGGGGCTGTTCATTCCCATCGCCGAAAAGAGCGGCTACATCAACCAGCTGGGCGAACAGGTCTTCGAAAAAACCTGCGCGTTCATCCGTGACAACGACCTGGCCGCCATGGGCCTGGGATGGATCAACGTGAACCTTTCCCCCATCCAGTGCATGCAGCGGGACCTGTCCCAGCGCTTTTCGGCGATACTGGAGCGCTACGGCGTGAAGCCGGAGAAGATCCATCTGGAAATCACGGAACAGTCGATGGTGGATTATTCCATGCTGAAGCGTCAGATCGTCTCGCTGCAGGGCAGCGGCTTCCAGTTCGTGCTGGACGACTACGGCAGCGGATATTCCAACCTGACGCGCGTCAAGCACTATCCGTTCATCAACATCAAGCTGGATATGGAAGTCGTGTGGGATTTCTTCAACGACCGCGACAGTCTGCTGCCCACCATCATCGACGGCTTCCGGAGCATGAATCTCTCGATCACCGCGGAGGGCATCGAAACGCCGGAGATGGCGGACGTGCTCACCGAGATCGGCAGCGATTACCTGCAGGGCTTCCTGTTCTCGAAGCCGCTGCCCCTGGATGAATTTGTAAGCAAATACGGCAAAGACGCCCGCGCATGACCGTCTATCACCGCGACCGCGCGCTCCAACGACTTTTGTAAAGGCAGGTACGGCCATGAAGTTCTTGTTGGATTTCCTGAATCAGAAGGCACCCAGGTCGGGCTCGGAGATGCCCGCCTACTATCGGAATGCCCTCTCGATCTCCCGGAAAATACTGTGCGGGTATTTTCTGGCCAGCGTGGGGATGTTCCTGTGGGCGACCGGGAATTGGTTGATCGTGCCGATGGTGATGTTCGCCGCGACGCTGGTTTGTCTGCTGTGCACCGACAAGATCCCCACGCGGACGAATCTGATCATCTACGCGGCCGTCACGCTGTTCTGGTGCGCGTGGTTTATCCACACTTTTGGGTGGAGCTGTGGCGGACAACACCTGCTGCTGCCGCTGCTGATTCTGGCTTTCTTCAATATCTATGATCCGCCGTGGCTGAAGGCTGTTTATTTCATGGCGCTCCTGATCTTCCGGATGTGCCTGTACGCCTACTCGCTCCAGAACACCGCCGTGTACGCCATAAACATGTCGCAGAGCGTGCTGATCCAGTCGGTCAACAGCGTGACGCTGTTCATCATCATGGCCTGCCTGTGCATTCTCTTCAGCACGAACCTGCAGGATACCGAGCGCCAGCTGCGCATCAATAACCAGGAGCTGCACAGGGAGGCCGGCACCGACCCGCTGACCCAGCTGCCCAACCGCCGCGCGATGCTGGAGGAAATGGAGCGGTTCTGCAAGAGTTCGCCGGATATGCCCTTCGCTGTAGCCATCGCGGATATCGACTTCTTCAAGCGCGTCAACGACACCTACGGCCACAACTGCGGCGACTACACACTGAAACAGCTGGCCGACAAGTTCCGCGAAACCGCCGGCACGGAATACAGCGTGTGCCGCTGGGGCGGCGAGGAATTCTGCTTCTTCATGCCGGGCAAGAACGTGGATGAAGCGGGCAGCAAGATGATCGACCTGAACGTGGCCGTCAGCCGGATGCCGCTGAGCTTCGAGGGCAACGATTTCTCCATCACCATCACCATCGGCGTGGAAGAGAACGATTTCCGCTCCCCGATGGAGGCCATCCTGGACCGCGCCGACCGGAAGCTGTACATGGGCAAGAGCCACGGCCGCAACCAGGTGGTCGTCTGACGGGCGCTTTCCAAACACAAAAACGCCGGGTCGCGCGCTTCGCGATCCGGCGTTTTTATTCTAATCCAATTCAAAAAGTGAACAGATGCGGAATGGTTTTTTCGTTCTGCCCAAGCTGAACGGAGTGAGGCGATGCAGCGCATCGTTGATCGGAGTGAAACAACGGCAGAGCGGGAACTCATCGGGCCGAAGTCGCCTCGCTGGACAGATGGGCGTATTCCCGCACGCGATCCCACGGCACGTTGAAACCCGCGCCGTGGGCGCAGAACACCGAATCCGGCGTGTCGTCGGCCAGCGGGTTGTAAGCCCGTTCGGCGATCACGGCCTCGGCGTCCTCGCAGGGCGCATAGTGATCCAGCCGCCATGCGAACGACCCGCGGCCGTGGGTCAGCATGGCCAGCTGCTCCGCGTATCCGTTCAGCCGCGCGGCGGGCGCTTCGCCGCGGATCAGGATGTCTTCGCCGGCAAATTCGGGCGCCCCGGCGTCGGCATGCAGCCGCGTCAGGTCGGAAAGCACCCGCCCCAGCGCCTCGGCGGGCGCGCGCAGTTCGAACCGGCACACCGGCTCCAGCAGCACGTTCCGCGCGCCCATCAGCGCGTTGCGGATGCCCCGGTAGACCGCCTGGCGGAAATCGCCGCCTTCGGTGTGCTTCAGGTGCGCCCGGCCCGCCAGCAGCGTGATCTTCACGTCCGTCAGCGGCGCGCCGGTCAGCACGCCCTTGTGGGCGTATTCGAACACGTGGGTTTCGATCAGCCGCTGCCAGTTCAGCGCCAGGTCGTCCACATGGCAGGCGGAGGCGAAGCCGATGCCGCTGCCCCGCGGGCCGGGATCCAGCCGCAGGTGCACCTCGGCGTAGTGGCGCAGCGGCTCATAATGGCCGATGCCGTAGGCCGGCGCGGCGATGGTCTCCATGTAGCGCACGCGGCAGGGTCCGAAATCGATGTCGACGCCGAAGCGCTCCCGGACCAGGTCACGGATCACCTCCAGCTGGATCGCGCCCATCACCTGCAGCTCGACGCTCTGGTCGCCCTCGTTCCAGGCCACGCCCAGCGTCGGCTCCTCTTCCTCCAGCCGCCGCAGGCATTCCAGCATGCGGGTGGGATGAACGTCCGCCGGGAACAGCACCCGGGCGGCCATCACCGGTTCGATGAGAAAGCGGCTGCGCTCGCAGCGCGCGCCGACGAGATCCCCGGGGCGCACGCCGGCCAGTCCCGCCGCGGCCACCAGGTCGCCGGCTTCCGCCGACGGCACCGTCCGGTACTTCGCCCCGTTGTAGACGCGAAGCTCGTTCACCTTCGCCGGCCCCTCCGGCGTCATGATCTCGTCCCGGGCGTTCAGCCGCCCGGCGATAATCTTCAGAAACACCATCCGCCCGCCCTGGGCGTCGAAGCGCACCTTGCTCGCCCGCGCCAGGAACGGGTTCTCGGTATGAAGGTGGTATTCCGTCCGGGTGAGCGTCGACAGCATCCGCAGGAACTCCCCCACGCCCTCGTCCTTCAGCGCCGAGCCCGCCATCAGCGGGAAGACCTGCCGGCGCCGGACCTGTTCCCGCAGCGCGTCCAGCCAGGTTTCACGGTCGTAGCCGTCCGCCAGCCACGCCTCCAGCAGCGCCTCGTCGTTGGCGGCCACGGCCTCGGCAGCCTCCGCGGACAGCGCGCCGTCCGGCCCGAAGGCGCCCCGCAGGTCCAGAACGTCGCCCGACAGGCGATCGCGCACCGCGCGCAGCGCCGCTTCCGGGTCCGCCCCGGCGCGGTCGGACTTGTTCAGGAACAGGAACGCCGGCACGCTGTAGCGCTCCAGCAGCCGCCACACCGTCTCCGTATGGCTCTGCACGCCCTCGGCGCAGCTGACCACCAGCACCGCGTAGTCCATCACGCTGACCGCGCGCTCCATTTCGGTGGAGAAATCCACGTGGCCCGGCGTGTCCACCCAGTACCAGGTGTCGCCGCCGTATTCGAAGCAGGCCTGGTCAGAGAAGATGGTGATGCCGCGCGCCTTCTCCAGCGGATGGATGTCCAGAAACGTATCCCGGTGATCCACCCGGCCCGGCGCGCGCAGCGCGTGGGCGTGGAACAGCGCCTGTTCGGAAAACGTGGTCTTGCCGGCGTCCACGTGCGCCAGTATGCCGATCGTCTTTTTCATGGTCCCAACCCCGTCCGGCCGGGCCGGTGCCCGGTTCGTAATTCGTGCTTCTTACCAATTATAACACATCGCCGGCCGTCCGCGCATCCCCCAAACATGTTTTTCCAATCTGATCGAAATTTGTCCTCTGATCTCCTCGTTTCGCGAAAAATGAGAATAAAAATGCATGCTCTGATCTTTACAAACATGTATAGTTGTGCTATTATTGCTTTAGCATAGTGGTTAGAATTTGTTTTATTTATCGAGTTTGTTTAGAGATTCTCCCGCAGAGCGGGAAAAACGGTCTTGACAGGCGGGCGATCCGCCTGTGAGATATACCCCGTACCCATGGGGCGCTCCGGAGGGGCGCACGGGTTCCCCGGGATGGAAAAGGTATCGTCATTCGTTTTCTGTCCCGGAAAACCCTCGCAAGCCGAAGGGGTGCCACCAACAATCATTGACAGGAGGAAGTTATCATGAAGAAACTGTTGGCTATCTTGCTGACCGCTCTGTTCGTGCTGACCGCGGTTTCCGCGCTGGCCGAGGAGCAGACCGTCCTGACCATGTGGTGTATCGCCACCGAGAGCGATGCGAACCGCCCCGGCTATGAGGCCGCCATCGCCGAGTACGAGGCCGCCCATCCCGACATCAAGATCGAGTGGGAAGCCTTCGAGAACGAGTCCTACAAGACCAAGATCAAGGCCGCCATGGCCGATCCGGATTCCCTGCCGGACATCTTCTTCACCTGGTCTGGCGCCTTCCTGGGCGACTTCGTGGAGATGGGCAATGTCTACTGCCTGGACGACGCCTATCAGAAGGTCTCCGCTGACCTGCCCGAGGTCATGACCCAGAACTCCACCTACGACGGCAAGAAGTACGCCGTGCCGCTGACCTACAACATCGTCACCCTGTTCGCCAACATGGACCTGCTGGCCGAGGCCGGTTGGGATCATGTCCCGCAGGATCTGGACGATCTGACCGCCTGCTGCGACGCGCTGGTCGAGAAGGGCATCACCCCCTTCGGCTGCGCCGGCAAGGAGCCCTGGTGCGTGAGCGAGTACTTCGAGCCCATCATGGAGAAGACCATCGGCTACGAGGCCATGAACGCCGTCTTCAAGGGCCAGGATACCTGGAACAACGAGGGCATCGCCTCCTCCGCCGACTTCCTGTCCGGCATGGCCAGCAAGGGCTACTTCGATGAGAGTGGTCTGGCCCTGGGCAACGACGAAGTCAAGGCCGCCTTCATCGCCGGCAACTATGCCTTCTATCAGAACGGCTCCTGGAACTGCGGCGAGATCAACGACGCCGAGGGCAACTTCGAGGTCGCTCTGTTCCCCGTGATGGACGCTGAGAAGGCCACCTATGGCCAGGTCATCGGCGGCCCGTCCGATTCTCTGGCTGTGTCCGCCTCCTCCAAGAACGCCGAGCTGGCTGCCGACGCCGCCTTCGAGCTGGGCAAGGGCATTTGCCACTACTGCTACCTGGCCGGTGCCGGCCTGCCCGCCTGGACCCCGGACTATGACACCAGCGAAGTGAAGCCCCTGGTCAACGCGGTTGCGGACATCGTCGCCAACGCGGACGGCATGGTGCTCTTCGGTGACACCACCATGAGCGCTGATCCCGCCAACATCTATCTGGACTACCTGATGCAGGCCTTCAGCGGCGAGATCGACGGCGCGGCCTTCATCGAGGGTCTGGCTGGCGACCTGTGGTAATCCATTCGGTTCATTCCACGGTTACTCGTTAGAATGAAAGAAGAGACGGTCTCGCGAGGGATCCAATCCCGAGAGGGACCGTCTCCCTCTTTTTCATGAAAGGAAGCACCGAACATGAAAAGACCACTTTCCTATAAGCTGAGCATCGTTGCGTTCCTGCTCCCGGCGCTGGTGCTGTTCCTCGGCGTGCTGATCGCCCCGATCATCATGTCGGCTTATTACAGCTTTTTCGATTGGAGCGGTCCCGGCAAGGCGGCCGAATTTATTCGCTTTGGGAATTACAGTGAGCTGTTCACCAGCGGGTCCATCAAGTTCATGCGCGCGCTGGGCAATTCGCTGCTTCTGGCGCTGTTCTCCGTGGGCATCCAGCTGCCGCTGGCGCTGCTGCTGGCGCTGAAGCTGGGCAAGAAGATCCCCGGCGAACGGGCTTTCCTGTCCGTTTACTTCATGCCCGTGCTGATTTCCACCGTAGTTATCGGCCAGCTGTGGCTGAAGATCTATAACCCGGATTACGGCGTGCTGAACATGGTCCTTCGGGCCGTGGGATTGGACAGCTGGACGCATATCTGGCTGGGCGACAAGAAGATCGCCCTGTGGGCCTGCTTTGTGCCGATCCTGTGGCAATACGTGGGCTATCACATGCTGCTGATGTACGCGGGCGTGAAGGGCGTGCCGCCGGAGCTGCGCGAGGCCGCGATGATCGATGGCTGCACCGAGAGCCAGGTGAACCGCTACATCGTGATCCCCTACATCAAGCCGATCCTGCGCGTCAGCGTCATCTTCGCGGTGACCGGCTCGCTGAAG
>CACWVN010000017.1 GCA_902764285.1 uncultured Eubacteriales bacterium
CTGGGCGGACCGGCTGGACGAGGTCGTCGAGCGCTGCGTGCGCTGGAAGCGGGACGTGGTGGCCGGGGACGAGTTCGACACCGGCGCGCGGGCGTTTTTGAACCTGGGCCACACCTTCGGCCACGCCATCGAAAAGTGCTCGGGTCTGACCGTCAGCCACGGCCAGGCGGTGGCCGTCGGCACGCTGATGGCCGCCGGCGCGGCGGGCTGTCCGGCGGAGATGATCCTCCGGCTGGCGGAGTGCGTCCGCCGCAACGGCCTGCCCACCCGCTGCCCCTACCCCGCCGGCGCGCTGGCGGAAGCCGCGCTCTCCGACAAGAAGCGCGCGGGCGAGAGCATCACGCTGGTGCTGCCGGAGCGCATCGGCAAGTGTTATCTGAAAAAGGTGCCCGTGGCCGAGTTGAAGGATTGGTTCGACCGGGCGCTGGCATCGCAGGAGGCGCTGGGATTATGATCGCGACCGTCCATCCGGGCCGCTTGTCCGGCGCCGTGCGCGTCCCCGCGTCGAAGTCCGCCGCGCACCGGGCGCTGATCGCCGCCGCGCTGGCGGACGCGCCCACGTCCATCGCCCTCGATTCCACGAACCGGGACATCGAGGCGACCGTCGGCTGCCTGAACGCGCTGGGCGCGCAGATCGAACCGGCCGCCGGCGGGCTGAACGTCGCGCCCGTTCGCCGCGGCGCGGTCGCTTCCGCGGCGCTGGATTGCGGCGAGAGCGGCTCCACGCTGCGGTTTTTGCTGCCGGTGGCGGCGGCACTGGGCATCCCGGCGCGGTTCACCGGGCGCGGCAGACTGCCGGAGCGGCCCAACGCGGCGCTGGCGGACGAGCTGCGCGCGCACGGCGCGCAGGTCGATTCCGACGCGCTGCCGACGGACGTGCGCGGGCCGATCGCGGGCGGCACATGGACGCTGCCGGGCGACGTGTCCAGCCAGTACGTCACCGGGCTTTTGCTGGCGCTGCCGCTGCTGAAAGAGGACAGCGAGATCGCCCTGACCACGCCGCTGCAGTCCGCCGCCTATGTAGATATGACGCTGCAGACGCTGAAGCGGTTCGGCGTCGCCGCGCAGCCCGTGGGATCCGGCTGGCGCGTGCCCGGCGGGCAGGTCTTCCGGTCCCCGGGAAGGATCGCCGTGGAGGGCGACTGGTCGGCGGCGGCGTTCTGGCTGGCGGCGAACGCCATGGGTTCGGACGTGCGCGCGGAGGGCCTGTCTGACGACACGGCCCAGGGCGACCGGGCGATCCTGTCGCTGTTGGGGCGGCATCAGATCGACGCCTCGAACGTGCCGGACCTGGTGCCGGCGCTGGCGGTCGCCGCGGCGGCGCGGCCCGGGCGCACGGTCATCACCGGCGCGGCGCGGCTGCGGCTGAAGGAGAGCGACCGGCTGGCCGCCGTGGCGGACCTTCTGCGGGCGCTGGGCGGACGGGCGGAGGTCCTGCCGGACGGACTGATCATCGAGGGCGGGCATCCGCTGCGCGGCGGAACGGTCGACGGCCGGAACGACCATCGCATCGTGATGGCCGCGGCCATCGCCGCCACCGCCGCCGACGGGCCGGTGCGGATCACCGATGTCGAGGCGGTGGAAAAATCCTACCCGGAATTCTTCCGGGATTACGAGAAACTGGGAGGACGGGTGTATGTCGAACACGCTGGGAAATAGGTACCGGGTGACGATCTTCGGCCAGAGCCACGCCCCGGCCATCGGCGCGGTGATCGAAGGCGTGCCCGCGGGCGTCGCGCCGGATATGGCGTTCATCCGCGCGTTTATGGCGCGGCGCGCGCCGGGCGGCGCGCTGGCCACGGCGCGGAAGGAAGCGGACGAAGTTCGGATCATCGCCGGGCTGAACGAGCGCGGCGAGACCTGCGGCGCGCCGCTGTGCGCCGTCATCGAAAACGCCGACGCCCGAAGCGCCGATTACGACGCCCTGCGGGACGTGCCGCGGCCCGGTCACGCGGATTACACCGCCGCCGTGAAGTTTTCCGGGCACAACGACGTGCGCGGCGGCGGGCAGTTCTCCGGCCGGCTGACGGCGTCGCTGTGCTTTGCCGGGGCGCTGGCCATGCAGCTGCTGGCGGAGCGCGGCGTGCGGGTGAAGGCCCGCGTGCGGCGGCTGGCAGGCATCGACGACGCGCCCGTGGATTTCGCCAGGCCCGACCTGGACGCCATCGGCGGCGGCCCGCTGCCGACGCTGGATCCCGTTGCCGCGCAGCGCATGGCTGAGGCCGTCGAGCGCGCCCGCAGCGAAGGCGATTCCGTCGGCGGCGTGGTGGAATGCTTCGCCACGGGGTTGCCCGCGGGGCTGGGCGACCCGATGTTCGACGGCGTGGAGAACCGCGTCGCCCGGGCGCTGTTCGGCATCCCCGCCGTGCGCGGCGTGGAATTCGGCGAGGGGTTCGCCGCCGCCGACCTGCGCGGCAGCGCGCACAACGACGCCTTCCGCGCGGCGGACGGGCGGATCTACACCGAGACGAACCGCCACGGCGGCGCGCTGGGCGGGATCACCAGCGGCATGCCGCTGGTGGTGCGCGCGGCGTTCAAGCCCACGCCGTCCATCGCGCTGGAACAGGATTCCGTGTCCCTCAGCCGCGGCGAAAACGCGAAGCTGAGCGTCCGCGGCCGCCACGACCCCAGCGTCGTGCCCCGGGCCGTGCCCTGCGTGGAGGCCGCGGTGGCCTGCGCGCTGCTGGATATGCTGCTGACAGACTGACCGACCCCGGCGAGGAGGATTCCCATGGAACTGAACGAGATCCGTAAGAACATCGACGGCATCGACGACGAACTGGTCCGGCTGTTCGTCCGGCGCATGGACATGAGCGGCGCCGTGGCCGAGGCCAAGCGCCAGACCGACCGGCCCATCCGGGATCACGCCCGGGAGCGGGAGATTTTGAACCGGCTGACGGCCCAGGCGGGCGACGCCTACGCGCCATACGTGCGCGCGCTGTATTCGCACATCTTCGATCTGAGCCGCAGCTATCAATCCGCGGTGTGGCGCCGGGAGAGCCCGCTGGCCGAAAAGATCGCCCGGGCGCTGGCCGGGACGCCCGGCAAGCGGCTGCCCGAGCATGCGCTGGTGGCCTGCCAGGGCACCGAGGGCGCCTATGCCCAGCAGGCCTGCGAGAAGCTGTTCCCCTATCCCAGCATCCTGTACTTCGACCGGTTTGAAGGCGTGTTCAGCGCCGTGGAAAAGGGCATGTGCCGGTACGGCATACTGCCCGTCGAAAACAGCACCGCCGGCTCCGTCACCCAGGTGTACGACCTGATGGAGAAATACCATTTCTACATTGTCGGTGCCCAGAAGCTGCGCATCGATCACCGGCTGCTGCGCAAAAACGGCGCGTCCGATGTCCCGATCAGGGAGATCGTCTCCCACGAGCAGGCGCTGCGCCAGTGCAGCCGGTTCCTCGCCGCGCACCCGGAAATCAAGGTGACGCCGATGGAAAACACCGCCAAGGCCGCCGAATACGCCGCCAGGTGCGGCCGCGACGACGTGGCGGCCATCGCCTCCCGCGCCTGCGCCGAGCTGTACGGGCTGGACATCGTCAACGACGATATCTCCGATTCCCAAAACAACTACACGCGGTTCATCTGCATCTCCCGGGAGCTGGAGATCTACCCGCAGGCGAACAAGATCTCGCTGATGCTGAACCTGGCCCACGAGCCTGGCGCGCTGAACGCCGTGGTGTCCCGGCTGGCCATCGCGGGCGTCAACCTGCTGAAGCTGGAGAGCCGGCCGATGCCCGAGCGGGAGTTCGAGTTCCGCTTCTTCTTCGACATGGCCGCCTCCGCCGCCGACCCGGACATCGTGCGGCTGCTGCTGGAGCTGGAGGCCCACTGCGAGCGGTTTGTGTTCCTGGGCTGCTACGACGAAAAATAGGAGGGGCCATGGAATACGGTCTGATCGGCGCGAAGCTGGGCCACAGCTATTCCGTGCCCATCCATGCGCAGCTGGGCGATTACGATTACCGGCTGTATGAGCGCACCGAGGCGGAGTTCATCGACCTGCTGCGCCGGCGCGATTTCAAGGGCCTGAACGTCACCATCCCCTACAAGGTGCTGGCGTACGGCCGGTGCGAAGCGCTCTCCGACGCCGCGCGGGAAGTGGGCTGCGTGAACACGCTCGTCGTCCGGCCCGACGGCAGCCTGTACGGCCACAACACCGATATCGGCGGGTTCATCGCCATGACCGGCCGCGCGGGCGTAACGATCACTGAAAAAAAGGCCGTCATCCTGGGCAGCGGCGGCACCAGCCTGACCGCCCGGGCCGCGTGCCGGCGGCTGGGCGCGCGGGAGATCGTAACCGTATCCCGCAAGGGACCGGTGGATTATGACGCGCTGTACCGGGATCACGCCGATGCGCAGGTGCTGATCAACACCACGCCGGTGGGCATGTACCCGAACAACGGCGCGCGCCCGGCGGATATTTCCCGGCTGCCGGCGCTGGAGGGCGTTCTGGACGTGATCTACAACCCGGACAGGACCGCGCTGGTGCTGGACGCCGAGGCCCGGGGCATCCCCGCTTCCGGCGGGCTATACATGCTGGTCGCCCAGGCCCGGGAGGCCGCCGAGCTGTTCACCGGCAGGCGCATCCCCGAAACCGAGACCGCCCGCATCCACGGGCTGCTGCGCCGGGAAGCGCTGAACGCCGTCCTGATCGGGATGCCGGGCTGTGGCAAGAGCACCGTCGGCCGGGCGCTGGCGGCGCGGATGGGCCGGCCGTTCGTCGACTGCGACGGGGAGATCGAGCGCCGCGCCGGGAAGCCCATCCCAGAGATCTTCGCCCGGGACGGCGAAGCCGCCTTCCGGGAACTGGAGGCGGCCGTGATCGCCGACGTCTGCAGGGAAAAGGGCCGCGTGATCGCCACCGGCGGCGGCGCGGTGCTGCGCGGAGAGAACGTGCGCGCCATGCGCCAGAACGGCGCCGTGCTCCTGCTGGAGCGGGACATCGCCTCGCTGAGCATGGACGGGCGGCCGCTGTCCAGGTCGCTCGACGCCCTGCGGGAGATGCGGCAGGTGCGCGGGCCGCTGTATTGCGCCGCGGCGGACGCCGCCATCGACAATAACGCCGCGCCGGAGGACGCCGTCGCGCGGGCGGAGGAGGCATTTTATGAAGCTGCTGATCGTTAACGGGCCGAACATCAACATGCTCGGCATCCGGGAAAAGCACCTGTACGGCGACCGGGACTACGATGCCCTGTGCCGGTACATCCGCGGCGAGGCCGAAAAGCTGGGCTGTGAGGTGGAGCTGTTCCAGTCGAACCACGAGGGCGCCATCGTCGACCGCATCCAGCAGGCCTACTTCGACGGCACGGCGGGCATCGTCATCAACCCCGCGGCCTACACCCACACCAGCGTGGCCATACTGGACGCGCTGAAGGCGGTCTCCCTGCCCTGCGCGGAGGTGCATCTGACAGATGTGAACGCCCGGGAGGATTTCCGCCGCGTCTCCTATGCCGGCATGGCCTGCGGCGCGCACTTCATCGGGCTGGGATTCGAGGGATACGCGAAGGCGATGGAATGGGTGTGCGCAAACGCTCAATAGACACATTTTACATACAATAACCCATTTTGACGTGATCGCCGCTTGAAAAAGCGGCGTTTTTCCCATAAAATACTGATTATACGAACGGTCGTCTGTCGATCGCCAGGATTGGAGTGAAACCCATGAACGATGTCGCCAGCCGCTTCGCCGCGAAGGTTTTCAATCTCGCCACCATGAAGCAGCGCCTGCCGAAGGATACCTATCGGGAGATGCTGCGCTGCATCGGCGACGGAGAGCGTCTGAACCTCGACGTGGCCAACATCGTGGCCAACGCCATGAAGGATTGGGCCATCGAACAGGGCGCGACCCACTTCACCCACTGGTTCCAGCCGATGACCGGCATCACCGCCGAAAAGCACGACAGCTTTATCAGCCCCAACGGCAACGCCGGCGGGTCCGCTCCCAGCGGCATCATCATGGAATTTTCCGGCAAGGAACTGGTGCGCGGCGAATCCGACGCCTCTTCCTTCCCCTCCGGCGGCCTGCGCAGCACGTTTGAGGCCCGCGGCTATACCGCCTGGGACCCGACGTCTTATGCCTTCGTCAAGGACGGCGTGCTGTACATTCCCACCGCGTTCTGCAGCTACGGCGGCGAGGCGCTGGATATGAAGACGCCGCTGCTGCGCAGCATGGAGGCCATCGACCGCCAGGCGCGGCGGGTGCTGAAGCTGTTCGGGCACGATAATGTGAAATCCATCACCACGGTGGGCGCCGAGCAGGAATACTTCCTGATCGACCAGTCCATCATGGATCAGCGCGAGGACCTGCTTCTGACCGGCCGCACGCTGCTGGGCGCGAAGCCGCCCAAGGGCCAGGAGCTGGACGACCACTACTTCGGCGTCATCAAGCCCCGGGTGCAGGCGTTCATGCGCGAGCTGAACGACGAGCTGTGGCAGCTGGGCATACTGGCCAAGACCGAGCACAACGAGGCCGCGCCCGCCCAGCACGAGCTGGCGCCCATATTCACCACCACCAATATCGCGGTAGACCACAACCAGCTGACGATGGAGCTGATGCAGAAGATCGCCCACCGCCACGGCATGGTGTGCCTGCTGCACGAAAAGCCCTTCGCGGGCGTGAACGGCAGCGGCAAGCACAACAACTGGTCCATCGCCACCAGCGACGGGGTGAACCTGCTGGATCCCGGCACGACGCCGTTTGAGAACGCCCAGTTCCTGCTGTTTTTGTGCGCGGTCATCCAGGCCGTGGACGATTACCAGGACCTGCTGCGCATCTCCGTGGCCACTGCAGGCAACGACCACCGCCTTGGCGGCAGCGAGGCGCCGCCGGCGATCATGTCGATGTTCCTGGGCGACGAGCTGACGGAGGTGCTGGAGGCCATCGAGAACGACGCGGCCTACGGCGGCCGCGACCGCGTGCAGATGAAGATCGGCGTGCACGTGCTGCCCCGCTTCCCCAAGGACAGCACCGACCGCAACCGCACCTCGCCCTTCGCGTTCACCGGCAACAAGTTCGAATTCCGCTCGCCGGGTTCTTCGCTGTCCATGGCGAAGCCGAACATCGTCATCAACACCGCCGTGGCCGAAAGCCTGCGGAAATTCGCCGATGTTCTGGAGGGCGCCGACGATTTCACCGGCGCGCTGCACGACCTGATCCGCGATACCATCAAGGCCCACAAGCGCATCCTGTTCAACGGCAACGGATACGACGAGAGCTGGCGGATCGAGGCCGAGCGCCGCGGTCTGATGAATCTGAAGACCACGCCGGACGCGCTGAGCCACCTGCTGGACAAAAAGAACGTGGAGCTGTTCGAGACCCACGGCGTGTTCAGCGCCGCGGAGCTGCGATCCCGCTACGAGATCCTGCTGCAGAACTACGTGAAGGTCATCCACATCGAAGCGGAGACCCTGCTGGATATGGTGAACCGGGACATCCTGCCCGCGGTTTCCGCGTTCTCCGCGAAGCTGTGCCGCAACGCCGAGGCCAAGACCGCCGTCACCGGCGTGGCCTGCGGTTACGAGAAGGCCCGCTGCAGGGAGATCTCCCGGCTGACCGACGAGATCTACGCCGTCTCCAGCACGCTGGGCGAGGCGATCCACCACGCCGGCGCCGGCGAGGATTCGCTGGAGCGCGCCATGCGCTACAAGAACGACGTAGTTGGCGCGATGGGCGCCCTGCGCGCCGCCTGCGACGCCGCCGAGGCCATGACGCCCAAGGCCGAATGGCCCTATCCCAGCTATACCGACATCCTGTTCAGCGTGAAATAAGCGCATCAAAAACAGCGTTCCCGGCCCGCATTTCGGGCCGGGAACGTTTGTTTTTTCCCTGCGGAAATCATTATTCCGACTGTTTCTCGCCCTTCCGGGCGGCGTAGCCGCTCCTTCTTCCCCGCTTTTCATCCGCCGCATTCTGATCCGAAAGCGTGTTCCTTTCCCAGAATACGCCGCCGGCGTATCCCTGGATTTCCGGATCGGAAGCCGCCGTCTCAAGCCGCTGTTCGGCCCACAGGCAATACTGTTCTTCGATCTCGATGCCCAGATAGCGCCGGTTCAGTTTCCTCGCGACGACGCTCGTGGTGCCGGAGCCGAGAAACGGATCGAGGACGACGTCCCCGGGGTTCGAGCTCGCGAGCATGATCTTGGCGATCAGCTTTTCGGGCTTTTGCGTGGGATGCGCGGTGTTTTCGGGCATCGACCAGAACGGAATGGTGATGTCATCCCAGAAATTGGAGGGACAGGTATCCCTGTATTTGCCGCTTTCCGTCTCCGTCCATCCCTTCGGATTGCCTTCGACGCGATACGGGGCGATCACCTTTTTCCGGATCCTGACGGCATCGAGATTGAAGGTGTAATCGTCGCCCCTGGTCGCGTACCAGATATCCTCCATCCCGTTTTTCCAATTGGCTTTGGCGCCGCGGCCCTTTTCGCGCTGCCACGTAATGCGGTTTCTGACCGTGAAAAAATCGCCCAGCACGCGGCCGATGATCAGGCTCGTTTCCCAGTCGCAGCAAACGTAGATCGAACCGCCGGGCTTTAACAGCGGGCAAACCGCCGACAGCCATCGGCGGGTGTAATCTTCATATTCCGCGCTCTTCTTCCTGGAAAACCGGCTGCCGTTGAAGGATTTCGTGAGATTGTACGGCGGATCCGCGATGATCAGGTCCACGCTTTCCTTCGGCAGCAGCGGGCAGACGGAAAGGGTATCGCCCAGCACGGTCTTATCCAGCACCGCGCCGATATCGCCGACCGGGTTTTCGATCCTGATACAGCGCGCAAGGTATGCCGCCCCTTCCGCAACAGGGGTATCGAGGGTCTTGTTCCGGGGCGCTTTTTCCTTTGGCATGGCATGGTTCCCCATTCTTTATCGTGCTGCCGGCCGCGCAGGGCCGTGTTTCCGGGCGCAAAGCCGCGTCATTCGCCGCGCTTCAGCTCCGCGAATTTCGCCGCCATGGTAGGGTTGTTGCGCGTCAGTTTCTTGATGGACAGGTCCTCGGCCTTGTTGTTGGCCAGGCGCAGGTTGTTCTCGGAGGACAGCAGCGCGTCCTTCGTCTTCTGCAGGTGGTCGATGGTCTTGTCGATCTCCTCGATGGCCCTGGCGAATTTTTCACTGGCCAGGCGGTAGTTGCGGGAAAAGCGCTCCTTGAATTCGTTCATGTCCGCTTCAAAATTGGAAATATCGATGTTCTGGCTGCGGACGACCGCCAGCTCCTGCCGGTATTGCAGGGAATTCAGCGCCGCGTTGCGCAGCAGCGTGATCATCGGAATGAAGAACTGCGGGCGGATGACGTACATCTTGGGATAGCGGTAGGAAACGTCCACGATGCCGGTGTTGTACAGCTCGCTGTCCGATTCCAGCAGCGAAACCAGCACCGCGTATTCGCAGTTCTTTTCGCGCCGGTCCTTGTCCAGCTCCCGCAGGAAATCCTCGTTGCGGTGCTTGGTGGCGGTCTCGTCGGCCTCGTTCTTCATCTCGAACATGATGGAAATGAACTCCGTGCCGTCGTCGTCCGTCTCGCGGTAGATGAAAACGCCCTTGCTGCCGGTGCGCGCGTCGTTGTCCTTTTCAAAATAGGCGTTCCTGAAGCCCGTGGCCCGCAGCTTGTTGAACTCGGTCAGGCAGTGCTGCTCCAGGCTCTCGCCGATCATTTTAGTGGACTGGCGGGCCTTGAAATCCCGGTAATAGGCGATCTGCTCGTCCTTCAGCTTCAGCTGGCCCTCGTAGGTCTCCTTCAGGTTTCGCTCGCTCAGCTGCTTCTGCTGCTTTTCGTTCTCGATCTCGCTGTTCAGCCGGATGATCTTCTGGTCGCGCTCGGCCAACTCGCGGTCCTTGACCGCCACGGCGTCGGCCACGGCCAGCTTTCGGGCGGTTTCCGCGGCCTCCAGCCGGCCCTGCAGCTGGACGATCTGCTCCTGCTGGCGGGCCATCGCCTCGTGCAGGCGGTGCTCCAGCTCCATCTCCGCCAGTTTCACGGCGCTGTCCTTCTCGGTTTCAAACTGCGCCTGGCGCGCCTTCAGCTCCGCGCTGAATTCCCGGTCGCGCACCTGCTTCACGATGGCCGCGTAGCCGGATTCGTCCACCTGGAAAACCTCGCCGCACTTCGGACACCTGATCTCCTGCATGCCGGGCCCCTGTTCGTCGATGTCGCCTTGCTGTGCCTATTATACCACGTTTTGCCGCAGTTGCCAATCGCGCCCCGGTCTGATATAATGGATTCGATGTTTTCACGAGGGGGAATGCTTCATGGGCGCGCTGCCGAAGCTGATCGTCATCGCCGGCACCAACGCCTCCGGCAAGAGCGGGCTGGGCGTGGACCTGGCCGCGCGGTACGGCGGCGAGATCGTCTCCGCCGATTCCCGGCAAGTGTTCCGCGGGCTGGACCTGGGCAGCGGCAAGATCGCGCCGGAGGAGATGAAGGGCGTGCCCCACCACCTGCTGGATGTGTGCGATCCCGGCGGTTTCTTCTCCATGCACGATTTCCAGCGCCTGGCCTACGCCGCCATCGACGGTATCCTGTCCCGGGGCCAGCTGCCCTTCATGGTGGGCGGCACGGGGCTGTACATCGAATCCGTCTGCAAGGGCTATGTGATGAGCGACGCCGCGCCGGACCTGGAGTACCGGGAATACCTGGAGACCTTCGAGACGCCGAAGCTGTACGAGATGCTGGTCGCGGCCGTGCCGGACATCGAGATCGAAGCGAAGAACCGCAACCGCGTAATGCGCGTGCTGGAGAAGCTGCACGCCGGGGACGACCACGTGCCCCGCAGCCAGCCGCGCTACGACTGCCTGAAGCTGGGCGTGACCTGGGACCGGGAGACGCTGAAAAAGCGCATCGACGAGCGGCTGGAACGGCGACTGGCGGCCGGCATGATCGAGGAGGTACAGGGGCTGATCGACCGGGGCGTGAGCCTCGAGTTCCTGATGAAGCTGGGGCTGGAATACCGGTTCATCACCCAGTACCTGACCGGCGAGATCCCCCGGCGGGAGGACATGATCGAGCAGCTGGGCAACGCCATCAAGAAGTTCGCCAAGCGGCAGATGACCTGGTTCCGGCGGGATAAGGACATCCTGTGGCTGGACATGACCGGCGATCCGTTCGCCCAGGCCTGCGCAGCCATCGACGGGTTTATCGGAGGATAGAGTCCGCTCTCAGGCCGTTGGTACGTTCCTGGAGGGGTATGGGGAGGCGTAAGACCTCCCCATGTTCCATCCATTCTGGCGACATGCGCGTCAGAATGGCATTTTTCGGGAGCAAACGCCTGCGTTTGCGGAGAAAAATGAATACTGCCTGTGAGGAAATCCGCGTATACCTGCGCAGATTTCCGCGTTTTTCCTTCTCGTTGAAAAACCGCAGTTTTTCAACGAAATAAGAGCGGGGCAAAAGCCCCGCTCTCGTTTTGTCTTGCGTTACTCCGCCAGCGCCTCCAGTTCGTTCAGCTTGTCCTCGAACACCTTCAGGCTGGAGCGCCAGAAGTTGACGTCGGCCACGTCGATGCCCACGCCGGCGGCCACCTCGCGCACGCTGCCGCTGCCGGCGCTGCGCAACAGTTTTTCGTAGGTCGGCAGGAAAGCGGCGCCTTCCTTCTCGTACAGCGCGTACACGCCCACCGCGAACAGCTGGCCGAAGGCGTAGGGGAAGTTGTAGAAGTGCACGCCCGTGGAATAATAATGGCTCTTGCAGGCCCACATGTAGGGGTGCATGCATTCCGGGTCCAGGCCGTCGCCGTAGGTCTGCTTCTGGGCGTCCAGCATGATCTGGCACAGCTCCCGCGGCGAGAGCGCAGTATCCTTGCGGCGCTCCACCACTTCGGATTCGAACAGGAACCGGCTGAGGATATCCACGATCACCTGCGCGGCATCGCCCAGCTGCTGCTCCAGCATGGCGATGCGCATCGGTTTATCCGCCTTTTCCAGCATCCGCTGGGCCAGCAGCGTCTCGTTGAAGATGGACGCCGTCTCCGCCAGCGGCATCGGGTAGTCCGCCATCAGCACCGGCACGTCCCGCATGCATTCGTTGTGATAGGCGTGGCCCAGCTCGTGGGCCAGCGTGCTGACGGAGGAATAGCTGCCCTCGAAGTTGGTCAGCACGTAGCTCATGCCCAGCGGATGCACGCCGCTGCAGAACGCGCCGCCGGTCTTGCCCTCCCGGGGATACATGTCGATCCAGCGCTCGTCGAAGGCGCGGCCGATCATGCCGGCCATGCGCGGGCTGAACGCGCCGAACTCCTTCACCAGCAGCGCCCGGGCGTCCTCGGGCGTGTAATCGCCCTGCATCCGGCCCACCGGCGCGAACAGGTCGTAGAATTTCAGGCCGCCCTCGTAGCCCAGCAGCTTCGCCTTCAACTTGAAATAGCGGCGGAACATGGGCAGGCTCTCCCGCATGGCCTGCAGCAGCGCGTCCAGCGTGGCGCGGTCCATGTTGGCGGAATCCAGCGCCATGTCCAGCACGGAATCAAAATGCTTCAATTCGCACAGCGTCAGCGCCTCGCCCTTGATGCCGTTCAGGCAGGCCGCCATCGGGATCTCCATCTTCGGATACGCGGCGATCTCGGCCTCGTAGGCCGCCTTGCGCACGTCCGCGTCGGGGCTGTAGGCCTTGCCGCGCACCGCGGACAGCGGCAGCTGCTCGGTTTTGCCGTCAAAGGTGTATTCCACCATGTGGTTGGAATCCAGCTGGTCACGCAGCTGTTCCCAGGCGGAGCCGCCGGTCAGCTGCATCTTCAGCACCGTGGGCTCCAGCACCGGGTCGATCACGTGCGCCGCGTTCTTCTTCATCTCGCGCAGCATGAAGGCGTGCGCCCGAAGCAGCTCGCTCTGCGCGATCAGCGCGTCCAGGTCGTCGCAGGCACCCAGTTTCGCGCTCAGCGCGCTGGTGCCCTCCTCCAGCCGGTTCATGACCGGCATCAGCCGGGTATAGGCCGCCATGGCGGGCTCGCAGTTGGCGTCCGCCGCCAGCGTCAGCTGGGTGTAGTTCATCAGCTTGATCGTCAGCGTCGTCAGTTCCGAGCTCACGCGGAGGGCCTCCTCCAGCGCCGGGACGGTCACTTCCATCGCCCGCGCCTGCGCCAGCGCGGCGTCCGCGCCGGTCTTCAGCGCCTCCACATCGTTCAGGAATTCCGGGGCGTCAAAGCCCGCGTACAGTTTCGATAGATCCCACGTCATAAGGGTTTCCTCCATTTGGTTCTTTGTTATGCCGGCGCGTCAGCCTTCACCGGCCAGTTTCTCCATAACTTCGCAGAAATCGGGCATGTCCCGCTTCATGCGGACGAAGCCGCCGTCCCGGTTCAGGAACACGTGCTCCGAGGTTGCCTCGCAGAGCATCTCGCCGGTGGCGGCGTTCTTCATGTCATAGCCGATCGTCAGCACCACGCCGTTGAACGCCTTCACCGACACGGCGATATCCACGGCGTCGCCGAAGGTGCAGCCCCTGCGGTAGCGGCATTCCACGGCGCGCACCGGGGAGACGACGCCGCGCCGCTCCATTTCGGCGTAGGGAAAGCCGATCTGATCGAGGAAATCCACCCGCGCCTCCTCCATCCAGCGGACGTAGTTGGAGTGGTGGACNNCCAGGGCTTCACGGGCGCTCTCCCCCTTCGAATTCATCGGCGTGCGCGGCGAAGAAATCCCGCCAGGCCCGCACGGCGGTCAGCTCGGTCCAGCGGCAGGCGCGGGCGGGATCGGCGTCCAGGTCGTAGACCTTCGCGCCGGCCATGGCCAGCAGGAACGGCGAATGGGTGGCGATGACGAACTGGCAGTTGTAGAAGCGGGCAGAGTCCTCAATGAACCGGGCCAGCTCCTGCTGCCGCTGGGGCGACAGGCTGTTCTCCGGCTCGTCCAGCAGGTACAGCGCGTCCTCGCCGATGCGGCTGGTGAAGTAGAAGAACGCGCTCTCGCCGTTGGACTGCTCCCGCACGTTGCCGTTCATGTTCTCGCGCACATAGCGCGACTGGGTGTGATGCCGCGCCTGGTTGATCCGCTTCAATTCGTCGTAATCCGCCAGCGAACGCACGCGAAAGCTCCCGCGCCTGTCGTCCAGGTATTCCTGAAAGAGCGCCTCCCGCCGCCGGTCGACGCCTTCGTTGAGGGCGCGCAGGTCCAGCATGAAATCGAACACGTCGTCGCTGGTGATGATGCGGCTGTCCTTCGGGATCGGCGCGCGGGTGTCAAAGCGGCACAGGGCCGTGTACCTCTCAAAGAAGTTCGAGCGGTTGTACGGCGCGTCCCGCTGCAGGCCCAGCGCCTCGCCGATGACGTTGATCGCCGTGGTTTTGCCGCTGCCGTTGCCGCCGTACAGCAGCGTCAGCGGCTCGAATTCCAGCGCCGACAGGCCCTTCGCCGACAGCACGCCGAAGGGATAGAACGAATCGTAGCAGGTGCGCCGGACGGTCCGGCGGAACTCAAATTCGTCGTCGCCGTCGGGAAACGCAAACCGGGACAGGTACAGCATGTCAGTTGATGCGCAGCAGCATCGAATGGGCGTCGTCCATCTCGATGGTCAGCAAGCCCTGCTTCTCCAGCGCCTTCATCACATCGGAGAACTTCTTGAAGCCGATCGCCTTTTCTTCGAAGTTGGGATAATCGGCCTGGATGGTGGCCTTGAGGATCGAGGGGTTCACGCGGTCGAAGCCGTCGGCCTTGAAATGCTCCAGCGCGGATTTGAACGCCGGCAGCCAGTTGTTCTTGTCCAGCTCGCCGTCGCCCTCGTCCTCGCTGTCCAGGCCGATCACCAGCGCGGAATTTTCCATCCAGCTGGTCAGCTTGTCCGAGTTCCGGGTGATCTGGGCCACCAGCTTGCCGAAGGTGGCGCAGCCGAAGCTCTTTTCCGAAAAATCCGGGCGCAGGCGCGTCAGCGTGTCCTTCAGCTCGCTGGCGTACATCTGCTCCTCGTCCTGGTCGCCCACGATGGTCTCCACCTGGGAGACCAGCTCGTTGATGTCGCCGTCCTCGGCGACGCGCTCTTCCTTCTTGTTTTTCTTCGGCTGGCGCTTGGTGACGGATTCCAGGAACACAAATTCGTTGCAGGCGTTGATGAAGATGCTGCTGGCCGCCTCCGAGCGGGAGATGCCCAGCACGTGCTTGCCCATGCTCTTCAGCCGGCCCACCAGCGGCGTGTAGTCGCTGTCGCCGGACACGATGCAGAAGCTGTCGATCAGCGGGTTGGTGTAGGCGACCTCCATGGCGTCGATCACCAGCTGGATGTCCAGGTTGTTCTTCTGGACCTTGCCCCAGCGCAGCGAGGGCACCACGGCGAATGTGTTCGACAGCAGCACCGGCTTCAGGTCGGTATAGCGGTCGGTGTAGCCGTACACCTTGCCCAGCAGGATGTCGCCGCGGATCTTGACCTTTTCAATGATGGAAAGCAGCAGCGATTCCTTCGCGCCGACATTTTCCAGGTCCACAAATACGGCAAAATTGGATGTTCCCATGATAATCTCCTGTTTTTCTCATCGATCCGGGCGAAAGGATCACAGCACGTTCTTGCCGTAATCGAATTCGCCCTTCTCCTTGGTCTGTTCGTCGATGGTATACTGCCCGCGCTCCAGGGCGATCATGCCCGTGCGCACGAGCTCCAGTATGCCGAATTCCTCCAGCAGGTTCTCCATCGCCTGCACCTTGCCCTCTTCCCCGATGACGGCCAGCGTCATGGAGCCGGTGGACACGTCGATGATCGACGCGCGGAAGATGTTGGCGATCTGGATCACCTGGTTGCGGGCGTCGCTGTCCTTCACGGCCACCTTGAACAGCACCAGCTCGCGCCGGATGGCGTGCTCGGCGGACAGCCGCTTGACCGAATGGACGCAGATCAGCTTGCGCAGCTGGTCGGAGATCAGCCGCGCCTGTTTGTCGTCCGCCAGCACTTCGATGGTGATGCGGGACACCGCCGGGTCGTGGGTGGCGCCCACGGCCAGCGATTCGATGTTATAGCCCTTGCCGGAGAACAGCCTCGCCACGCGGGACAGCACGCCCGCTTCGTTGTCCACCAGCACGGCCAGCGTATGCCTGTTGATCGTATTCATCGCCGCGTCCCCCCCTCAATCCACCATGAACTCGGTGATGCGGCTGCCGCCGTTCACCATCGGGCGCACCATTTCTTCGGTGGCGATGGCGCAGTCGATCACCATGCCGCCGCGGCTGTCCAGCGCGTCCTTCAGTGCCGATTCGAATTCGGCCGCGTTCGTCACGCGCCGGCCTGGCAGCCCGTAGGCCTCGGCCAGCTTCACGAAATCCGGGCCGCGGTCCAGCGTGGTCTGGGAATAGCGGCCGCCGCAGGTCAGCGTCTGCCACTGGCGCACCATGCCCAGCGCCCGGTTGTCGAAGATGACGGTGACGACGGGCAGGCCGTAGTACTGCTCGGTGGCCAGCTCGTTGCAGTTCATGCGGAAGCTGCCGTCGCCGGTGATGTGGATCACGACCTTGTCCGGATTGCCGGCCTTGGCGCCGATGGCCGCGCCCAGGCCGAAGCCCATGGTGCCGAACCCGCCGGAAGTGACCAGCTGGCCGGAATACTCGAAGTGCAGATGCTGGATGGCCCACATCTGGTGCTGGCCCACGTCGGTGGCGAAAATGGCGTCCCGGGGCGCGACGCGGGCGATGGCGTCCAGCACCTGGCTGGGCGTCATGCGGTCCGCGGCCTCGTCGTACTCGGTCTGGGTCTTGAAGGAGAACACGTATTCCTTCCACGCCGCGTGGTCCAGCTGCACCAGCCGCTCATTCAACAGCTGCAGCACCCGCCTGGCATCGCCGATGATGTGGTGGGCGGTCTCCACGTTCTTGTCGATCTCGCTGCGGTCGATGTCGATCTGCACGATCTTCGCGTTCTGGGCGAAGCTGGAGGGCTGCAGCGCCACGCGGTCGGAGAACCGGCAGCCCACGGCGATCAGCAGGTCGCAGGCGTCCACGGCCATGTTGCTGGCCTGGCTGCCGTGCATGCCCACCAGGCCCGTGGCCAGTTTGTTCAGTCCGCGGAAGCCGCCCGCGCCCATCACGGTGATGCCCACGGGCGCGTCGATGCGGTTGGCGAAGGCTTCAAACTCCGCGTCCGCGCGGGCGCGCACCACGCCGCCGCCGCAGATCAGCAGCGGCTTTTCGGAGGCGCGGATCATGTCCACCAGCCGGTCGATATCCCGGTGATCCGGTTCCGGCGCGCGGAAATCCTGAGACGAGCGCTTCATCAGCTGGGCCAGGTGGCCGTTCACGCCGTGATCCCGGCGGGACAGCGGCGCGTACTCCGCGACGTCCAGCGTCACGTTCTTCGGGATGTCGATCAGCACCGGGCCCGGGCGTCCGCTGCGGGCGATGGCGAAGGCCTCGCGGATGGTGTCGGCCAGGTCGGCCACGTCGCGCACCAGGTAATTGCACTTGGTGATCGGCATGGTGACGCCGGTGATATCCACTTCCTGGAAGGAATCCTTGCCCAGCAGCGGCAGCTCCACGTTGCAGGTGATGCACACCACCGGCGAGGAATCCATGTACGCCGTGGCGATGGCCGTGACCAGGTTCGTGGCGCCGGGCCCGGACGTGGCAAAGCACACGCCCACCCTGCCCGTGGTGCGCGCGTAGCCGTCGGCCGCGTGGCAGGCGCCCTGCTCATGGGCGGTCAGGATGTGGCGGATGCGGTCGCCGTAATCGTACAGCGCGTCGTACACGTTCAGTATCGTGCCGCCGGGAAAGCCGAAGATGGTATCCACCCCCTGCTCCAGCAGGCACTCCATCAGGATGTTCGCGCCGGTCAGCTGCATACAGGTATTCCCCCTTGTTCCCGCGCGCCGTCCGTCAGGGCCGGTCAGCGCGTCGAGCCCATTTATCACCAAATAAAGTATAGCATGGGTGCGAAGAACGCGTCAACCGATTTGTGTTAAGTCACGGCCATGCGAACGGCATACAAGACAAAGCGCCGGCAGCCCGAAGGCCGCCGGCGCGTCTGCGCTCGGGATCAATCGATGATTTCCAGCTTCAGCGTGATCTCCAGCCGCTCATAGCCGCTGGTGATATTGCCGTCCGAATCGTAATTGTAGCGGTACACCACCAGGTTCATGTCGTCGCCGGCTTCGCACTTGTCCACGGCGGTCACCATGTCCAGAGACGACTTGATGCGCACGCCGTTGGCCTCGTAGATCACGTCGTTGACCTCCAGGCCGGCCCGGTCGGCGGGCGTGCCGGGTTCGACGGAATAGATCTGGGCGCCGCAGGGCGGATAGCGCCGCATGGGCTCGTCGGGGCCGTCGATGGAGACGACGGTGACGCCCATGCGCGGGCGCACGACGTTGCCGTTGTCGATGATCTGGTCGATGTAATCCTTCACGAAGCTGATCGGGATGCAGAAGCCCAGGCCCTCATAGACGGTGGAATAGCCCACGCCCATCTTCAGCGTGGGGATGCCCACCAGCTCGCCCCGGGAGTTCAGCAGCGCGCCGCCGGAATTGCCGCTGTTGATCGGCGCGTCGGTCTGGATGACGGAGATGCTGTGGCTGAAGTTATCGGCGTTCACGTCCTCGCGCTGCAGGCCGGAGATGATGCCCGCCGTGACGGTGGCGAACAGGACCTCCTCGCCCGCGCCGGGATTGCCGATGCAGATGGCCAGCTCGCCGATCTGCAGGGCGTCGGAATCGCCCAGCGGAATCGGTTCGGTGCCCTCGGGGACGGGATCATCGAACTTCAGTATGGCGATATCGCTGCCGTCGTCGTAGCCGATCAGCTGCACGTCCATCTCGGTGCCGTCCAGCCAGAGCACGCTGAAGGCGTCGCCGTCCTGCACGACGTGGTAGTTGGTCAGCAGGTAGCCGCCTTCGCCGTCCTCGTCCTTGCGGATATAGCAGGCCGAGCCGCCGGACATCGGTTCCACCGCGGCCTTGCGGGTCTCGGCATCCCATTCCTCCACGCTGGTGGTGACCTGAACGATGGCCGGGCGCACGCGGGCGGCGATCTCCGGGATGGGATTGTTGGCGGAGTAGATGACGTCATAGGTGGCCTCGGGCTCGGCCAGGGCCAGCATGCCGTGCAGCATCAGCGCGGCCAGCAGCAGCGTCAGGCAACGAGTAAGCGTGTTACGATTCATGGCTTTTACCTCTTTTCCGGGCCTGTCGTCCAGAGACGCCTGGATTTTCAGCCCTGTATGTTTATTATAACCGATTCCTCGGCGCTTGCCAAGATGGTAATTGTCATTCCTGCGGCGCTTCGGGCGTTTCCGCCAGCGGCAGGACAAAATCGAAGGCCGTTTCGCCGAACCCGGAGCGGACGCTGATCTTCGAACCGTGCTGTTCGATGATCCGCTGGCAGATGGACAGGCCCAGCCCGGTACCCTGGCCGGAGGTATGCGCCTTGTCGGCCTTGTAGAAGCGCTCGAAGATGTACGGCAGGTCGGCCTCGGGGATATCCGGGCCGTTGTTCAGTATGCTGAACCGCACGCCGCCGTTTTCGCCCCGGGTGCGCACCGTCAGCCGTCCGCCCTCCGCGGGCAGGAATTTCACGGCGTTGTCGATGATGTTGGACACCACCTGGTTGATGCGGTTGGCGTCCCCCATGGCCGCCAGCGGGCGCTCGGAAAGATCGACGCACACATCGATGTTCTTTTCGCTGATCCGCGGTTCAAAATTGACCAGGTTGCGGCGCATCAGCTCGTTGGCGTCGAAGGGCGCCACCGTCAGCGGGAACTTGCCGGATTCCAGCCGGGACAGGTCCAGCAGGTCGCGGACCAGCTCGGTCAGCCGGTCGGTCTCATCCAGCACGATGCGCAGATAGCGCGGCCGGTCGGCCTCGTCGATCACGCCGTCCAGCATTGCCTGGACGTAGCCGCGCATGCACGTCATCGGCGATCGCAGCTCATGGGACACGTTGGCCACGAAGCTGCGCCGGGAATCCTCCAGGCGCGACAGTTCCTCCGCCATGCGGTTGATGGAATCCGCCAGTTCCTCCAGCTCGCCGCCGCAGTGCACGTCCACCCTGCGGGAAAGGTCGCCCTTGGAGAAATCGCGCACGGCGCCGCTCATTTCCTTCAGCGGGCGGATCTGGCTGCGGGCCAGGAAGAAGGCCAGGATCGTGCCCAGCGCCAGCGACAGCAGCGCCCAGGGCAGGATCTGCCATATCACGCCGGAAAGGCTGACGGACAGCTGCTTCGTGGGAATGTGCAGCAGCACCGCGCCCACGACCGTCTGGCCGTCGTACAGCCACGGCACGCCGATGGTGACGATCTGCCCCGCCGATTCCAGCTCCGGGAAAAGGCCCTCGGCGCGGATCTCGCTGCCGCCCTGGATGATGGACAGCTGTTCCTTCACGGCGTCGGTGGCGATGAACCGCGTGGTGTTCCAGCTGCTGTCCAGGTACTGCACGGTGCCGGAATCATAGCTGACCAGCCAGATATCGGCGTTGTATTCCTGGTTGATCTGGAAGATCTTGTTCCGGATCAGGTATTTCATGGTGGCGCTGTTCTGGACATAGCTGAGTTCGCTGAGGTTCGCCATGTAATCGGCCACCTCGCGGGCCTGGCGGCGCACTTCGGCTTCGTAGCTCTCCTGCATGCCCTGCTGTCGGGCGGCCGTCAGCACGCCGGTAAACAGCGCGATGGTCAGCAGCAGCGCCGCCAGCAGCACGCTGTACGTGCGCCAGAACAGGCTTCTGCGCATCGGTCATTTCACCTCGAATTTATAGCCCACGCCCCAGACCGTCTTGATCTGCCAGCCCAGCTTTTCGCCCTCGGTCAGCTTCTCCCGCAGGCGCTTCACATGCACGTCCACGGTGCGGGAATCGCCGAAATAATCATAGCCCCACACCTGCTCCAGCAGCTGTTCGCGGGTGAAAACCTGGTTGGGGTGGCTGGCCAGGAAATGGAGCAGTTCCAGCTCTTTGGGCGGCATTTCCAGCTCCCTGCCCATGTAGGTGACGGTATACTGGCTGATGTTCACCGTCAGCCCGGGAAACTCCAGCGCCTTGTTCTCGGCGCTCTCCTGCGGCTGGAAGCGGCGCAGCACGGCCTTGATGCGGGCGACGAGCTCCTTCATGTCGAAGGGCTTGGCGATGTAATCGTCGGCGCCCAGCTCCAGCCCCAGCACCTTGTCGAAGGTCTCGTCCTTGGCCGTGAGCATGATGATGGGCGCGTTGGAGGTCTTGCGCGCCTCGCGCAGCACCTGCCACCCGTCCATGCCGGGCAGCATCACGTCCAGCAGCATCAGATCCGGCGTCGAAGACTGAAACTGCTTCAGCGCCGTGTCGCCGCGGTCGGCCATGCTGACTTCAAAGCCCTCTTTTTCCAGGTACAGGTCCACCAGCTGGCGGATGTTCGGGTCGTCGTCCACCAGCAGAATCCTGGTCTTCATCGCGCAATCACCTCAATGTCCATGGACAGGATAGCACAAAGTCGTGAACGGGGTGTGAACAATTTTCAAACATTGCCGCAAGACGCTTCCGACGAAACCGCCCTCAGCGCGGCCTCCGCGCCCGCACCAGCAGGAAATCCGGCTTGTGCACCAGATCCGCGTGCCGGGGATACGCCCGCCTCATCTCCGCGTCGGGCACGGGCTCCACCAGCCGCTCGACGGCAAACCCGGCGTCAACCAGCGTGTTGACCACCGTGGAAAACGTCCGGTGATACTTGCGCACGCCCTCCACCATCCATTCGGTGAGCCGCTCGCCGTCCACGCTGTAGTTGGAGATGTTGGCGAAGACCTTTTCGCCCTTCTCGTTCTTCGTCCAGCGCTCGCCGGTGGTGAAGCAGGAAGTCAGCGGGTGCTCCTGGGAGAAGGCGAACACCCCGCCGGGTTTGAGCAGTCGAAAGACGTTCGCAGCCAGGCCCGCGTAGTCCGCCACGTAGTGGATGGCCAGCGAGCTGGCCACGACGTCGAAAGGGCCGTCCAGCGCGCCGAGCTGCTCCATCGGCAGGCGCAGGTATTCGATGCGCGGGCCGCCGTTTCGCTCGCGGGCCGCCGCCAGCATCTTTTCGGAGATGTCGATGCCCACGACCTTTGCCGCGCCGCGCCGGACGTATTCGGCGCAGTGATCGCCCATGCCGCAGCCCAGGTCCAGCACCGCGCAGCCCGCCAGATCCGGCAGCAGCCCCATAAGCGCCGGCGTTTCAAACAGGTCGTTGGCGTTGTCCGTCTTTTCCCGCAGGCGGCTGTAGCCGTCGAAGAAAACCGGATTATCGTAGATATTCTGCATGGCCGTCTTCCCCCGTGCCTATTTCAGCTCCGCCACGGTCACGCCGTCCTCGCCCTCGCCGTACTTGCCCAGGCGGAACGATTTCACAGCCGGATGCTTTTTCAGGTGCTGCTGGATGCCGCTTCGGAGGATGCCGGTACCCTTGCCGTGGATGATGTACACCTGGCCCAGCTTGTTCAGCACCGCGCCGTCCAGGAACATGTCCACGGCCAGCAGCGCCTCCTCCAGGCTCATGCCGCGCACGTCGCATTCGGTCTGCAGTTCCCGGGCGGAGACGGACACCCGCGCGCCCGATCCGCTGCCCTTGCCGGCGGGCTGGCGCCCCCTGGGCTTCTGTACTTCCGGCGCGGACAGGCGCATATCGGCGATGTTCGCCTTCAGCTTCAGCGCGCCGGCCTGCACCGTGCATTCGCCCTTTGCGTCCGGCGGCGTCAGCACCGTGGCCCGGGTGTTCAAATTCACCAGCAGCACGGTGTCCCCCGCCTTCAGTTCCTTCGGCGCGCCGCCCTCCGCTTCCGCGGCGGCGATGTGTTCGCTGTTTTCGTCGATGGCGCCCTGCAGCCGCGCGCGCATTTCGTGCAGCTCGTGCTCCTTTACGCCGCTGCCGCGCTGCTTTTTCAGGTCGGAGATGATCTGCTCGCTCTCGCGCTGGGCCTTTTGCAGGATTCTCCGCGCCTCGTCCTTGGCCTTGCGCAGCTCGGTCTCGCGCTTGGACGCCAGCTCTTTCTGCAGCTTCTCGGCCTCGTCGCGCAGCTTCTGGGTCTCGATGTGCGCCTGCTCGGCCAACTGCCGCTCTTTTTCCGCGATCTGCCGGTGGTACTCGGCGTTGGCGATCACGTCCTCCAGGCGTACCTGGTCCTTGCCCAGGCGCGCGCCGGCGTCCTCGATCAGGAACTCCGGCAGGCCCAGCTTGCGGGAGATCTCGAAGGCGTTGGATTTGCCCGGGATGCCGATGGACAGCCGGTAGGTGGGCTGCAGCGTCTCCACGTTGAATTCCACCGAGGCGTTCTCCACGCCCGGCGTGCCCAGCGCGAACACCTTCAATTCGCTGTAGTGGGTGGTGGCCATGGTGGTGACCTTCATCTTCAAAAGGTGCGTGAGTATGGCCATGGCCAGCGCCGCGCCCTCGGTGGGGTCGGTACCGGCGCCCAGCTCGTCGAACAGCGCCAGCGACTGCGGCGTGACGTTCTTGAGGATCTCCACGATGTTCGTCATGTGGGACGAGAACGTGGACAGCGACTGTTCGATGGACTGCTCGTCGCCGATGTCGGCGAACACCTCGTCGAAGATCGCCATTTCCGAGCCGTAGGCGGCGGGGATCTGCATGCCCGCCTGGGTCATCAGCGCGAACAGGCCCACGGTCTTCAGCGTCACCGTCTTGCCGCCGGTGTTCGGCCCGGTGATCACCAGCGTGGTGAAATCCTCGCCCAGCCACAGCGTGGAAGGCACCACCTTCGCCGGGTCGATCAGCGGGTGCCGGGCCCGCAGCAGGCGCACGTGGCCCTCCTCGTTCAGCTTCGGCGGCACGGCGCGCATCTGCCGGGCCAGCGCCGCCTTGGCGAAGATCACGTCCAGCCGCGCCATCAGGTCCAGGTTGTTGGCGATCAGGTCGGCGTCCGGCGCGATGCGGTCGGTGAACATGCCCAGGATGCGCTCGATCTCATTCTTCTCCTTGATGGCCCACTGTTTCAGCTCGTTGCCGGCCTCCACCACGCCCATCGGCTCGATGAACAGCGTGGACCCGGTGCCGGACTGGTCGTGGACGATGCCGGGCACGTTCGCGCGGCACTCCGCCTTCACCGGCACCACATAGCGCCCGTTGCGCATGGTGACGATGGCGTCCATCAGGTATTTCTGCATGGACGAGGAGCGGATGATGCCGTTCAGCTTCTCCCGCACGCGGTCGTTCAGCACCCGCATCTGGCGGCGGATGTCGTACAGCTCCGGGCTGGCGTGGTCGCTGATCTCGTCCTCGGACAGTATGGCGTCGAAGATCTCCTCCTCCAGCTGGCGGTTCGTGGCCAGCCGCGAACCCATCTCCGTCAAGAGCGGCGTGTCCTCGCGGTCGGTGACCAGCGCGTTGCGCAGCGTGCGCGACGCCCGCAGCACGTCCGCCACCTGCAAAAGCGCCTTCGGCGGCAGCGTGCCGCACGCCTTGGAGATCTTCAAATAGGGGCGCACGTCGGTGAACCACGCCATCGGGTTCGACCCGTGATAGGCGTAGACGGTGGAGGCCTCCTCGGTTTCAGCCTGCATCCGGCGCACGACCGCCGGATCCCCGGAGGGCGTCAGCGCCCGCGCGGCCTCGCGGCCCGGATCGGTGACGGCCAGCGCCGCCAGCATCTCCAGGATTTTGGGAAATTCCAGTACCCGCAGGTTGCGTTCGTTCATCTATTCCACACCCCTGAAATAATGTCCCGTGGTGGTATTCATTCCGTCGAGAACCGACCATTCCGGCAGCGCCTTGAAGTCCTCGCCGTCCAGTGCGGCGCGATAGGCGCGCACCACGGCCTCCACCGGGTCGCCGTCGTCCAGCAACAGCCGCCACGAGCGCGCCTCCGGCAGCCGGTTCATGTGCCTGAGCGGCATCAGCGCCGCCGAGTTCAGCGCCTGGACAACGCAGCCGCCGGGCATGGCCAGCCGCCTCAGCGGAAACGCCGCGCCCTTGCGGTCCACCAGCGCCCTGCCGTCCAGCCGGTCCCCGGGCGGACAGGCGTCGCAGTGGCGGCAATCCGCGTGCGGGCCCTTCATGCCCTTCGCGGCGCGCAGCGGGCAGTGCCGCAGGTGCATCAGCGGCAGCCTGCCCCACACGACCAGGTGCTTCCGGCCGCCCAGCGCGGCGACCTGTCCGGCGGTCAGCTCCACCGACGGCGCATAGCCGTCGAGCCCCCATTCGGACAGCTGCGCGACGGACAGGTTGTTGCCGACGTTCAGCAGATAATCGCCGATCCGTTCGCCCGGCCAATCCAGGCCCATCTGGCCGATGTTGGAGAGAAACGTCATTTCAAACGGCTGCGTCCGTGCCCAGGCGTTCAATCCGTCCAGCGCCTCGGCCGTCAGCACCGCCGGCACCGCCAGCGCCAGCCTGCCGCCGGCTTCGGAAAGATCCAGCGCCGACAATGCCCCGGGCCGCACGTCCCGCGGCGCGAATACGGCGATGTCCGCGCCGAGCGCCAGCGCGCGACGCAGCGCGGCGACGTCGCCGCTCTGGGCCATCAGCAGCGGCTTCTTCGCCGCCTCGCGGGGCACGTCGGGCATCGCCATCGGCGCGGTCGCGCGCCGCGGAACACCGCTTTGCTCCAGCGCGGCCAGCGCGTCCCGGCGCAGCGCGTTCAGCGCGGAAACCGGGTAAAAGGCGTTTTCGTCGGCTTCGATCTCAATATTCGTGATTTCATACGGCGTGCCGCCGGTCTTTTTCAGCTGCGCTTCGGCCCGCGCACGGTCAAAGCCGCGCCCGGTGGCGATTTCGACGGCATCGCCCTCGACCCGCGCGGTGCGCATGCCGTCGGCGACCGTCATCGCGGCGGGCTGTCCCACGCGCAGCACGGCCTTCGCCGTCACGGGGATCCGCCGGTGTTCACCGGAACAGCTCTCCCGCGCCGCACGCATCTGCGCTTCGCTGACCAGCCGGAACAGCGCGTCGCCGCGCCTGGCCTGCGGGCACTTCACCCGCTCGCCCGCGCGGCCCGCCAGCTTCACCGGCATGTCCTCCGCGCCGCGGCGGCGCAGCGCCAGCGCGTCGGCGGGCTCGACGTCCTTTTCCAGCGTCACCGATCCGTCCGCGCCGGAACCGACCCGCACGCCGATGTGATTGGGGCGTTCGGGATACATCAAATCCGATTCCGCCGCGCCCGGGCCGTAGCCGCGGGTGAACCCGCCGCGGTTGAACATCTGCATGAGCGCCGCGCGCTCATCTTCAAGGTCGGTCTTCCGGCCCGCGTACAGCGCGTCCAGCGCCCGGCGGTAGGCCGCGACCGTCACGGCCACGTATTCCGCCCGCTTCAGCCGCCCTTCGATCTTCAGGCTGGCCACGCCCGCGTCCCGCAGCCGGGCCAGGTCGCCGATACCGCACAGATCCTTCGTGGACAGCAGGCAGCCCTCTTTCCCGTCCAGCCGCCAGGGCAGCCGGCAGGGCTGGGCGCACAGGCCGCGGTTGCCGCTGCGGCCGCCGATCACGCTGGACATCAGGCACTGGCCGGAGCAGGCCACACACAGCGCGCCGTGGACGAAGGCCTCGATCTCGATGCCCTCTTTCGCGCATTCGGCCATCTCGGCGAAGGTCAGCTCCCGGGCCAGCACGGCGCGGTCAAAGCCCCGCGCCTTCACAAACGCCGCGCCCTGGCGGTTGTGGATCGCCATCTGGGTGCTGGCGTGCAGCTGGAGCCCGGGCGCCATCTGCCGAAGGGCGCGCGCCACGCCGAGATCCTGCACGATCACGGCGTCCGCGCCGCTTTCGTTGACGTGCCGCACGGCCTCGGCCAGCGCCGCCATTTCACCCTGCATGACGAGGGTGTTCAGCGTCACGTGCACCTTCACGCCGCGGGCATGGCAGTAGGCGACGGCTTCGTCCAGCGCTTCGCCATCGAAATTCGCGGCGCCGCGGCGGGCGTTGAACGCGCCGGTGCCCAGGTAGACGGCGTCCGCGCCGTTCTGGACCGCGGCGACCAGGGCGTTCCGGTCGCCCGCCGGGGCCAGCAGCTCCATCCTGCCGTTATTCATCGGCCTTCGGCTTCTCCAGCTGGTCGCGCAGGGCGTCCAGCTCCGCCCGCAGGCGGCGGATCTCGTCCCGCGATTTCATCATGTCGTCGGTGGCGTTCACCGCCGTCAGGACCGCCAGCTGGGCCGCGGGCAGGTTCGTGGCCTCGGCCAGTTCGTTCATCTTGCGGTTCACGTGGGCCGCGACCCGGTTGACGTATTCCGGCGAATCATAGCTGGCGATGGTGTAATCCCGGCCGGCGATGCGGACGGTGGTTCTGTTCTTTTCCATAATGTTCCTCCAGGCACGCATAATACCATTTTGATTATAGCACAATCCCCCGGCTTCCACAAGGACGGCGGACATGAAAAAAGCGGGATGGACGCGCGTCCATCCCGCCGGAAAAGCCGGTCAATCGCGGTTAATGGCGAAGCGCACGAGGCTCCAGTCGCTGCGGTCGTTCAGCCCGGAGCTGCCCACATCGATGATCGCGCGGCCGTAGGGCGCGTAAGAGCCATAGGGCTGATAAGCGCTCTCCGCCTGGTATTCATCGTAATAGCACACGTCGTTGTCCCAGTTCTCACCCATGCCGTAGACGTCGAACCACACGCAATAGCGCCCGCCGCCCAGCGATTCCACGTTGTACAGGCAGGCGAAGCCGTCGTTGGTGTGGCCGCCGGTCTCCTGCCAGTAGTAATAACCCTTCTTGTAGTCCATGTACGGCGGTTCATGGGAGGGCGAGATGTTCACGCCGAAGTATTTCTTCACGATGGGCGCGATCTGGTCCTCCGGCAGGCGCACGTTGTTGCCGTTGAAGTAATCGCCCCATTCCAGCCGGTTCTGCCGGTTGAACCAGCAGTGGTCGATGGCGAAGCGCGTCAGCAGGCCCGCATCGGTGTAGCTTTCATCGTAGCAGCCGGACCGCCAGAGGAAGCCCGTCTCCGTGAAGTTGGACAGGAACAGGTTGATATTGTAGCGCTGTCCGCTGGTCAGGCTGACGTCGCTGCCGCGGTAGGTGGACGTGGTGCTCAGGTACTCTGACAGCGCGTAGCCGGTCTTTCCGCGGTAGGAAACGCAGACAAAGCCGTTTCCCGCCCAGTACAGTTCGTCGACGGACGCGCCCAGCGGGATATGGGCCAGCGACGCCGCGGAGGTGCTGGGCTCCTCCCGCAGGGTGATGTATTCGTTGCAGTTGACGACCCGCAGCCGGTCGCCGATGTCCGCCAGGGCCGGCGTCGCGCACAGCAGCGCCAGCACCGCGATCAGGGCCATGATCTTCTTCATACGCTCTCTCCCCTTATGATCTTTTTCTGTTTGACGGCGTGCCGTCGGGCAAAGTTCCCATGATCTGGAAGACAATATCAATCCCACAGCTTTTCCGGATATGCGCCCGCGGCCTTCATGGCGGCCACGGCGGCGCGCACCTTTTCCGCGTCCTCGCGGTACGTCATGCCGTACCAGCGCTCATCGGTGGACAGCAGGCGCACCCGGCCCTCGCCGGACGCGATCAGCGCCTTGGGCACGTTGGGCAGGTAGAATTCCGCCTTCATGGGGTTTTTGGGCACGCTCTCGCGCAGGAATGCTTCGAACAGCTTCCCGAACGCGGGCTTCACGCCCTCGCGGAAGGCCCAGAGGTTCATGGATACGGGCGTGCCCGCGGGTATGGGCGTCCAGGTGGCGCCTTCGTCCTCGGTGAAGGCCGCGCCGCCGGGCCGCTTTTCGATGCGCACGCGCTCGGTGATGTCGGTCAGGTATCCGTTCCCGTCCGTCTCACAGACGCCGCGGGACACGGAGCCGCTCTCCGACAGCGTGTTTTCGACGCGGTAACCCACCATCGCGTGCTCGCAGATATCGCCGCCTGCCGTCAGGAAATCGCAGGCCGCGCGGAACGCGCCGGCGCCGTAGAAATCGTCGGCGTTGATGACGGCGAACGGACCTTCCGCGTTCGGCAGCGCGCACAGCGCCGCGTGGCCGGTGCCCCAGGGCTTCTGGCGGCCCTCAGGTACGCAAAAGCCCGCGGGAACGGCGTCCAGCGTCTGGTAGGCGTATTCGACCGGCACGCGGCGGGCGATGCGGTCGCCGATGGCGGCGCGGAAGGCCGGCTCCATTTCCGGTTTGATGACGCACACCACCTTGCCGAAACCCGCGCGCAGCGCGTCGTAGATGGAAAAATCGATGATCAGATGCCCCGCATCGTCCACGGGCGTAATCTGCTTGTTGCCGCCGAACCGGCTGGCCATGCCCGCGGCCATGATCACCAGCGTTGGCTTGCTCAAATTCCGGCACCTTCCTTCCCTTTCGTCGGATACACCTTTATTCTACGCCATCCCGGGGAAAAGTCAAGCCGCATCGGGTATATTTCCCATGCAGCGCGCATATAGAATCAGTATTGCCGTCAATGCCGCCCCGGATCGATAGATTAAAAACTTTTGACATTCGGGGCTTCCAGTATATTCTCCGCACACGAGGCGCATACTCTGTATCATCAACGGATTGGAGGGGATCAAATGGACCAGGCTATCTCCCACGAAGGCATCACCCGCGTGGATTTTCCCCGGGCGGGCAGGCGTACAGGCTGGAGCGATTCCGAGAACAAGCTGCTTTGGGAAACCGCCGACGAAGCGCAGCAGCAGGGCCTGCCGTTGAAGGCCGTGTTCGAGCAGATCGCCCGGCAGACCGGAAGGCGGCCCAACAGCATCCGGAATTATTACTATGCCCAGGTGCGCGAACACGATAACGGCCAGGAACGCCCGGCGCGATTCGTGCCCTTTACACAGCAGGAAGTGGACTGGCTGATGGAGCAGGTGCTGGTGGCGCGGTCCGCGGGGCAATCGGTGCGCTCCTGCCTGCAGAAGCTGTCCGGCGGGGATCACAGCCTGATGCTGCGCTATCAGAACAAATACAGGGCCGTGATCAAATCGCGCCCGGATTACGTGCGCGGGATTGTGGAAAAGCTGAACCGGCAGGGCGTGGCCTGCGAAACGCCGCAGGTCAACCACCGCGCCAAGGCCGATCTGGGCGAATCCGGCGGCGCGCTGGTGGCCGAAGCGCGGCGATCCGGGGACGCGGAGCTGGCGCGGGCATGCGACGTGCTGACCCAGTATCTGAAGGGACAGCGCCCGGCCGCCGCGCAGGGGCCGCTGGCGGAGGCGGCGCAGGCGCTGGTGGAACCGATCAAGGAGTTCATCGCGCTGGAACCCGCCGCGCGGATGGAGGCGGCGGAGGAGTTCTGCGGAGACATGGCCGGGCGCATCGGCGCGCTGGAATCGCTGCTGGAAAGCCGGGAATGACGGGCATGACGGCATGAAAACGGGAGCCGCTTTGAGCGGCTCCCGTTTTTTTGCTCAGCGCATCCTGCCGGAAAGCGGCATCAGCGTAAAGTTGAAGGTGAAGGCATCCGGCATGGCGTAGCGCGCGTCCAGCTCGGGCCCGCAACTGTTGGAACCGATGCCGTTCTGGCAGTAATCCAGGCAGAACACCGTGTCGCCGCAGGGGCGCAGCTCATAGTTGTGCGCCCTCGAAGCCAGTTCTTCCTGGGTGTAGAGGGACGCGTTGAAGCTGAATTCCTCGCCCACGACCTCCAGGCCGCCCAGGGGGCCGGACAGCCGGACGTAATCACAGTTCCAGTGGCTGCCGTTTTCCTGGGGACGGATGTAATCCTCGTGCTGGGCGCGAATCGGAGATTCGTACATGTGCTTTACGCTGGCGCGGTGTTTGTCCTTGTAGCTCTCGTACGGACCGTAGCCGAAATAGCGCACGCGGTCCACCGCCGCGGGCAGCCGCAGCCGGAGCCCGAAGCGCGGCAGCGGCGGCGCGCCGTCCCGCTTCACCAGGGAGATGGAAGCCTCGATCGCGCCGTTGGTGCGCACGCGCCAGGTGGCGCTGCCGGCGGCGATGTTGGGCAGGTAGACCGCGCCGAGGCTGAAATTGGCGGTGATCGTCACGTCCTCGCCGGCTTCCAGCTTCACATCGTACACGCGGGTGATGGCCCGGTCATAGCCGAACCGCTCCCATTCCTTGCGGATATAGATGTCGTTGTCAGTGGGCGCCCGCCAGATGTTGAACTGCATCGGCGCTTCCAGCAGGTGCAGCTGGTCATAATTCAGGATGTCAAAGCAGCCTGTCAGCTTGTCAAAGACGTAGCGGAAGCTCTCGCCGCGCAGCTCGATGGTGGTGTCGTCCTCCAGGGTCTCCAGCGCCAGCAGGCCCTCCGGGCGCTCCAGAGCCGGCATTTTTTGCCGTCCCAGCTGCTCATAGCCCAGCACGTGCCCCGCGGGCACCAGCGGGCGGTCGTAGCGCTGGGTCATTTCAAAATACACCGCGAACGGGCCGTTCAGCCTCGGCAGCGAAAGCTGTATTTCGCGCTCCCCGTGGGGCGGGATGTCCAGCTGTTCATCCGGCACGACGCCGCGGAAGATCTCCTCGCCGCCCTGGCGCACGGCGTAAGCGAGCCGTATATGCTCGTGCAGCGGCGTGAAATCCAGCATGTTGCGCACGGCGAACTGCCCGGCCTGCAGGTTGATCTCCCGGATGCGGGCGGGCCGGTTGACGTTCTTGTACTCCTTCAGCCCGGTGTGCGGCCGGCGGTCCGGATAGACCAGGCCGTCCATGCAGAAATTGCCGTCGTGGGGAAACTCGCCGAAATCGCCGCCGTAGTGATAGCGCCGGCGGCCGTCCGGCGTGCGGCCCATGTCCACGGCGTGGTCGCACCACTCCCACACGAAGCCGCCGCAGTGGCCGTCGTGGCGTTCGAAGCAGCGGAAATAGTTCTCCAGGTCGCCGGGGCCGTTGCCCATGGAGTGGGCAAATTCGCACAGCACGTAGGGCTTGTCGATGCGGTTTTCCTCGAAATAACGGTCGATCTCCTGCACCGAGGGATACATGCGGCTGTAGAGATCCAGGTTGTCGTGGTTGATCTCCTCGCCGGGCGGCGGGAAGGAGGCCCGCTCGTAGTGGGTCAGCCGGGAGGGATCGTATTCCTTCGTCCAGCGCAGCGCCTCATGGAAGTTCGCGCCCATGCCGGATTCGTTGCCCATCGACCAGATCACGATGCAGGGCCGGTTCTTGTCGCGAATGACGCTGTGCTGGACGCGGTCCAGTATGGCTTCGCGGAAATCCGGGTCCTGGGCGATGCGGTTGTAGTTGGCATCGTCGTATTCGCCGTCGCGGAACACGACGCCGTGGCATTCCAGATCGGCCTCGCCGATCAGATAGAAGCCGTAGCGGTCGCACATGCGGGAAAACAGCGGCGAATTGGGATAATGGCTGGTGCGGATGGCGTTGATGTTGTGCTGCTTCATCAGCACCAGGTCGCGCAGCATATGGTTCTCGTCCACGGCCGGGCCCACGACGGGGTCGCTGTCGTGGCGGTTCACGCCCCGGAACTTCACGTTCTGGCCGTTGATGCGCACCACCCGGTCGCGCACGCAGATCTCCCGGAAGCCCACGAACTCCGCGATGCGCTCGTTGGCGCAGCGCATCACCAGCGTATACAGGCAGGGGTTTTCCGCGTTCCACAGCGATACGGAATCCAGGTGGATGTCAAAGCCGCCGTCAAACGTTCGGCCGTTGGCCACGTTGTCGCCCTGGACGTCGTACAGGTAATAATACACGGCGTGGCTGTCCTGGGCCGGGCCGCGCAGCTGCAGATCCACGTGGAGGTCGGCGGAGGTATAGTCCGGCGACAGGCGGGTATGCACGAAGTAATCCCAGATATGGACCGGATCGCGGCGCAGCAGGTAGACGTCGCGGAAGATGCCGGAGGTGCGGAACTTGTCCTGGTCCTCCAGGTAGGTGCCGTCGCACCATTTCAGCACCAGCACGGCGACGGTATTCCCGCCGGGATGGACGAAATCGGTGATATCAAATTCACTGGTGGAGTGGGAAATCTGGCTGTAGCCCACGAAACGGCCGTTGATCCACAGGTAGAAACAGGAGTCGACGCCCTCGAAAACGATCGTGCGGCGGCATTCCCCCGCGTCGTCCAGTTCAAAGGCGCGCATATACAGCCCGCAGGGATTCTTCACGGGCACGTACGGCGGATCGTAGGGTATGGGATAGCGGATGTTGGTATACTGGTGCCGGTCGTACCCATGCATCTGCCAGACCGAGGGCACCGGTATGGATTCCATCGGCCGGTCGGCGGACAGGAAATCCTCGGGCAGCTGGTTCAGGCTGTCGTAGTAGCTGAAGCGCCATTCGCCGTTGAGCGTCTGGAAACGATCGGACTCCTCGCGCACATCCCGCCGAGCGTCCTCGGTGTGGGAATAAGGAACGTAATAGGCGCGGTTGGGCAGCGTGTTGACGTGCAGCGTATGCATATCCTCGTGATAGGCATGCAGCTTCATGGGGCGATCTCTCCTTTGGATAGAAGTAATCGGTCCGCGAATACATCCCGGCAAAAATCAATATACACGACCCGGGTAAAAATGTCAATATCATTCGGCCCCGTCCATCTTTCAATGGGCGGGGCCGGATTTGCCGCTTTATTTTTGGATGACCACAGTGGTGCCGGACGGGCAGTTGTCGTAGATCCACTTCGCGTCCTTGACCGACAGGCGCACGCAGCCGTGGGAAGCCTTGTGGCCCAGGTTGCGCACGGAACTGCGGTTCAGCTCCTTGGCGCTGTTGTAGGTGACGGAATGGAACAGTATGCCGCCGACGATGACATAGCCCCACTTGGCGTAGCAGTTGTAATCCTTGAAATAATACCATTCGCCGCTGCCGCGCCCCAGCGCCTGATAGGTGCCGGTGGGCGTAGGCGTCTCGTCCTTGCCGGTGGAGCACTTGAATTTCTTCACCAGCTTGGTGTAGCCCGCGCCGGTCCACTTGCCCACGTACACGCGCTGTTTGGAGATATCCACCACGATCTTGTAGGGGAACACGTATTCCTCGGCCTCAAACGCGCGGTTGGAGAACAGGAGCCGCTGGGTCTGCTCGTCGGCCACGCCGCTCTCCTTCAGGCCGTGCTTTCTCTGGAAGTACTTCAGCGCCAGCTCCGACGTGGCGCCAAACTGACCGTCGGCCGTGTACAGATAGCGCAGCTGGCGCAGGCGGGTCTGCACGCGCAGCGCCTCGTCGCCGGAATCGCCCGCGCGCACATCCTGGCGGTAGATGACGAAATCGCGCTTGCCGTCCACGTACTCCAGCAGCGGCTCGTCGATCTTGCTATCCATTTTCTCCGCGGCTTCCGACCCGGCCAGCGGCTCGTCCATCACCATGGGCATATCGTCGAACATGGCGAAGGGATCGGGCGTAGACGTGGGCGCCGGAGTGGGCGTAGCGCCGTACTCGGGGTCGATATGGCGCATATAGGCCTTGAACGTGCGGATGGCCTTCTGGGTGCCGGAGCCGTAATCGCCGTCCACGGCGCTGCCGTAGAAACCCCACTGGCCCAGCATCGTCTGCACGCGGGTGACGTCGCTGCCGAACACGGCGTTGTCGGTGGTGGCCACCACCAGCGTGGAATTGTCGGAATAGAGCTTCGTCTGCGTCTGCGCGTCGGCCACGCCGGTCTCCGTCAGGCCATTGTTGCGCTGGAACATGCGCACGGCCGTCTCGGTGGAATCCCCGAAGACGCCGTCCACCGGGTCCCGCAGATAGCCCAGCTCGTGCAGGCGGTTCTGCAGAAACACGATATAGGCCGCGCCGTCGTCGCCATCGCGGTCGCCCAGCTTCAGCGTGGGATACTGGCCGATATCGGCGCTGCTGCCGGCGTACTCCTCTTCCTCCACGGGGCCGCCCGCGTCGTCCGCGTCGGCGTCGTCGCCGTCTTCCACGTCGACATCGCTGTACGCGTCCATGGGATCATAGCTGTCGTCCACGGCGGGAGCGCCGCCCTCGCCGAACAGCGCTTCGCCGGCGGACAGCGCCAGCGCCGCCTGCGGCATCGCGGCCAGCAGCACCGCGGCCAGCACGATCAGGCTGAATAAGCGTCGAATCATGGCAAATACCTCCATCGGCCCGGCGAACCGGGCCAAATCTCCGTGTGTATTTTTCAAAACGGGATCCTTCCCGCCGCCGGGATCAATAGATCTCGATGACCTGGCCCCTGTGGCAGTTTTCGTAGATCCACCGGGCATCCTCCGGCATCAGGCGCACGCAGCCGTGGGATGCCTTGTGCCCCAGCTGTTTAAGGGACTTGAGGCGAACCGTGGATTCATCCGGGCGATTGTAGATGATCGAGTGAAACAGTATGCCGCCCTGGATGACGAAGGCGTACTGCGCCCAGCAGTTGAAGTCGACGAAATAGTGCCAGCGCACATCGCGGTGGCCGGTGGAAACGAACGTGCCCTTGGGCGTGGAATTGCCCATGCCGGTAGAGCAGATCATATCCTTGATGAGGAAATCGTATTCCCCGTCCACCCAGCGGTAGATATACACCCGCTGGTCCGCGATGGAAACCTTGATGTAATACGGCATCTCCGTCTCTTCCAGCAGTATCGGAGAATCGCCGAACAGCTTGATCTGCGTGCGCTCATCGGCGACGCCCGTGGGCAGGATGCCGTTGCGCCGCTGGAAGAAGCGCACCGCCTCCACCGTCAGTTTGCCGTAAGTGCCGTCCGGCACGTCAAACAGATAGCCCAGCACATACAGCCGGCGCTGGACGCGCAGCACCTCCGCGCCTTCGTCCCCGTCCTGCAGCGTCTGCCGGTACAGCGGCAGGCGGTCGGAGAGCAGGTAGAAATACAGATCCACCGTGGGCACGCCGTCGACGGCGTAATAGGGGCGCACGGTGGGCGCGGGCGTCACGGCATCCATGGCGGCGGGCTCCGGCGTGGGCGTGGCGCCCAGCGGCAGCGAGACCGCCAGTTCTGCCTCCTGGTTGGGCGGGATATCAAAGTCCGGCCCGTAATTGGATACCGCGTACCGCTGGAAGGCCGAAATGGCCGCGCGGGTCTGGTCAGTGTATTCGCCGTCGGCCTCTCCCGTCATGAATCCGAAGCGGCGCAGCCGGTTCTGCAGCGTGCGCAGATCGCCGTTGATGCCGTCCAGCGTGCCGGCGGTGATGCGCGCGGCTTCCTCCAGCGGCATTTCCCCGGCGAACAAAACCTGCTCCGTGATCTCGTCCAGGACGCCGGTCACGCCAATGCCCCATTCGCTCTGGAAGCGCTTCAGCGCGATTTCGGTGTCCGGGCCGAAGATGCCGTCGGCGCGGTTCAGGTAGCCCAGATCCACCAGCCGCTGCTGCATGTCCCGGACGCGGGTGTCCTTTTTCCCGTCGCGGCTGTTCAACCCGACGGGCCTGTCCGTCTCCGCCCGGGCGGAAAAAAGGGAATCCGCCGCGGTTTCGCCGGGCCGAAGCGCGGGCAACAGGAAATTGCCCGCCAGACATACCAGCAGCGTCAGCGCGAGGATCAGCAAACAACGTTTCATACTAAAACCGGTTACCCCTGTCATTTTTATTTCATAGTTAGTATATATTTTATACCCGCTTTGTAAATCTGGCGCGTCAAATCCCGCCGGTGCGAACATTTAACATGTTCGGGGACAAAGAACGCCGCGGCCGACGTTCAGACGGCCGCGGCGGATCGGAAGCCCTGCGCCGATTACGCGAAGGGATTCTCGGTCTTGTAGTAGACGCCCTTGGGCTGGTTGAAGCTGATCTTTTCGATGCCCAGATACTTGAGCACCTCGTAGATCGCCTTGCCGGCATGGCCGAAGGCCACGGCTCCGTGATGCGGATAGCCGTCCTCAATCAGCACGTGGCGATAGAAGCGGTTCATCTCGGGGATCGCGAACACGCCGATGCCGCCGAAGGACTGGGTGGCCACGGGCAGCACTTCGCCCTGGGCGATGTAGGCCTGCAGCTGGCTGTCCTTGTTGCCCTGGAGGCGATAGAAGGTGATCTGGCCGGGGGCGATGTCGCCTTCCAGCGTGCCGCGGGTGATGTCGGGCTCTCCGCCGCCCTCGAGGCCGCGGTTCATGATCAGCTGATACTTCATGGTGCCCTTGGTCAGGCGGCACATCGGGGTGTTGCCGCAGTGGAAGCCCATGAAGGTCTCGTTGTGGCGATAGTCGAACTTGCCTTCGATGCTCTGCTTGTACATGTCGGCGGGCACGCTGTTGTTGATGTCCAGCAGGGTGACGGGTTCGCCGGTCACGCAGGTGCCGATGTACTCGGACAGGGCGCCGTAGATGTCCACTTCGCACGCGGTGCAGATGCCCATGGCGGTCAGGCGGCTGTTGACGTAGCAGGGCACGAAGCCGAACTCGGTCTGGAACGCCGGCCAGCACTTGTTGGCCATCACGACGTACTTGCAGGTGCCCTTGTTGGCCTCGATCCAGTCGAGCAGGGTCAGCTCATACTGCGCCAGCCTCGGCAGGATGCCGGGCATCTTGTTGCCTTCGCCCAGTTCGTCCTCCATCTCCTTGATCTTGGCGGGGATGCGGGGATCGTTGGCGTGCTCCTTGTAGGCCTTCAGCAGGTCCAGCTCGGAGTTTTCCTGGATGTTGACGCCCAGCTTGAACAGCGGCGCGATGGGCGCGTTGCAGGCCAGGAAGTCAAACGGACGGGGACCGAAGGTGATGATCTTGAGATCCTGCAGGCCCAGCAGCGTGCGGGCGATGGGCGCGAAATCGACGATCTGCTCGGCGCAGTAGGCGGCGTCGCCCACGGGATACTCGGGGATGTAAGCCTTGATGCCGGAGAGCTTCAGGTTATAGGAGGCGTTCAGCATGCCGCAGTAAGCGTCGCCGCGATCGCTGGACAGCACGCCGATGTTCTCTTCCGCCGCCGCGATGTACATCACGGGGCCGCCGAACTTCTTCGCGATCAGGGTCTCGGGGCCTTCGGGGCCGAAGTTGCCCAGGAACACGACCAGCGCGTTGATGCCGGACTTGACGATCTCGTCATAGGCCTCGTTCACGTTGGCGTCGATGCCGCCCTCGATGATGGTCTGGCACTCATAGATGTCGAAATTGCGGGCCTTCAGCTCGGCCACGACGGCCTTGCGGCGCTTTTCAGAGAGGGTAATCGGGAAGCAGTCGCGGCTGACCGCGATGATGCCCATCTTGACCTGCGGGATGTTGTTCATAGCAATCTCCTCCGTTTATAATAAAAGTGGACATAACCGTCTAAAAATAATAATAACAGTTATGTCCACCCGCGTCAAGCATCAATTTAGCAGATTGTGCGAACCGCCAAAAATGTATTATCAATATTTGCGATTTTGGATAAAAACTGATCAGAATATGCCACG
>CACWVN010000018.1 GCA_902764285.1 uncultured Eubacteriales bacterium
GTACCTGGGGACACTGGTTGGCTTCCCCGAAAAGACCGCGGACATCCGCATGGCGCAATATGAATCCGGCACGCGAACTCCGAAGGCTGAGCTGACGAAGTCCTTGGCGGACGCGCTGGACGTTTCGCCGCTGGCGCTGCGGGTGCCGGACATCGACAGCTATCTCGGCCTGATGCACACGCTGTTCGCGCTGGAAGATCTGTACGGTCTGACGATTGAGAACAAGGAAGGAACCGTCACATTCCGCTTCGACCCCCGAAAGGGCAAGGATGCGGCGCGGATCGCGGATATGGTGACGGCCTGGGCGGACGCTTCCGCGAAATATCGCAACGGCGACATGAGCCGAAACGATTACGACACCTGGCGCTACAGCTACCCCGCCCACGACGAAACGCAGAACTATATCAAGGTGCCTTCGCAATCCCTGAGCGACGTACTCGTCGAAGCGTTCAAAGACAAGCTGTGAAAAAGCAATCCTCATACTCCAAATCCTCCTTGGCCGATTGTCGGCGTCATCTATGCATGCCGCCGACCCGCGCGATGGCCGCTTCGCGGCCCGTTCGCTAATCGTGATCAATGGCAAACAAAAAGAGCTAACTGACTTCAACAAAAATCAGTTAGCTCTGGATTTGTCCGAATGATCTTCGGTCGGTTCCGATAATCGGAATAATCCCTCGATCATTCAGTGAGTAATGCGAATCTCAAAAAATGTTGTCAAAACGTTGTCACGGCGACCCCGGAGGCCTTGAAAACCCCGTGTTTTCAGGGCCTCCGGGCGTTCTGACTGCTATTCCCATTCAATCGTCCCTACGGGCTTGGGTGTGAGATCGTAGAGCACGCGGTTCACGCCCTTGACTTCGTTCAGGATGCGGTCGGTGATTTTGAACAGCACCGGCCACTGGACCTGTTCGACGGTGGCGGTCATGGCGTCGACGGTGTTGACGGCGCGGATGATGACCGGCCATTCCCAGCTGCGGGCGTTGTCGCGCACGCCGGTGGACTTGAAATCGGGCACGATGGTGAAGTACTGCCACACCTTGCCGCGCAGGCCGGCGAGGTCGAACTCCTCGCGCAGGATGGCGTCGGCTTCGCGCAGCGCCTCCAGGCGGTCGCGGGTGATGGCGCCCAGGCAGCGCACGCCCAGGCCGGGGCCCGGGAACGGCTGGCGGTAGACCATGCTGTCCGGCAGGCCCAGAGCCACGCCGCAGGCGCGCACCTCGTCCTTGAACAGCATCTTCAGCGGCTCGACCAGCTCAAATTTCAGATCCTCCGGCAGGCCGCCCACGTTGTGATGGGACTTGACCATCTTGGCGGTCTTGGTGCCGGATTCCACGATGTCGGGATAGATCGTGCCCTGGCCCAGGAATTCGATGCCGTCCAGCTTGCGGGCCTCTTCCTCGAACACGCGGATGAACTCCGCGCCGATGATCTTGCGCTTCTGTTCGGGATCGCTGACGCCCGCCAGCTTGTCCAGGAAGCGGTCGACGGCGTCCACGTAGATCAGGTTCGCGCCCAGCTGGTCGCGGAACACCTGGACCACCTGCTCCGGCTCGCCCTTGCGCAGCAGGCCGTGGTTGACGTGCACGCAGGTCAGCTGGTCGCCGATGGCGCGGATCAGCAGCGCCGCGACCACGGAGGAATCCACGCCGCCAGACAGCGCCAGCAGCACCTTTTTGTCGCCCACCTGCCGGCGGATCAATTCGATCTGGTCGGCGATGAAGTTTTTCATGTTCCAGTTGGCCTCGGCGCCGCAGGCATCGAATACAAAGCCGCGCAGCGTCTCCCGGCGCCCCTGTTCGTCGGAGGGCCAGCGCGTCAGGCTGGTGAGCGCCCTCTTCGCCGTATGATCCACGGCCAGGATCGGCAGTCCGCTTTCATAAACGGCGTCGGAGGCGTCGATGGCGACGCCGTCCACCACGCGGTTTTTGCCGCCGTTGAGGACGATGCCCTTGACGTTCGGCAGCGCTTTCAGCTGCTCGGCGGTGATGTCGTGGGGATGGATCTCCGTGTACACGCCCAGCGCGCGAATGTCGCGGGCGATCAGGGTATTCTGCTCGCTGCCCAGGTCCAGTATAACGATCATGTCCTGCTGCATATGTGTGCCTCCCCATCCTTCGTATTTCGCTTGGTATGGAGATATTTTACACCCATGCCGCGCTTTCGTCGTTAATGGGAGGTTGATTTTTGAAGGATTGTTCTTTGCGCTGTTCGTGCTCGCGGAACCACTGCACGATCTCATCCGCCACATGCGCGCTCTCCGGCAGGTCGGGCCGTACCTAACCCTTCCTGCGCCCACGCCGCGGCAAAAAGAGGGCCGAAGCCCAAAGGCTTCGGCCCTCTTCGCATCTCTGCGGGGATTATTCGACGGTGGCGTACTCGAAGAAGAAGTGGCCGATGGCGTTGGCGATGACGCCCTTCACGTTGGGCTTCACCAGGTACTGCAGCTCGTAGCTGTACACCGGGAAACCGGGCATCTCGTCGGTCAGGTACTTCTCCAGTTCGATGATGGCGGCCTCGCGCTCGGCGGGATCGGTCAGCAGCAGGGAATCGCGGTACATCTGGCTGTACACGGGATCGTCCCACTGGTTCTCGGAGGCGTTGGAGCCGTCGATGAAGATCTTCAGGTGCGCCGAGGGATCCATGTAGTCGCAGGTGAAGCCGTTGCGGTCCACGGAGAAGTGACCCGCGCCCAGCTCGCCCCAGTAGACGCTGGATTCCAGGGTCTGGACTTCATAATCCACGCCCAGGTTGGCCTTCCAGAACTCGCCGAGCATCTGCATCATCATCTTCTGCTGGGTATCGTTCTTGCAGACCAGCTGGATCTTCGGGAAGCCCTCGCCGTTGGGATAGCCCGCGTCGGCCATCAGCTGCTGCGCGGCGGCGACATCCTCGGTGAACATATCGCCGGCGACCTCGCGGTAGGTCTTGTCGGGCTGGGTCAGGGACATCTGGGCATAGGGCACGAAGCCGTACACGGGCTTTTCGGTGATGCCCAGCGCGGTCAGCATCGCCTGGCGGTCGATGGCCATGGCGAAGGCCTGGCGCACGCGCTTGTCGGAGAACTCCGGCAGCAGGCACTGGAAATCGCAGTACTGGATGCCGATGCGGCCCTGGGTGTAGAACTCGTCGGTGCCCATGTACTGGGTCAGCGCGTCGGCGCTCAGGTCGGAGTTGACGTTGATCTCGTTATTGTTGTAGGCGGTCAGCGCGGCGGTGGAATCGGCGATGACCACGAACTGGACCTCGTCGATCTGCACCTTGTCGGCGTCGTAATAGTAGGGGTTCTTCACCAGCACCAGGCGGCTGAGGGAAGAATACTCCTGCAGCATGAAGGGGCCGTCGGACACGTAGGTGGCCACGTCGGCGGTCCACTTTTCATTGGCCTCGACGTTCGCCTTGCACACCGGGAAATAGGCGGTGGTGGCGGTCAGGGTCAGGAACCAGGGGGTCAGCGTCTCCAGCTCGACCTGGAAGGTCTTCTCGTCCAGCGCCTTCACGCCCACTTCTTCCGCGGACACTTCGCCGTTGGAATACTTTTCGCCGTTCTTGATGACCCACAGGTCGCTGTTGGTGGGAGATTCCGGATCCAGCGTGCGGATCCAGGAGAATTCAAAGTCGTAAGCCGTCAGATCGGAGCCGTCGGACCACTTCAGGCCGTCCTTCAGCGTGAAGGTGTAGGTCATGTTGTCCTCGGAGATGTCCACGCTCTCCGCCAGGGCGGGGATATAGGTCTTGCCCTCGGCATCCAGCTTGTACAGGCCGATGAACAGGTTCTGCAGCACCCGGGAAGAGCGCGCGTAGGAATTGCGGGTCGGGTCCATCTCCTCCGGGTCGTCCTGGATGGAAGTGATGATGACCTGCTTGGCATCCTCGGCAAATGTGGGCGCTACCAGCACGGTGGCCGCCAGCAGCAGCGCAAGCAGCAGAGAAAGCAGTTTCTTCATTATCGATGACCTCCTGAATTGATTCCCATGCGCATTCCCGGCGCAACGCCCGGAAACACTGCATGATGATAGTATATTTATATCAGCTTATGCGCGCTTTGTCAAGATTATTCTAAAAGAAAAACAGACCTTTACATTCATTGTTCGCTTTTTTGCGGGTATTCGGTTGTTAAAATTGCATTTCTTATGTTTTCCGCTTGCAACTCGCCGCATTTCGTAGTAGAATACAACCTGTATAATCATAGGAATATAAATGTATATTTATGCATGTTTCATGCATTAAACCGCCTGGGAGTGATCCGATTGCTGAAATATATCATGAAGCGCCTGCTGGCGGGCGTGCTGACGATCTTCGTGTTGATCACGATTTCCTTTTTCATGATGCACGCCATGCCCGGCGGCCCGTTCAGCCCCGACGAACAAAAGAACGTGCCCCCGGAAGTGCTGGAGCGCATCGCCGCCAGCTACGGGCTGGACCGGCCCGTGGGCGAACAGTATCTGAACTACTGGAAGAACCTGCTGCGGGGCGACCTGGGCATCTCCTATAAAAAGCAGGATACCTCCGTCAATTCCATCATAGATATCCACTTCCCCGTCTCGGCGCGGGTGGGCGCGGTGGCCGTGGTGGTGGCGCTGCTGATCGGCATTCCGATGGGGGTGCTGGCGGCGCTGTACCGCGGCAAGGCGATGGACATGGCCGCGATGGTGTTCTGTACCATCGGCATATCGGTGCCGGTGTTCATCATCTCGCTGCTGCTGCTGTATCTGTTCGCGGGCGTGCTGCAATGGCTGCCCAGCTTCGGCCTGACATCCTGGCGCCACTACATCCTGCCCGTGGCCTGCCTGGCGTTCAACCCCATCGCCTACATCACCCGCCAGACGCGCTCTTCGATGCTGGAGGCGCTGGAGCAGGATTACGTGCGCACCGCCCGGGCCAAGGGCGTGATGGAGCTGTGGGTGGTGGGCAAGCACGCGCTGAAGAACGCGCTGACGCCGGTCATCACCTATCTCGGCCCGCTGGTGGCGGGGCTGCTGACCGGCTCGTTCGTGGTGGAACGGCTGTTCTCGGTGCCCGGCGTGGGCCGCTATTTCGTGCAGTCCGTCTCCGACCGCGATTACACCATGATCATGGGCATCGTCATCTTCTTCGGCATCTTCGTGGTCGTCTGCAACCTGATTTCCGATATCCTTCTGGCGATCGTGGATCCCCGCGTGAAGCTGAACAGTTGAAGGAGGATAAGCCATGTTTGTCAATTATCCCGATATGGACGAATACGCTTCGCTGCCCGCGGAGATGTTCGAGGTCTGCGCGGACAGTTCCGACGCGGAGGAGATCGCGCGCCCCAGCACCACCTACTGGCACGACGTCTGGCAGCGCTTCCGGCGCGATCCGCTGGCGCTGGCCGGCCTGATGGTCATACTGGCGATGGCGCTGATGGCGGTGTTCATCCCCATGTTCTCCCCCTACACCTATTCCGGCATGAATCTGACGGCCATAAACCAGGGCCCCAGCCTGGCGCATCCCTGCGGCACCGACCAGATGGGCCGCGACATATTCATCCGCATCATGTACGGCGCCCGCATATCGCTGACGATCGGCGTGGTGGCCGCGGCCATCAACTTCCTCATCGGCGTCATCTACGGCGGGCTTTCCGGGTACATCGGCGGGCGCACCGATATGATCATGATGCGCATCGTGGACATCCTGTCCAGCCTGCCCAGCCTGCTGTATATCGTGCTGATCATGCTGCTGTTCGGTTCCAACGTACTCTCGGTCGTCCTGGCGCTCTGCTTCACCAGCTGGATCGGCACCGCCCGCGTGGTGCGCAGCGAGGTGATGCACCTGAAGCACTCCGAATACGTGCTGGCCAGCCGTCTGGCCGGCGGGCGCACGTGGCATCTGCTGGTCAGCCATCTGATCCCCAACGCCATGGGCCCGATCATCGTTTCCACCGCGTTCCTGATCCCCAGCGCCATCTTCTCCGAAGCGTTCCTGTCGTTCCTGGGCATCGGCATCCAGGCGCCGATGGCGTCCTGGGGCTCGCTCGCCAACGACGCGATCCCGATGATGCTGTCCGAGCCGTACCAGATTTTCTTCCCCGTGCTGGCGATCTGCATCACGATGTTTTCCTTTAATTTCATCGGCGACGGTCTGCGCGACGCGCTGGATCCCAGATTGAAGAAGTGAGGAGGCGCGACAGATGAACAACCTTCTGGAAGTGAAAAACCTGAACACCTCCTTCAAGATCGGCGTGGGCACCGTGCAGGCCGTGCGCGGCATCAGCTTCCACGTGGGCGAGGGCGAATCCGTGGGCATCGTGGGCGAATCCGGCTCCGGCAAGAGCGTGACGATGCTTTCGGTCATGGGCCTGCTGCCCGATTACGCGGATATCCGGGCCGATTCGATCCTTTTCGCCGGCCGTGAGATGACGCAGATGACCCCGAAGCAGCTGCGCGCCATGCACGGCAGCGAGATCGGCATGATCTTCCAGGACCCGATGACCAGTCTGAACCCGCTGTTCAACGTGGAAAACCAGCTGACGGAGCCGCTGCGCATCCATATGAAAATGGGCAAGACCGAAGCGCGGCAGCGGGCGCTGGAGCTTTTGAAGCAGGTGGAAATCCCCAATCCGGAGGCGCGGCTGAAGCAGTATCCGCACGAGCTGTCCGGCGGACTGCGCCAGCGCGTGATGATCGCCATCGCCATCGCCTGCGGGCCGAAGATGGTCATCGCCGACGAGCCCACCACCGCGCTGGACGTCACCATACAATCCCAGATTCTGGAGCTGCTGGAGCATCTGAAGAACACGACGAAGACCTCCATCATCATGATTACCCACGATCTGGGCGTGATCGCCAGCATGTGCTCGCGGATCATCGTGATGTACGGCGGCATCATCTGTGAAGAGGGCTCCGCGAGGGAGATCTTCTACGAGCCGAAGCATCCCTACACCTGGGGGCTTTTGAATTCGATCCCGAAGATCAACGGAAACCCCGACGAAAAGCTGATCCCCATCAACGGCACGCCGCCGGACATGCTGATGCCGCCCAAGGGCTGCCCCTTCGCGCCCCGCTGCCGCTACTGCATGCCGGTATGCCGCGAATACATGGCGCCGCGCACCCAGCTGGGCGAAACCCACGCCGTGGCCTGTCACCTGATGCATCCGAAGGCGCCCAAAGTCGAAAGGGAGGTCTGAACTTGGAAAAACCGTTGATTAAAGTCCGCTCCCTGAAGATGTATTTCCCCGTGGGCAACCGCCTGGTAGGCAGGCGCAGCGTCCTGAAGGCCGTGGACGACGTGAGCTTTGATCTCTATCCCGGCGAAACCTTCGGTCTGGTGGGCGAATCCGGCTGCGGCAAGACGACCGTCGGCCGCACCTTGGTGCGCCTGTACCGGCCCACCGCCGGCCAGATCGTCTTCGACGGCACGGATATCGCGTTCCTTTCCGAAAAGGAAGTCATGCCCTATCGCCGCCGGATGCAGATGATCTTCCAGGATCCCTACGCCTCGCTGAACCCGCGCATGACGGTTTCCAGCATCATCGGCGAACCGATGAAGCTGCAGGGCGTTCCGCCGCAGGAGATCGCCGACCGCGTCAGCGAGCTGGTGGAAAAGGTCGGCCTGAAGAAGGACCATCTGAACCGCTATCCCCATGAGTTTTCCGGCGGCCAGCGCCAGCGCATCGGCATCGCCCGCTCGCTGGCCACGCATCCGGAATTCATCGTCTGCGATGAGCCGATTTCCGCGCTGGACGTCTCCATCCAGGCGCAGGTCATCAACATGCTGGAGGACCTGCAGGATCAGATGGGCATGACCTATCTGTTCGTCAGCCACGACCTGTCCATGGTGCGGCACATCTCCCACCGCGTGGCCGTGATGTACCTGGGGCACATCGTCGAGCTGGCCTCGGCGCAGGAGCTGTATTCCAACATGCAGCACCCGTACACCAAGGCGCTGATGTCCGCCGTGCCCATCGCCGACCCTGACCTGGCCGCGAAATCCAGCCGCATCGTGCTGCAGGGCGACGTGCCCCAGCCCATCGATCCCCCGCCGGGCTGCCCCTTCGCCTCCCGCTGCCGGTTCTGCAAGCCGTTCTGCCGGGAACAGCGGCCCGAAATGCGCGAAATCTCGCCGGGGCATTTCGTGGCCTGTCACCTGATCTGATACAAGGGGAGCGCGACGATGACCATTCACGACCTGTACAAACAAGCTCAAGACCTCCTGCCCTGGATCGTGGAAACGCGGCGCGCGCTACACCGCATCCCCGAACCGGGGTTTTCCGAATTCAAGACCCAGGCGCTGATCCGGCGGACGCTGGACGAGCTGCACATTCCCTGTACGGCGGAGCGCACGTGGGTGATCGGCGAAATCGAGGGCGGCAGGCCCGGGCCGCGCGTGGCGCTGCGGGCCGACATGGACGCGCTGCCGCTGACCGAGCCGGAGGGCTGCCCGTTCCGCTCGCAGCACGACGGCTGGATGCACGCCTGCGGCCACGACATGCACATGGCGATCCTGCTGGCGGCGGCGAAGATGCTTTCCGGCATGAAGGATCAGCTGGCCGGCAGCGTCCGGCTGCTGTTCCAGCCCGCCGAGGAGACCGTGGGCGGCGCGCTGCCGATGGTGGAAGCCGGCGCGATGGACGGCGTGGACGCGGTGTACGGCCTGCATGTGCAGCCGTATATGCTGGTCGGCCAGATGGACACCCGGCGCGGATGCCTGAACGGGTCCACCGACGAGGTGCACATCGCCGTGCGCGGCGTCTCCGGCCACGCGGCGCGCCCCGAACAGTGCGTGGACGCCATCGTGTGCGCGGCGCAGATGATCTCGCTGCTGCAGACCGTGGTCTCCCGCAGCACTTCGCCGCTGATGCCCGCGGCGCTTTCGCTGGGCGCGATCCACGGCGGCGATGCCGGCAACGTGGTGTGCGACCGCGTGACGATCGACGGCACGCTGCGCTGCGCCGACCCGGCGCTGCGCGAGCGTCTGAAAACCCGCATTCGCGAGATCTGCGAGGGCACGGCCGCGGCCTGCGGCGCGCGCGTCGAAGTCCTCTTCGACAACGGCTACGCCGCGCTGGTCAACGATCCCGGGGAAGCCGACCGCGCGCTGAAGCTGGGCGCGGCGCTGCTGGGCGGCGAAAACGCCCTGCTCCGGGAGAATCCCAGCATGGGCGGCGAGGATTTTTCGTACTTCGCGGAAAAGGCGCCCGGCGCGTTCTGGCACCTGGGCTGCTCCGCCAGCCTGCCGGCGCCCACGCTGCACAGCCGCGACCTGGTCCCGGACGAGCGCTGCCTGCCCATCGGCGCGGCCATGCAGTGCGCGCTGGTGCTGGACCGGATGGGGATGCTGGACTGAGTTTTCCATGCAAAAACAGAGGGATGCTTTATCCCTCTGTTTTTTCTGACTTGCCCCTCATCAGTCACCTGCGGCAGTCTGCCCGATGGGCAGACCGATGAACCCGTTGGGTTCATCGCCTTGATGACAGCTTCCCCTTGAGGGGAAGGTACCCCGACAGGGGCGGATGAGGTGTATTGAATCTCACAGCTTTCCGTGACGAACCTTCCCTTGCGCTCATTCCGCCAGCGCGGCCTCGGTGATCTCCAGCGTGCCGGCCGTCGCGTTCAGCCGGCATTTCACGCCCAGCGGCACGGTGATCTTCGTATCCATGTGGCCGATGGCCATGTTCGCCAGCACCGGCTTGCCCGCGGGCACGATGATATCGCGGATGATCTCCTCCAGCGCGAAGGTATATTCGGGATACTCGACGGAACATTCGGTGAAGCCGCCGAGCACCACGCCGGCGCACTTTTCGAACATGCCCGCCTGCCGCAGCTGGGTCAGCATGGAGTCGAGCCGATAATACTTCTCGCCGATGTCCTCCAGCAGCAGCACCTTGTCCTCCACGTCCAGCGCGTACGGCGTGCCACAGGCCGAGGCGATCAGCGTCAGATTGCCGCCCACAAGCGTGCCTTCGCACGTCCCCGGCACCACGCACACCGGCGCCTTGCCCTCGGGGTTTTTCAAAACGCCCAGCGGCTGGGTGCTGGTCAGCGCCCGCAGCATGCTGTCGCGGGTGAAATCATCGAACTTCGGCCAGCAGGTGGAAGGCATCGGCCCGTGGAACGTGACCATGCCCACCTTTTCGTGGATGGCGGTGTGCAGCGCCGTGATATCGGAATACCCCAGCAGGATCTTCGGGTTCGCGCGGATGACGTCGAAATCCACCCGGTCCAGCATCCGCGCCACGCCGTAGCCGCCGCGCATGCACACCACGGCGTCCACGCGGTCGTCGGCGAACATCTGGTTCAAGCCCCGGGCGCGGGATTCATCGGTGCCGGAGAGATAGCCGTAGCGCTCGCGGCAGCTGTCCGCCTCGATCACCCTGTAGCCCAGCGCGTCGATGGCCTCCATCATCTTCGGGTACTTCACGTCCGCTTCCCGCAGGGCGCCGGAAATGCCCACCAGGCCGATGGTATCGCCCCTGTGCAGCGGTTTCGGTTTCAGCATAATCCTCCTACCTCCATTCGTATCTCTTCCACTTCGCCGCCGCGCAGGTACACCCGCGGCACCCGGCGGCCGATGCGGGACAGCAGGTCGTTGCGGTTGGTCCCTGCCCATCCGGCGACCTCGTCCAGCCCGATGCCGCCGCCCAGCAGCGTCACCTCGTCGCCGGGCCGCACGCCGGGGACAGCCGTCACGTCCACGGTCATCTGGTCCATGCACACCAGCCCGGCCACCGGCGCGCGCCGGCCGCGAATCCCCACCTCTCCGACGCTGTTCAGCCGGGGATAGCCGTCGGCATAGCCGGCGGACAGCGTGGCGATCACGGCGTCCCGGGCCAGCGGGTGGTCCTCGTCATAGCCCAGGTATTCCCCCGCCGCCACGCGTCGCAGCTGGACCACGCGGGTCACCAGCCGCGCGGGGACCCGGCATTCGCCGTTTTCATTGGGATAGCCGCCGGGCACCACGCCGTACAGCCACGCGCCGATGCGCACGGCGTCGAAGCGGTATTCGGGATAGCGGACCATGCCGATGCTGTCGGCGGCGTGCAGCGCGCCGAAATCCAGGCCCGCCGCGCGCAGGCCGTCGGTCACGGCCCGCAAGCGCGCGATCTGCGCCTCGTCGGCCGCGCGTTCCCGAAGCGCCAGGTGGGTATACAGCCCCTCCACGCGCAGGTTTTCAAGCGCGAACACCCCGGGCAGCGTCTCGCCGGCCCGGTCCCAGTCGAAGCCCAGGCGGTGCAGCCCGGTATCCAGCTTGATGTGCACCCGTGCGGGCTTCCCGACCTGCGCCGCGGCGGCGTCCAGCGCCCGGGCCATGTCGGCGCTGTAGACGGTGCAGACGACGCCCTCGGCCACGGCGCGCGCCATCTGGCACGGCGCGACCATGCCCAGCACCAGCACATTCGTCCCGCAGGCGCGCTTCAGCTCCAGCGCTTCGTTCAGTTCCGCCACGGCGAACAGTTCCGCGCCCTTGGCCGCCAGCGCCCGCGAAAGCGCCGCCGCGCCCAGCCCGTAGGCATTGGCCTTCATGACGGGGATGATCCGCACGTCCGGGCCGCAGATGCGCCGGGCGCTGGCGTAGTTCGCCTCGACGAGATCCAGATCGATCTCCGCCCAGCAGCGGGCGGACGCCTGTTCGTAATTCATGCCGATCGTCCTCTTTCGTCAAAGATCCGCCGGGCCGTAGGGCACGATCTCCTTCAAGTCGCCGGCCGCCGTTTTGTTCATGCGGTTGCGGAACCGGCAGGCGAAGGCTTCGGGATCCTCCGCCTGATAGCCCTTCTTTTCAAATTCATCGCGCCGGTACAGCACGGAATAGATGTAGGCGTCCCTGAGCTCGCCGGTTTTCGCGTCGCGCCGCTGGGTGTACGCGGAAATCAGCACGCTCTCCATCCGCGGCGACTGGGCGAAGAAGTGGCTGGCGCAGAACATGCCCAAGCCGAACACGCAGCGGGCGTATTCCTGCTTCAGCTCCTTCTGGCTCTTGTCCTTCTGCTTCAGCCTGCCGCCGGCCAGCGCCACCATCTCGCGGGTGGGCAGGTGCTCGATCTCCGGCAGATCCATGTCCGCCATCAGCATGCCCGCCTCGCCGTCGTATTCGAAATCCACGTGAAAATCGATGGGCAGCTGCAGGCCCTTCAGCCAGGCTTCGATCCGGCTCTCCACCGCCTCGTCGCTCTCCCGGAGCTCAAAGCCGTGGGGCGCCTCCACATCCGCGGACAGGGCGCCGATGTTCACGAAGGCCTGCGTAACGGCGTTGAAATCGTCGATGCGCGACTGCACCAGCGCGTCGTGCCGGGCCTGGAATTCCGGCATCGCCTTCAGCCGCTTCAGCACCGTCGGGCTGGTGATCGGCGCGCCGTCGCCGTCGTAGACCAGAAGGGAACCGTCCTCGGCCAGATCCAGCTGCACCTGGTCGGGCACGCGGCCGGCGGCAGGCCTGGCGGCGGGTTTTGCCTTTTCTTCCTTCGGGCCGTTGAAATCGAACAGCTTCTTGCGGTCGTACAGGCCGGTGCCGGGAATGCCGGTGTTCAAAAAGACGCCGTTCCTGCCCACATTGGCGGAAACGCCCCTGCCGCCCACCGTGACGCTGACGCCGCTCTTGGAGAAGTTCAGCTTGATGCCCTTGAAGATGTTGATGCTCTTGCGAAAGCGCATGCGCCTCGCCTCCGATCTGCTCAATGATGGTATTATTGTACACGATATTGGCGATTAATACAAGCAAATCCGGCATCCGGCATTGACTTTCCCCGGCGAATCCGTTAAGATAGAGTTACAGAGCAAAAAGACAGGAGGCAGTCCATCATGAAGCATTTCCGCAGGGGATTCGCCGCGCTTCTGGCGCTGGCGGTGCTGCTGACGCTGGCCGCGGCCCAGGCCCAGCCCGCCTATGATTACTATAATTCCACCTACGACTACAGCGGCCTGATCGGCGCGATGGAAGTGGTAAACTGCCAGTCCTGGACCTCGCTGCGCATGTATCCGGATTCCGCGTCCACGCGCCTTTTGAAGGTGCCCGTGGGCGAAGTGGTCACGAACTGCTACTACCAGGACGCGCGCTACACCTACTGCGAATACCAGGGCGTGGGCGGCTACATCCTGTCCAGCAACCTCGCGTTCATCTACGGCCCTCCGGGCTATGAATACACGGAAAACGAATACCTGGGCAACATGCAGATCGTGAACTGCCAGTCCTACGCGTCGCTGCGCAACTATCCCAGCACCAGCGCCACGCTGCTGGCCCGGGTGCCGCTGGGTTCGATCGTCACCAACGTGTTCGACCAGGACGCCCGCTTCTGCTACTGCATGTACGGCGACATCGAAGGCTATATCCTGAAGGACAACCTCTCCTGGATCTCCGGCGGCACCGGCCAGCTGGCCTACGGCCAGAACTGGATCGGCGACGCGTGGATCGTGAACTGCACCTGGGCGTCGCTGCGGGCCAAGCCCAGCACATCCTCCCAGCGGCTGGCCAAGCTGCCCAAGGGCACGCAGGTGACGAACTGCTACTACGTGGACGACCGCTTCGCCTGCTGCACCTGGGGCGATCTGACCGGTTATATCCTGGTGGACAACCTGGGCTGGTAACGTACGCCCGATCTGAAGGGAGCCTGCGCGATGCGCAGGCTCCCTTCGTTTATCCCTCCGCGGCGTCCAGCATCGCCTCGATGCCGATGCCGTAGCCCATGGCCGGATCGTTCACCATCACGTGCGTCACCGCGCCGATGATGCGCCCGTCCTGGATCAGCGGGCTGCCGGACATGCCCTGCACGATCCCGCCGGTCTTTTCCAGCAGATCCGCATCGGTAATCCGGATCACCATCGACCGGGCCGCCGGCTCTGATGCGCCGCTCAGCCGCACGATTTCGCAGTCGTATTCCCGCACCTCCGATCCGTCCACCGTGGTCAACAGCGTCGCCGGACCGGCGTGCACCTGGCTCCGTGCGGCGACGGGCAGCCCGTCCGGATACAGCGCGCTGGCCACGGGCTCGCTCGCTTCGCCGAAGATGCCCCGTTCCGTGTTGCGCGTCACGCTGCCCAGGCTGACGGGCGCGGCGAAGAAATCCCCGGTCAGCTCGCCGGGCGCGCCCTCCCTGCTGGGCTTGACGGCGACGACGCGGTTGGCGTAGAGCTCGCCTTCCCCCACGGGCATCACCACGCCGGTGTCCACGTCGGTGATCGCGTGGCCCAGCGCGCCGTAGCCGCCGGTCTGCGGGTCATAAAACGTCAGCGTGCCCACGCCCGCGGTGCTGTCGCGCACCCACGCGCCGAGGCGGTACTGGCCGTCGCGGCTGTCCTGGGCGGGCGTGATTTCACATTCCATCGTCCGGTCGCCGCGCACCAGCTCCAGCCGCGCCGTGGCGCCGTCCGCGAGGCACAGCGAAAGCTGCCGCGCGCTGGTGACGGTCTCGCCGTCTACGCTGCGGATCACGTCGCCGCTCTTCAGCCCCGCCAGCCGCGCCGGGCTGGGCGTGCGGCCCAGGTCGGAATTGCCCACGACCACCACGCCGCGGGTATTCATCGCCACGCCCACCGACTGGCCCCCGGGCACCAACACCCGCTGCGGCTGCACCGACACCTTCACCGTCTTCACCGGCAGCAGCCCCAGCAGCCGGAACGTCACCTCTGCTTCGCCGACGTCCACCGCCCGGATCGCCAGCCCGTCGCCGCCCTCGTATTCCGCCGCCAGGCCGCCCCGGCCGGTATCGGCGGCGATGCCCGCACTCACCGCCGCCGATACCGGTATGCGCGTCACGGTTCCCGCGCCCAGGACCATTTCGTCCGGCAACCCGGCCAGCGCGCCGATCTGCAGCGACAGCGCCAGCACCGCCATCGCCGCCGCAAGCAGCGCCGCCAGCCGCCGCCTGTTTTCCTCTCTCATACCGCATTCCTCCCCCGATTTTCCCATTCTTCATCCGAAGCCGCCCTCATCGCGCGTCCGAGCAAAACGCGCCGCGATTTCCGCTCCCCGGCGGCACGCGTTTATTTTGGCGCGCTCCGCCGCGGGTATGCTGGGAATTGAGACGCGCGGTGGGAATCGCTGCCGAAGCCGACGCGGCGGGCCGTCCGGGCTTATACCGGAAATTATTGGCTGTATACCGGGATTTTAACCTTCAATTTTTCGGTTTTGCGCCGGTTTTGCGCGCAAAACCGGTTGCTATATTTTCATAAACCGATTATAATGGTAAGGACTATCGTGGAGGGATGTTTCATGCGCAGGGACGGGCCGCTGAAACCGGATTTCTCCGCCGTGCGCGGCAGGCGAATCCTGATCGCGCTGTCCGGCGGCGCGGATTCCGTGGCGCTGGCCTGCCTGCTGGCCGAAGCGCGGCCGGAATACGGCCTGACGCTGTTCGCGGCCCACGTGGATCACGGCATCCGGCCCGACAGCGCCGAGGACGCCGAATTCTGCCGGGCGTTGTGCGCGGATCTGGATATTCCCTTTCTGTGCGCCCGCGCGGATGTCCCCGCATCCGCCCGAGCGAACCGCGCGGGCCTGGAATCCGAGGCGCGCCGGCTGCGGTATCAGGCGCTGCGCCGGTTCCGGCAGGAGACCGGCTGCGACTGCATCGCGCTCGCCCACCACATGGACGACCAGGCCGAGACGGTGCTGATGCACCTGTCGCGGGGCGCGGGCACCCGGGGCCTGGCGGGCATGCGGGCGCTCTCCGGCGACCTCTACCGGCCGCTGCTGGGCTTGCGCAAATCCGAATTGGCGGATTATCTGCGCCAGGCGGGCCGGTCCTGGCGCGAGGATTCCACTAACCGCCTCGACGACAATCCGCGCAACGCGCTTCGCCTGCATGTGATTCCCGAATTGGAGAAATGCTATCCCCAGTTCGCGGCCGCGGCCGCGCGCTGCGCCCTGTCGGCGCAGATCGAAAGCGATTACCTGGACGAACAGACGGCCGCTTTTCTCTCCGGCGCCGCGTCGGAATGTCCGTTCTGCTCGTGGATCGGGATCGATCCGCCGCCCCACCGCGCCGTTCTGCGCCGCGCCGTTCGCGCGAAGTGCCCGGCCGAATTGTCGTGGGAGCAGGTCAACGCGCTGGAAGCGCTGTGCGGCCGGCCGCGCGGAAAGATCGACATCGACGGAAAACACTTTGCCGAACGCACGGGCCGCCGCCTGTATTTTGTCCCGAAACGGCCGCCCCGAATCGACCCGGTTCCGCTGGATCCGGGCGGCACGGTCTCGCTTGCCGGTCTCTGTGAAATCACCGCGCAGGAGGCTGCGCCGCAGCCCGCGTTCGGCGATCCGATGATCCAGGTTTTGGACGCGCAGGCGCTGGAAGGCGCGGTGCTGCGCACCCGCCGGCCGGGCGACCGGTTCCGGCCGCTGGGTTGCGGCGACCGGCTGCTGTCCGATTTCCTGATCGACCGCAAGGTCGACCGCCCTCTGCGCGACGCGCTGGCGATCGTCGCCCGCGGCGGCCGCGCGCTGTGGGTCTGCGGGCTGGGCATCTCGGAGGACGCGAAGATCGTCCCTGAAACCCGGCGCGCCCTCCGGCTGAACTGCAGGTATACGTTTGATATGAGCTTCGGAATCAACAAATGATAAATTGCGGGAGGAAAAACACCATGTTGAACGACATCCAGAGCGTCCTGCTTTCCGAGGAGACCATTCAGGCCCGCGTGCGCGAACTGGGCGCGCAGATCGCCGCCGATTACCGGGACAAAAACCCCGTGATGATCTGCATCCTGAAGGGCTCGACCATGTTCTTCGCGGACCTGCTGCGCGCCATGCCCATCCGGCTGACGATGGATTTCATGGCTGTATCCAGCTACGGGCGCACCACCAAGTCCTCCGGCGAGGTGGAGATCCGCAAGGACCTGTCCGGCTCCATCGAACACCGGCACGCGATCATCGTCGAAGATATCATCGATTCCGGCTTCACGCTCAGCTATCTTTCGCGCATGCTGTCCGCCAGAGGCGCGAAATCCATCAAGATCTGCACGCTGCTGGACAAACCCGCCCGGCGCGCGCCCGGCATCACGCTGAAGGCGGATTATTCCGGCTTTGAAATCCCCGACGCGTTCGTCGTGGGATACGGGCTGGATTACGACGAAGCCTACCGCAACCTGCCGTATATCGGCGTGCTGAAGCCTGAAATTTACGAAAACAACTGATTTTTGATGCGATAATATATGCTTTTGTTGATATAATGATTTCGGAGAACCGACAGGATTTGGGGATCGGCCGGGGTCGGAAGGACGGCACGGCCGAAACCAAGCGATTATGCGTATTTCCGCAAGCGTGACGCGGGCAGGGCGCCCGGTCCGGCGAAAAATCAACCGCCTTTACGGAAAGAGAGGACACCCGATTTGAACAAGAAACCCCTTCGAAAAGTCTTGCAGGGGCCGCTGATGTACCTGCTGGTGCTGGCGGTCATACTGATGATGGTACACATGCTCAGCGACGGCTCCCAGCCCACGGTGAAGACCATCAGCTATTCCGATCTGCTGGAATGGGTGGAGGCCGACCTGCGCCACAGCCAGGGCGAGAAGCTGACCGGCGACATGCAGGGCAAGACGCTGGGCAAGGTGGTCATCCAGTCCAGCACGCTAATGGCCGTGACGGAGGAAAACCTGGCCTCCAGCGAGCTGACCGGCCGGTATGACATCGAATGCGTGCTGCCCAGCGAAGAACAGTTCTACAGCGATGTCGGCGCCATCTATGAGAGCGTTCTGGGCCGCGCCGTCAGCCCCACGGAATACGATTTTGAAATCACCTCGAAGCTGCCGGCCCAGCCCGCCTGGTGGGTGGAATGGGTGCCGCTGCTGGTGACGGTGCTGCTGTTCGGCCTGTTGTGGTATTTCCTGATGCGCCAGCAGGCGGGCGGCGGCAAGGGCATGATGAACTTCGGCCGCTCCCGCGCGCGCATGACCGATCCCAACGGCAACAAGGTCACGTTTGCCGACGTGGCCGGCGCGGACGAGGAAAAGGAAGAGCTGCGCGAAATCGTATCGTTCCTGAAAAACCCCCAGCGCTTCACCAAGGTTGGCGCGCGCATCCCCACGGGCGTTCTGCTGGTGGGCCCGCCCGGCACGGGCAAGACGCTGCTGGCCCGGGCCGTGGCCGGCGAGGCCGGCGTGCCGTTCTTCACGATCTCCGGTTCGGATTTCGTGGAGATGTTCGTGGGCGTGGGCGCCAGCCGCGTGCGCGACCTGTTCGATCAGGCCAAGAAGAACGCGCCGGCCATCGTGTTCATCGATGAGATCGACGCCGTGGGCCGCCAGCGCGGCGCGGGCCTGGGCGGCGGCCACGACGAGCGCGAGCAGACGCTGAACCAGCTGCTGGTGGAAATGGACGGCTTCACCCACAACGAGGGCGTGATCGTCATGGCGGCCACCAACCGCAGCGATATCCTCGATCCGGCGCTGCTGCGCCCCGGCCGCTTTGACCGGCGTATCGTGGTCAACTATCCGGACGTGAAGGGCCGCGAGGAGATCCTGCGCGTCCATTCCCGCAACAAGCCCCTGGGCGAAGACGTGGATTTGGCCGTGCTGGCCCGCAGGACGCCCTATTTCACCGGCGCGGACCTGATGAACGTGATGAACGAGGCCGCGCTGCTGACGGCGCGCCAGGGCCGCGACGTGATCCACATGGACGCCATCGAGGAAGCCATCACCCGCGTGATGGCGGGCCCGGAGAAGAAGAGCCGCAAGGTGACGGACATGGACCGCAAACTGGTGGCCTACCACGAGGGCGGTCACGCCATCGTGGCCCACTACATCCCGGACTGCGACGACGTGCACGAGATCACCACTATCCCGCGCGGATCCGCGGGCGGATACACCATGTACCTGCCCCAGGAGGAGTTCCATTACGTGACCACCAGCCGCATGAAGGCCCAAATGGCCAGCGCCATGGGCGGCCGCGTGGCCGAGGCGATCGTGTTCGGCGACGTGACCACCGGCGCCTCCAGCGACATCAAGTCGGCCACGGAGATCGCCCGCAGCATGGTGACCGAATACGGCATGAGCGGCAAGCTGGGCCCGGTCTACCTGGGCACCGAGCACGAGGTGTTCCTGGGCAAGAGCTTCTCCCAGCAGAATTCCGGCTTCTCGGAGCTGGTGAACACCGATATCGACACCGAGGTGCACAACCTGCTGCAGGAGGCCTACGACACCGCGGAAAAGATTCTGACCGAGCACATCGACCAGCTGCACGGCCTGGCCAAGCTGCTGATCGAACGGGAGAAGATCGACCGCAGCGAGTTCCTGGCCTTCATGGAGGGCAAGCTCTCCCCCTCCGGCGTGCCGCTGGACGACGTGCTGGAAGGCAGCTTCGCGGAACCGTCCGCCGAAGCGCCCGAGGAACCCGCCGGGTCGGACGAAACCGAAGAAACCGAAGAAACCGACGCGTAATGGCGTCCCGCCGGCGCCAGACGCCGCAGTCAATTCATATGAAAAGCCCCGGGAGCTCAGCTCCCGGGGCTTTGCCGTGTGGAATCCTCCCGCGGAAATCCCGCCGGACGGCGGCCGGTCATTCGCCGGCGTTCGCGACGGGCGGATCGGAGGGCGTCAGCTCCGCGGAGATGCCCGCCAGCTCGGCGATCTGCCGCATCTCGGCGGCCATCGCCTCCGCGTAACCGTCGCCGTTCCGGTCGATCGCCTCCATGGCGCCGTAGTTCATGTGCGTCCCCTCCGGCGTCCACGAACAGATGAAGGCGGCGGTGGGCGTGAAGGTGTCGCTCTCCACGGTGTAGTAGCCGGAAACGCCGGTGGCGGCGTTGTAGACCATGTAAATGCGATAGCAGAGCAGGTTGGCGTCGGGCTGCGGAAGCTCGATCTGCAGCACCGTCGCGCCGTCGGCGGAGGTGTAGAAATGCTGGACGTAGTCCGCCTCGGGATACGTGGGATCGACGCCGTTTTCAGTGGTGACGGACGCCCACAGCGTGTACAGCCCGATGTCGCCGAGCACGCTCAGCATGTTTTCGGGATTGTCGTAGAAGTACCTCGGCAGCATCCTGTGCTCAAACTGATAGCGGACCTCGGCGGGCGCCCAACCGGCGTCGGACGCTTCGGCTTCGCTCGCCGCCTCGGCGAAGGCCGGCAGCGAAATCAGGATCAGGACGAGGATCAGGGAGAGAACGCGCTTCATGGGAAAACCTCCTTTGTATTGTGGGGTTGAAGGTCAATCGGCATCCGGGCTTTCATCCGTTGGACGAAGGCCGTGGCAAAAAGTTCCGGCAGAGGCGTTATTGCGCGGAGCTGTAATAGTCCGGATCGGGCTGGAAATTGCCGACGGACACGGCCACCGCGGTCAGCGCCCTCTCGATCTCGACGTCCTCCCCGACGCAGTTGGCCTCGTAGCGCACGAAACAGTCGTCCCGCAAATCGTAGGCGCAGAAGCACAGGCGCGTTTCGCCGTCGCGCAGGTAGAGGCTCATCTGCCCGGGCATCTGCCTGCCGGCGAGGGAATAGACGGTGTATTCCCCGGCGTCGATCAAATCGTCGCCGTAGCTGGATTCCAGCAGGGCGGTATAGACGTTTTTGAAATAGTATTCCGAATCGAAGTTGGCGCCCGGCGCGTCGGTTTTGAAAATCGTCACGCTGGAAGAAACCTCCGGCTCGCCGAGCCAGAGCGTCAACCCGCCGTCCGGATGGAAATCATAGCTGTATTCCGGCCGGCACAGCGTGGAAAAGCCCTGCTCCGGACAGGAGACGATCCGCATCACCACATCTTCCTCTTCCGCCGCGGCGCAGGCGAAGAGCAGCGCCAGGACCATAAGAACCGACATCATCTTCCTCATGTTGATTCACCCTTTCCAAGTCGTCCGCATCGGCCCGCGCGGTCCGTCCCCGCCGGTCGTTCCGGCCGCGAACCGCATATCCCGCCTTGATTATATATGATTTGCGGGGACAGCGCAAGAGCCAAATCTCCGATCGCGCTCCGTTTGGGAACGCATCGGGGCGGGTGCCGCTTTTGCGGCGCCGGATATTGTGAAACGCCGCGTTATTTGGTATAATCGTGAGGGGGTGTTTTCGATCGGGCCGGGTGCTGAACGAAGCCGGCGGTCCGGACGGCGGCCGCTTCCGCCGGGAAAACATCGCGGACGGCATAATCCACTATTCCCGCCTGCTTCGCCGACGGACGGCCGGTTTGAACGCAGGCGCTTTGCGGAGGTATGGCGGATGGACAGTACCGGGATGAAGGGGCTCCTGTTCTTTCTGATGACCTCGTTCGTCGGCTGGATCTTTCTGCTGGTCAGCATCCGGTCGCGCCGGGAGCACCGCAAACGGCTGGAAAGGGAGCGCACCCGCGCCACGGGGTCGATCGTCGATTACGCGCCCGGCAGGGGCGATGCCGGGCGGCCCGTGGTTGAATTCATCGCGGACGGGCGGCAGATCCGGCTGGAGAACAAAAGCGCCGTGGATCGGGCGCGGTATCCCGTGGGCGCTTCGGTGGAGGTGCTCTACGATCCGGACGATCCCAGCCGCTTCCACCTGGAATCAGACGCAGACGACGGTTCGGGCAGCGCCGCCCTGGCGCGGGTGGGGTACATCTGGCTCGCCTGCGCGGCCGCGCTGACGCTGGCGCTGATGACGCTGGTCGGCGGATACAGGATCGACCTGCAGGGCCTCTGGCGCAGCCTGCGCGCTCCCCGCGGCGCGGAAAAGACGGCCGTTGAAAAAAACCGCAGCGACAGCGCCTTCGAATACCGGGCGCAGGCCAACGGGACCGCCGTCATCAGCAAGTACACGGGCACGGACAGCGCGCTGACGCTCCCGCTGCTGGTGGACTTCCATCCCGTCACGGGGATGTCTTCCATGGCGTTCGCCCGCTGCTCCCAGCTGAAGTCGCTCACCGTGCCGGGGGTTTACGCCTCCGTCCCGCCGGGCGCGTTCACCGGCTGCCTGAGCCTGTCGGAGGTGACGCTCCAGGAGGGCGTGGAGAGCATCGGCACGCAGGCCTTCGGCTTATGCCTGGCGCTGAAGGACGTCACCCTGCCCGCGAGCCTCGCCCGCATCGACGACAACGCCTTCCCCGAGGATTGCGCGGCGCGCTTCCACGTGGTCGAAGGCTCCGAAGCCGCGCGTTACTGCGCCGGGAAGGGCTTCGACGTGCAGTTCGACGGATGACCGGATCGGCATCGCCCGCATCGTTTCAGCGGGAACGCCGCGGCTTCGCCCAAAACGCAGCGACACCCGGAAAACCGGGTGTCGCTGTGTCGTTTCCCTCCGGCGTCCGCCGCGCGGAACCGGAAAGGATCATTCCCCGAACAGCTGCGTGGAATAATAGCGCTCGGCGGTATCGGGCAGCACGGTGACGACCGTCTTGCCGGGGCCCAGCTTCTTCGCCAGCTTCAGCGCGGCGGCCACGTTGGTGCCGCTGGAAATGCCGCACATCAGACCCTCTTCCTTGGCCAGCCGCCGGGCCGTATCGATCGCCTCGGCGTCGGTGACCACGTAGATGTCGTCATAGATATCCCGGTTCAGGATATCGGGGATGATGCCGTCGCCAATGCCCATCTGGATGTGGGTGCCGATGGTGCCGCCCGCCAGTATGGCCGCGTTTTCGGGCTCAACGGCCCAGATCTCGATGTCCGGATACTGTGCCTTCAGCACCTCGCCGATGCCGGTGAGCGTGCCGCCGGTGCCGATGCCGCTGCAATAGCCGTGGATGGGCTTCGCCGCCTGGTGCATGATCTCCAGGGCCGTGTGCTTTTTGTGGGCCAGCGTGTTGTTGGGGTTTTCAAACTGCTGGGGCACGAACACCTTCGGGTTCTTCGCCTTCAGCTTCAGCGCGTAATTCAGGCATTCCTCGATGCACTTGCCGATATCCCCGGCGTCGTGGATCAGCTTGACTTCCGCGCCGTAGTGGCGCACCAGCTTGCGGCGCTCCTCGCTGACGGAATCGGGCATGATGATGATGGTGCGATAGCCCCGCACCGCGCCCACGAGCGCCAAACCGATGCCCTGGTTGCCGCTGGTGGGTTCCACGATGATGCTGTCCTTATCGATCAGCCCGTCCTTTTCGGCCTGATCCAGCATGTTCAGCGCCGTGCGCGTCTTGATGGAGCCGCCCACGTTCAGCGCCTCCACCTTTACCAGGATTTCCGCGCTGCCGGGCTCCGGCATGCGGTTGAGCCGCACCAGGGGCGTGTTGCCCACGGCGTCCAGTATGCTGTCGTAAATCAATGCAAGATCCTCCAGTATGGTATGAATGCCCGTCGCCGCTTCGCGAAACCGCGGGCGCCGGCAAACGTTCATATTATAGCACCCGTTTGTGAAAAACGCAACCGGCGGCGATCCGGAGCGCTCCGTCCCGCCGCGCGTTGTGAACCCGGCGCGAAAGCCGGGCCGGCGTCCGTCACGATTCGATGAAAACCAGCGTCAGGTTGTTCAGGTTCATGGAATAGGTGTAGCGCGCCTCGTCCGCCACGCGCATGGCCAGGCGAATGCCCACGCCGCCCTCGGCGCCGTCTTCGGAGACGTGGCTGACGGGGTCAAAGGCCCGGCAGTCATCCCGGAAGCGCAGCGTCCAGCGCCCGTCGCTGTACTGAAGGCGGATGAAGAGGTGGTTGTTCCCTCCCGGCCGGAAGCCGTGCGTGACGATATTGCCGCCCATCTCCTCGATGCACAGCGCCAGGTGGCCGGCCGTGCGGTGGTCATGCCCGTGGGCGCGGCAGAAGGCGTCCGCTTCGCGGGAGAACGCCATCAGCCCTTCCATATCCCGGATATCCGCCTCCAGCCTGTCCTCCGGCGGCACGCCGAAGCGGTCGCTCAACAGCAGAAAATCCTCCGCGCGCCAGGTGACGCCGTGCTTCTTTCGCCACACGCAGCCCAGCATGAACATCAGCGTCAGGATCTCGGCCGTGACGAGCAGGAACCACACGCCCCCGACGCCCATGATCCGGCTGAAGATGAACGCCGAGAGAACCGTCAGCACCGCGTTTTCCAGCACGGATACGATCTCCATCAGGGCGACTCTGCCCGTGCCCAGCCAGCAGTTCTTCAGCGCGTAGTTGACGGCGCAAGGCGCCAGGCTGAGCGAAAAGATGCGCAGGCCCCGGATCGCCAGCGTCTGGCTTTCCCCGGGGTTGGGAATAAACAATTCCACGCACGGGCGGGCGAACGCCAGCAGCAGCGCCGTCGCGATCAGCCCCAGCGCCGCCGAATAGCGCAGCATCGATCCGATCAGTGTCTTCAGCCCCGTGCGGTCCTCTTCGTTGTAGAGGATGCCCGAGAGCGTCAGCGCCACGCCGCCGGAGCCGGTGCTGATGCAGTTGCAGGCGTTGATGAGCGTGTTCATAACGGTATAGGCCGCCACCGCCGCGGCGCCGCCCACGGGCAGCAGCAGCTTGTTGACGGAAAAGACCATCACCAGCGTGGAGGCCAGACTGACGACCGTGGGCACGCCGCCCGCGGCCATCTCCGCGATTTTTCTGAAGCGCACCTGTTTCACCGAGAATTTGAACACGCATTTCTTCGACAGGAAATAGCTGCCGCCGATGAGCATGGCGACATAGTAGCTGATCGAAGAGGCCAGCCCCATGCCGAACATGCCGCCGTGGAACACCAGCACGTTGAGCAGATCGAGCCCCACGTCGGCGACCGTCATGCCCAGCACGGCGACGATCAGCAGATTGCTCTGCCCCGCCATCTGCAGGAAGGGCACCAGGATCAGCGCGCCCATCGAGCCCGGCGCGCCGATGATAAAGCCCGCCATGTATTGGCTGGTATCCGCCAGCAGCGCCGGGGAATCCGCGCCCATCAGCCTGGCCAGCGGCCGGCGGAACAGCGCCACCAGCAGCACAAAACCCGCCGATAAAACCGCGGCCGCGGCGATGGCGGAGGAATAGCCCGCGTTCGTCTCCCGCTGGTCGCCCCTGCCCAGCGATTTGCTGCACGCCACCTGCACGCCCGCGGACATCATGCTGCCCACGGCGCCGATCACCAGCAGCACCGGATTGGCCAGGCCGTAGGCCGCCAGCGCGCGCTCCCCCATATAACGCCCGACCATGATGTTATCGATCAGCAGGCACAGCGACACCGTCAGCGCAGACAGGATCTGCGCCGTCATCATCTGTCGCACCAGTTTCCTGATCATTCCTCCGCATCCTCCACATGCCGTCCGGCAGGCGCCAGGCCGGCTTCGATCAATCCCGGGGCCAGCCGGATGTCCCCGCGCCTGACCCGGTCCCAGGAGAATATCCCCGCCAGTTCCCGCGCGGAGACGGGTTCCCACCGGTCGATCAGGCCGTACAGCCAGGCGATCAGACCGATCACCTTTTCCGGCGGCCACCGTTTGCGCATGTCCTTCAGACAGCAGTCGCTGTCGCGCTTGCTCAATCGCCTTCCGTCCGGCGCAAGCAGCATGGGCGTGTGATAGAAGGCGGGCGGCGTCAGCCCCAGCTGTTCGTACAGCCAGATCTGCACCGGCGCGGACGAGAGCAGGTCGCGGCCTCTCACCACTTCCGTGACGCCGTTCGCCGCGTCGTCGACCACGACCGCCAGCTGGTAGGCCGCCACGCCGTCGGCGCGCCGCACGATAAAATCGCCCCATTCGCGCCGAAGGGACAGGGCGTACGGGCCTTGCAGCCCGTCCACGAACGCGATTTCGCGGTCCGGAACCGCGATCCGCAGGCACGGGGGCTTCGTCCGCGCCATTCGCTGCGCTTCCGTCAGGCCGCGGCAGGTGCCGGCATAGATCACCCGGCCGTCCGAGGCATGGGGCGCCGAAGCCGCGCGCAGCTCGTCCCGGCTGCAATAGCAGGGATAGACGATCTCCTTCAGCCGGTCCAGGGCTTCGCGGTAGGCTGCGCCCCGACGACTCTGATCCTCGGCCCGGATATCCCAGTCGAGCCCAAGCCAGCGCAGGTCGTCCAGTATCGCTTCCGTGTACGCCGCGCGGCTGCGCGCCGGGTCCAGATCCTCGACGCGCAGCACGATCCTCCCGCCGCGGGACTTCGCCGAAGCCCACGCCAGGAGCGCGGTGGACGCGTTGCCCAGGTGCATGTAGCCGCTGGGACTGGGCGCAAACCGACCGACGATCATTCCGCGCGCCTTCTTCCGTGATAGTATTCTGCCAAGTATTATAGCGGAAAAAGGCGCGGCTGTCCATCGCGAAAAAACGCCCTGCGCCGCGGCGGCCCGGACGAGTCGACGGGATTCGCGCGCCTGGCGATTTATGCGCATAAAAACACAGGTATCGACTTGCAAACCGATGCCCGCGTGTGCTAAACTGAATCGACCGATGTAAAAGCGCCGCGGCGCCGGGGATGTATGCAAGCCATGAAGACGGAGTTTTCTTCCGAGAGAGAAAAAAACCGGTATTTCAGCCGGATGACCGACGCCCAGAGGATCGACGCCTTCGCGACGATGCTCGCGTGGTCCGAATACGCCGTCTTTCTGGGCGGCGCCGGGGTGTCCACGGAGAGCGGCATCCCGGATTTCCGCAGCAGGAACGGGCTGTACCGCAAGGCGGCCAGGCGCTTTTCGGGATACAAACCGGAATACCTGCTGAGCTATGAATGCCTGAAGAAAGAGCCGGAGGTTTTCTTCGATTTCTACCGCCGCCATCTGGACGCGAGGGCCGCGCAGCCAAACGCGGCGCACATCCGGCTCGCGGAATGGGAAGCGTCGGGCCGGTTGAAGGGCATCGTCACGCAGAACATCGACGGCCTGCACCAGAAGGCCGGCAGCGTCAACGTCCAGGAGATCCACGGGACGATCTGGAAAAACCACTGCGCGTCCTGCGGGGCGGCCTACGGCGTGGATTTCATATTCGACTGCGCCGACGCCGTTCCCCGCTGCCCGAAGTGCGGCGGCATGGTCAGGCCGGACGTGACGCTCTACGGCGAGTTTCTGCCCAAGGAAGCCCACAGCCGGGCCGTGAAGATGATGCAGGCCGCCGACCTGCTGATCATCGGCGGGACATCGCTGGAGGTGGGCTCCGCCGCCAATCTCGCCCACCAGTTCCACGGGAAATACCTGGTGATCGTCAACAAGGGCAGGACGCGGATGGAGGGCATGGCGGACCTGGTCTTTCACGACAGCATCGGGAAAATACTGACGGAGATATCGCCCTGACGCGCGGTCGGGCGAAGGAGCGCCATGAGTTTGTTTGCAATCGGAGATCTGCACCTGCATTTTCAATCGCCGCTGAGGGCGCCCGGCCAGCTGAAGGACCGGGCCTGGAAAAACCACGAGGCGCGGTTCAGGAAAAACTGCGCCGCCCTCGTCCGGGAAGGCGATACGCTCGTGCTGGACGGCGACCACAGCTGGGGCCGCAATCTGGCGGAGTGCGAGCAGGACCTGGAATACATCATGTCGCTGCCGGGAAAGAAGGTCCTGCTGCGCGGCAACCACGATATGTTCTGGGACGCGAAAAAGACCGACGCGCTGAACCGGCAGTTTGAGGGGCGCCTGTTCTTCCTGCAGAACAACTATTTCCCCTACCGCGATTACGCCGTCGTCGGCACCAAGGGCTATACCTTTGAGGGCCCGTTTTACCTGAACCGGCGCGGGCAGGTCGCCGGCTGGGACGAAAAGGAAGCCGGGCACGCCGAAAAGCTGGTGGCGCGGGAGCTGGAGCGCCTGCGCGCCTCCTTCGAAGCCGCGCGAAAGGATGGTTTCGGCAGGTTCGTCATGTTCCTGCATTACCCGCCGACCAGCATTCTGGAAAAGCGCAGCGGCTTCACGGACATGGCGGAGGAATACGGCGCGGAGCAGGTCGTCTACGCGCACTGCCACGGCGCTTCCCGCTTTCACGACAGCATCCTGGGGAAGATGCGGGGCGTGGAATACCGGCTGGTATCGGGCGACTATCTGCTGTGGAACCCGGAAAGGATACTGCCGTGACCGAGCGCGAATGGGACCGGCGGCTTCACATCCGTACCATCGGGCGCGAGGATGAATCCAACGCCAACTATTCCCCCTACGAACCGACGCCCTACCCCGTGCTGCAGCGGCTGGCGGACAGCGGGCTTGTCCGCAGGAAGGACTGGCTGCTGGACTACGGCTGCGGCAAGGGCCGCGCGGCGTTCTTCATGGCGTCCGCCGTCGGCTGCCGCGTGACGGGGATCGATCAATCCCAAAAACTGATCGAGATCGCGAAGGAAAACCTCCGAAGCGCCCGGCTGGGAGACCGCGTCACGCTGTCCTGCTGCCTGGCGGAGCGGTATGAGATCCAAAGCGAGAATGCCTTTTTCTTCTTCAATCCTTTCTCCGAAAAGGTTTTCGCCGGCGTACTGCGGCGGCTGGAGCGATCCTGGATGGAAGCGCCGCGCGCGCTGACGCTGCTGTGCTATTATCCGTCGGAGGCATACGTTCGATGCCTGGACGCCGCGGAGCATGCGTTCAGGCTGGATGAGATCGACTGCGGCGATCTGTTTTCAAAAAACAATCCGCGGGAAAGAATCATCGCATATCGGTTTGACGGCCGGTGAAAGGCGGAAGGTGACACCATGAACGATCCCTTTGTTACGATCGACCTCCACGGGCTGACGCAGGCGGAAGCGATCCGCGTCGTCGACCGCGCCCTGGCGTCCGCGTCGCCCATGACCTATCAGCTCCGGCTGGTCCACGGGTATCACCGGGGAACCAACCTGCGGAGCATGATCCAGGACGAATACCGGTATCACCGGAAGGTGCTGCGCATCATGCCCGGCGACAACCCGGGGATTACGATCCTGGTTCTCAGGGAACTGTATTAATGCAAAACGGAGGAATGGCCATGCTTACACTGGCGAGAGCGCGCGAACTGAACCAGACGATGGTCACGGAGGAGCATCTGCTGATCCACGCCCTGAACGTCTCCTTCGCCATGGGCGCGATGGCGGAGCACTTCGGCGAGGATGTGGAACACTGGCAGGCCGTCGGCATCCTGCACGATTATGATTATGAAAAATACCCCGACGAGCACCTGCAGCATACCGAGGCGCCGCTGCTTGCCGCCGGCGTGGATCCGGAGGACGTGCGCGCGATCATGAGCCACGGCTACGGCATCTGCACGGATGTGGAGCCGGTCACGAACCTGGAAAAGTCCCTGTATACGGTGGACGAGCTGACGGGCATCATCCAGGCCTGCGCCCGGATGCGCCCCAGGGGCATCACGGACCTGGAAGTGAAGAGCTTCATGAAGAAGTTCAAGGACAGGAAATTCGCGGCCAAGTGCGACCGGGATCTGGTCCTGAAGGGCTGCGAGATGCTGGGCATGGACATTCGGGACGTGGCGGCGATCTGCATCGAAGGCATGCGGGAACACGCCGCGGAGATAGGACTGCTGGGAACAGAGGCTTGACCCCATGGCAAAGATCATTCGCGACCTGACGACGGGAAGCGTCCCGAAGACGCTGCTGCGCTTTTCCCTGCCGCTTTTCATGTCAGGGCTGCTTCAGATGGTTTACAACATGGTGGATATGATCGTCGTCGGGCGTTTCGTGGGCACGCGCGGCCTGTCCGCCGTGTCCATCGGCGGCGAAGTGCTGATGCTGATCACCTTCGTGGCCATGGGCTTTTCCAACGCCGGGCAGATACTGATTTCCCGCTATGTCGGCGAAAACCGGCGGGACAAGGTCGGCGAGATGGTGGGCACGCTGTTCACGCTGCTGATGAGCCTGGCGGTCGTCATCACGGGCCTCCTCCTGCTCTGCTACCGTTCGATCATCAACTGGCTGAACACGCCCGCGGACATCTGGGAATACACCCGGCAATACAGCGTCACCTGCGTATTCGGCATCGTGTTCATCTACGGATACAACCTGGTCTCCGCGATCCTGCGCGGCATGGGCGATTCAAAGCACCCGTTCCTGTTCATCGCCATCGCCTCCGCCATCAACGTGATCCTGGATATCCTGTTCGTCGGCCCGCTGGGCCTTGGGCCGCTGGGCGCCGCGCTGGCGACGGTGATCGGCCAGGCCGTCAGCTTCCTGTTTGCGCTGCGGCTGCTGTATAAAAACCGGGAACAGATCGGCTTCGATTTCAAGCCCGCCCACTTCCGGCTGTATCCGTCGGTCACCCGGCCGCTGATCTCGCTGGGCGTCCCGATGGTGATACAATCCGCCGCGATCACGTTTTCGATGCTGTTCGTCAACGCCTACGTCAACACCTACGGCACGGTGGCCGTGGCGGTGACGGGCGTGGCCAGGAAGCTGGAAAGCATGATCGGCGTGGTATCCCAGGCCATCTCATCGGCGGGCGGCGCGATGATCGCCCAGGCGCTCGGCGCGGGCAAGATCAGGCGCGTGCCGAAGATCGTGCTGCACGCGCTGTGGATCGTGGCGATCCCCGCCAGCATCTTCGCGCTGATCACCGCCCTGCGGCCCCAGTGGCTCTTCGGCCTGTTTTCGGACGACGCCGCGGTGCTGGAGATGGCGATCACCTATATCCCCGTGGCGATGATCCAGTACCTGGGCTCGACGCTTCGCCCGGCCAACTTCGCGCTCATCAACGGATCGGGCAATTCAAAGCTGAATCTGCTGGTGGCGCTGCTGGACGGCATGATCTGCCGCATCGGGCTGGCGCTGCTGCTGGGCGTGGCGCTGGGGCTGGGCATCCGGGGCTTCTGGCTCGGCAACGCGCTGTCGGGCCTGGTGCCGTTTATGATCGGCGCCTGCTACCTGCTCTCCGGCGCGTGGAAAAAGCGCGCGTCCGCGTAAGCCTCGATCCGGCAAGCCGCCCATCGGGCGTTTCAGAAAGGACGGACGAAATGATCGGAACCCTCGTCAACACCGCCGGGATCGTCGCCGGCGGCCTCTGCGGGCATCTCTTCGGAAAGGCCCTCAAAAACCGGCATCAGGAAACGCTGACCATGGCCTGCGGCGTCAGCACGCTGTTCATCGGCATCGCCGGCGCCATGCAGCAGATGCTGCACAACGAAGCCATGCCGGGCGGCGGCGCGATGCTGGTGGTGGCGTGCCTCGCCCTGGGCGGCCTGATCGGCGAACTGATCAACATCGAGCGCGGCTTTGAAGCCTTCGGGGAATGGCTGAAGGTCAGGACGGGCAACGCCCGGGATCAGGGCTTCGTCAACGGCTTCGTCACCGCGTCGCTGACGGTCTGCATCGGCGCGATGGCCATCGTCGGCGCCATCCAGGACGGTTTGACCGGCGACTGGTCCACCCTGGGGGCCAAGGCCATACTCGATCTCATCATCGTCATGGTGATGACCTGTTCCCTGGGAAAGGGATGCGTCTTTTCCGCGATTCCCGTGCTGGTCTGGGAGGGCCTGCTGACGCTGCTGGCTGGCGCGCTGAAACCCATCATGACAGATCTCGCCATGGGCTATCTGTCCCTCGTCGGCAACGTGCTCATCTTCTGCGTGGGGCTGAATCTGGTTTGGGGCAAGCGGATCCGGGTGGCCAACCTGCTGCCCGCCGTCGTGCTGGCCGTCCTGGCGGCGTATCTGCCCATCGGGTTTTAGCGCGACCGCCGGGTTGAAATACGAACCATGATTTCCGCCGTGAAGAAAGGATGAATCCCATGAAAAAGGCGAGGATGACCCTGCACCCCGAATACCGGATCGGCGACATCTCCCCGCGCCTGTTCGGGGCGTTCCTGGAGCCCATCGGCTCCATGGTCAACGGCAGCATGTACAACCCCAAGCACCCTTCGGCGGACAGCCAGGGCATGCGGGCGGATTTTTACCGGGCGCTGGCGGAAACCGGGCTGCCCTGCGTGCGCCTGCCCGGCGGCAATTTCGTGTCCGGCTGGCAGTGGAAGGATTCCATCGGCCCGCGGGATGCGCGCAAGGTGCATCTGGATCCGGCGTGGTTCCAGGTCATCCCCAACGACGTGGGGCACGACGAATACCTTCAATGGGCGGAAAAGGCCGGCGCGGAGGCCGTCTATACGGTCAACCTGGGCACCGGCACCATCCAGGACGCGATGGACTGCGTGGAATACACCAACTTCGCGGGCGGCACCTGGTGGTCGGACCTGCGCCGGAAAAACGGCCGCGAGCAGCCGTACAACGTGAAGACCTGGTGTCTGGGAAACGAGATGGACGGTCCCTGGCAGATCGCTTCCTGGGAGCGGGATCCCCGGGGCTACGGCGTGCGCGCCCACGAAACCAGCAAGGCCATGAAGTGGATCGACCCGCGCATCGAAACCATCGCCTGCGTCTCCTCTTCCCCGTTTCTGAACCACTACCCCGACTGGGATTTGCAGGCGCTGGAGCAGTGCTACGACTCGGTGGATTACATCTCGCTGCATCATTATCACAGCGCGCCGCCCGACCTGCCCGGGGCGCTGCTTGCGGGGTACCGGGCTTTTGAGGATTACATCCGCACGGAGATCGCGCTGTGCGACTACCTGCGCGCCAAACTGCGCACCCGCAAGACCATGATGCTGGCGCTGGACGAGTACGGCAGCATGTTCCGCCCGCGGGGCGAGACCCGGCTGGGCCTGGGCGGCCGGCAGAACGCGGAGATGTTCTTCCAGTTCGATCCCCGGAGGACCTACGTGCGCCACGACCCGGACGACTGGTCCACGCTCAGGAACCCGCCCATGGACAACGAAATGCTGGCCGCGCTGGGCACCGCCAGCACGATGATGGTCATGCTGCGCCACGCGGACCGGGTCAAAATCGGCTGCGCCACCGGCGGCCTGAACTGCCTGTGCCGCACGGACCGGGAACACGCATGGAAGGGCGCGGCGCATTATCCGTTCACCCAGATGATCCGCTGGGCCCGGGGAACGTCCCTCTTCTGCCCGGTGGAATGCGAGCGGTACGACGTGCCGGGCTACGCCATCGACGACATGAACCAATACGGCGGTTTCAGCGACGTAGATACCATCCAGGCCGCGGCCGCGCTGGACGAAGAAAACGGCGTGATGACGGTGTTCGTCATCAACGCCGATTTGGAGGACGCCCAGCAGCTGACCCTGGACGCGCGCGGATTTGAGGGCTGGGCGCTGCGGGCGCACATCGAAATGCACGCCGGATCCGCCGATGCCGCCAACACCTGGGATCACCCGGACACCATCGTCCCGCGGGACGTCCCGGACACCCGATTTGATTCGGGCATCGTCACGGCGCGGCTGGAAAAGGCGTCCTGGAACGTATTCCGATTCAGCCGCGCGAAGGACGGTCGGTAGAAAGTGCGGCGCGGCCGGGATCCCGATGATCAGCCTTCGGGAAGATCCTTTGCCAGCTTCATCGCGTCGTCCGTTCCGAACGTGCGACGGATGACCGTCTCGACGTATTTCCTGATCAGCAAATCGTCATCGACGAGCGTAAAGAACCGCAGCACCCGCGTCTGGTTGAACCAGACGATTTTCATGGGCGCCATCAGCGTCCGGCTGATCCCCGCGATGCTGAGCACGCTGTTTTCCGGCTCCAGCTCCGGCGTCTCCTTGCAGCAGTCGTTATGATTATGGTAGGATTCGGTGATGTCCGTCTCATCCGCGCCAATTGAAGATACCGTCACCTGGGAGATGTTATCCAGATCGGCTTCGGCCATGTAATCCGCCCATCCCAGCATGGTTTCCCAGCCGTATCCCTGCGCGGCCAGAAGGATGTCATACTGCTGCCACCCGTTTATCGAGAAGTGCTGCATTTCGCCGATATACGTAATATCATCCAGCCGGTCTTCCGTCTCGTCGGTGGAATCGACGGTTTCCGCATAGCCCGCCAGACACAGCAGCGCCGCGAGCAGGATACAAATGGCTTTCTTCACAAGAATACACCTCCGGAAAAAATGATGGCGATTTCAGTCGTGCGACCTTTACGCCCCGCGCTGCTGCCTGACGGCAAGCGCGGGTTTCGGATGCGCCTTGTCCCTTCGTGACTGCGCTTGCATCCTCAGTCCGGCTTTGCCGGAGAAAACGTTCCGTTTTCCTAATCAGTTTACCACGATATCCTTCACCTGTAAAGCGTCCGCATTCCGTTCGGCGCCTGTTGCTCTCTGTCCATCGCTTTTCATCGGCGCCTTTTCGACATCCAAAGGCGTATATCAAAAGCCTTGCGGCACAATTGCATGCGCTCAAAATAAAAACACGGCAGTTCTGACAATCGTTGGTTCAGAATTGCCGTGCTTTTTGGTGCAGCAGAGCAATCCAAACCCGAACCTTTTACGTTCTTCTCCACGGCCTCTTTGGCCTCGTCTAAGGTGATCGCCTTCGTGCTGTCCCTATAGTTGAAGGTCAGCACCAACTTGTCGTCGTAGAGGTAGATGGCGTTGATAAAGCTGTCGATCAGTATCTGACGATGCTCCCTCCTGCTGACATCCAGCTTGCGGAAGCGCTCCAGCCAGAACGTGACGAACTCCGCCGGAACTCGCGGCTTTTCCAGCTTCTCACAGGCGATCCTGTTCTCCAAATCCTTCTTGGCGGCTTCCAACGCCTCCAGGCGGGATTTGGTGGACTTGGTGAGGATGCCCTGTTGAATGGCGTTCAGCATATTCTGTATGCCGGTTTCCGCCTCACGCAGCTGCTGCTCCAACAGAGGAAGCGTGGTGTTCTCGCGATCCTGCAGGTCCATCACCATCGACACGACGGCCTCGATCACCCGGTCGTCGTTCAACATCTTCATGGTCTCGTTGACGACCAGATCCTCCAGCCAATCCTTGCGCACAGGCTTCTTGTGGCAGCCCCGGTGCTTCTTCGCGCTGACGCACTTGTAATAGTGGTAGACCTTGCCTGCATGGCTGGTGCCGGCCTCGCCGCACAGGTACGCGCCGCAGTAGCCGCAAAACAGCTTGGTCGTCAGCAGGTAGTCGTCCTCGGCCTTGTGACGGGCCGGGGCCTTCTTGTTCTTCGCCATCTTCTCCTGTACCCTCTCGAACAACTCCCTGGGCACGATGGGCGGGATGCCGGTGGGAATGACGATGTCGCGGAATTTGAACTCGCCCATGTAGCGCCGATTATGCAGCAGGAGCTGGACGTTGTTGTAGTTCATGGGCATGCCGCGCCTGCTCCTCACGCCTTGCTCGTTCAGCCAATCCCGTATCTGCGTCATGGTCGCGCCTTCCGCGTAGCGCTTGTACGTCTCCAGGATGAACGGCGCGGTCACGGGGTCGATTTGTAGGTGATGTTCCTCGTCTACCACATAGCCAATGGGCAGCCGCCCTCCGTTGAACTTGCCCTTCAGGGCGTTCTCCGTCATCCCGCGAATGACCTTCTCTGACAGATCGGCGGAATAGTATTCCGCATAGCCCTCCAGCACCGATACCTTGACGCCGTTCTTCTTCAGCGCAGCCTTGTAGCGAGCACTGTCATAGCGATTGCGGGCAAAGCGGTCCAGCTTCCAGACGATGATGACATCGAACAACTTTTTACCGCTGTCCTTGATCATCTCCTGAAAGGCCGGTCGGTTGTCCGTCTTGGCGGAAAAGGCGCGATCGATATAGTTTCGCAGGATCGTGATGTCGTTCTTCTGCGCAAAAGCAGTACATTCGCGCAGCTGGCCCTCTATGCTCTCCTCACGCTGGTTGTCCGAGGAATAGCGGGCGTAGATCACAGCTTTCAGAGTGGCCTTTAACCGGGCGTTCATCGGCGATTTGGGATCGAAGCACATTTCGATGAACTGTTCCATTTCAGGGTAGCCCTGCTCCAGTTTGGGCTGATTCTGGAAGGTGCGTCCATGCGGGTCGTCCGTGCGTCCGAAGATGTAGTCCAACGACACATCGAAAAAGTCCGCGTAGCGCAACAGCGTTTCATAGGGCGGGTCGGACTGATCGTTCTCGTATCGGTTGACAGCCGACTGTTTGAGACCCAATGCCTGCGCCAGCTTGGCCTGGGAGAGATTTACCGTTCCCCGCAGCGAGCGCAGCCTTTCAGCGACGATTTCCATGCTGTACCTCCAAATTTGATACTTGCATTATATCGAAATCTGGATTTTCTGTCAACACATAAAACAAATTATGATTGAACTATAACACGTGTATAAATCCTATGCGTACACCAAATCATGTAGAACGATCTCGTTCGCCCTGCCTCGGATGCTGTTCATTCTTTGTACCCATTCCAACTGATTCCGCGCCTTCAGTGTTTCTGTCACACCTTCGGCCTCTGCCATTTGGGTCATCAAGCTATCGAAAAGGCCGTAGGCTTGCTCGTCGATTTCGAGCAAATGGCTGTTTAATCCTCCCGCCAGCAGCAGTTCCGTATACACCTCTTGCCTATGTTCCCTCAGATAATCCCTGCGCAGACGGCCATATTTGCCGAGTTGCGCGGAATCTTCCAACTCAATCAACGTATCTGGATGATGACTGTCTTCACTGCAATTGACTGTCGACTTCATCCTCACACTTCCTTTCGTCACGCTTTAGCATGGTAAAGCGAAGTATATCAACCGAGATCGTTTTTGTCAAGAAGATTTTTGGATATAAAGAATAAGTCCGTTAGCGCGCTACATTCGCATTGTAGAGGTCACCGGTTCGAATCTGGTATGCTCCATTCCCCGACGGCGCTGATTCTGAAAATGAATCAGCACTGTTTTTGTATAATAGACGCAATGGCACGATTCGATTCTTTCGGCGTGAAACAGATATAACGGAGGACCTGCCTTGAAGATCCCCAGCCAGATGCAGCCCATCTATGATGAGATTGCTGGAATGATCGAGGAATACTGTGAATAGTACCTGAATGAGGAATACAGGACGCTCTGCCTGCGCCTGTTGGGGAAACTGTGCCGCAAGCATCCGTCTTCGATGCTGAAGGGCAGGTATAATACATGGCGGCAGGATTGTCTACACGATTGCCTCAAAGAACTTCATCTTTGACAATTCCATGCCGATCCACCGCACGGCCGAAGAATTGAGCCGTCCCTTTGGCATTGCTCCCTCTACGGCGGGCAACAAAGCCGGCGAGATTCGCGAGCTGATCAGCATGTCGCCGTGGGATACGGAATGGATGCTGCGGGAGCTGATTGAGGACAATCCCGTCGTCTGGATGCTTTCCGTGGATGGCTTCATTGTTGATGCGCGCGACCTGCCCCTGGAAGTTCAGCAGGAAGCAGCACGCAGGGGGTTGATTCCCTATGTGCCGTCCCCAAAGCCAGAAAAGCGGCCTTCTGACAATCCTGTCCTTGAGCCCACAAAACGCACTGCATTCGAGGATCAGCACTCAGAGCCTGCGCCTCCTGCTGATTTCTCGGATATCTATGAGCGTTTTCGGACGGTCTGACCAGTCCTGCACATAGGCTTTCCAAGAATGTTTACGTGCAGTTTTTTTGTTTTGATTCTTAACGTAGTATAAATATGAGCATTGAAATCGTTTTCATAGAAATTGAACAGTAAGATTCTTCATCCCTAACCAATCTGTTTCTCACACTCGTTCGGGTTGTCTTTCATCAAATTGTACTTTGACATTCGAAAGTAACAGGGAGTGTCTGCAAGTTCAGCAGACACTCCTAGGTTTTCTCAGCTTGAACGCCTTCGTCTGCTCAATGGACAATTCCTCCATGAGTCACCGAAATTCCTGCTTTGTCAGCAGCTTCAGTTCCTATCTGCTTCGTGGCCATTGTAATCGCTTCTCCGCCAGACGTTCGATCAGCAAAACATATCCTGTGCCATCCAAGTATATTGCCTTGATCTAATGCTATCATTTCTTCTGAGTAGACAATATGTAGTGACCTCATGAATGTACAAACCGGGATTCTGATGTGTCCATTTTAGTCCTGAATATAAAGTGTTGTCAAGCTTTGTTCTATTCGAGAGAGAAGCTGGAATTACAAGCATTTATGAAGGTGATCTGCCCGAATTATTCTATAGTTGTTTACCGTCCATCCTTTGGTTCATCCGCGTTGGCAAGGGAATAATCAAGGGAAGAATGAATCACAAAAAGCAGCAAAGCAGCTCTGTGATATGTGCGATTATGATCAGCATTAAGTAACGATATACTCGAATAATCAGGTAAGTCCTGAATTATAATGATCTATTAAGTGATTGCCTGAGTGTTATCTTATTGCACATCTATGCTTATACATTTATTTGTACTTATATTGGTTTGGAACAATCATTAGGGTATCTGTACATATGAGAAACAGCTTGCGACAGGTGAAGGGAGGCAGATGTCAAGGGGAAGCAGTAGCGTGGCGAGGGAAAAGGTCAAATTTTCCTGATTGGCAGGCAAATACAGGCATGAAAAGGCTTGTAATTATCAAATGTATGGTTTATAATGAACATATGAGTAAATGAAATATGCAGATATGGGTGTGACGTTTAGGATAGCAAAGGGGTCGGCGTTACCTGACGAAATTACACGCTATAAGCCTTGCAAATGTGTCAGAATATGCAACGATCATGATGTATACAGGATTTATAAATATGACGTGGTCAAATTATCAAACAGCAAGTTGAGCAGCGATTATGGGTACCCGATCTGGAAAATGATACAGGGGAAGTGTTTTATCTCAAATAGACGATATTAGGAGGAATCGGATAAGGGAATCCAGAGAGTATATCCGAAGGGATTATAGATGTTACGTATGGATATTATGTACTACTGATACAGTTGATCGGAGAGATACTGTGCAAGTTGAAGGAGTGTTTCTTCCAGAGCAGGCGGCGTAAGTATTCTAATTGGTGGGGGTGTACACTTTCTACATACGACAGAGGATGATTCTGCACCTGCGATCTATTCCGGCTACAAAGGACGTTGTGCTATTGAAATCTATTATAACTGCATCAAGGACGACGTGGATTTCAATGATTCAAAGATTCAGGATTAGTATGTGAAGCGCGGATTCGATTTTATCATGCTCGTCACAGGATTGATACATTCGAAGCTGCGTGAAGTAGTCAATGGACTCAGAAAACCAAGTATCTCCACTTTTGACATCATTGTCAAAGCATGGCACATAAGAATGGTCATACGAGATGAAACATGGCAGCTTCACAATACCCGTATGAAGGATTTGTTGTTGCTTCAGGATTTAGGTTTCTTCGCAGAGAATATATACTAGTCCTAACTATATAAGTTGTATCTCAGTTCATACGTATAGAAACATCAATGGTTATGGTAAGAAATATCGACAACATAATCAGTTGAATTGCAACGAAATACTGTATTTAGCAAAGAACTGAAAAGGCTGATCGTTAGAGGTGCCGGTGCTATACACAGCAGTTTTTGGTTTTTATCTAAATATTTGCAAAAAGCGCTTTTGTATTGTCTATTCAATAGAAGTTATGTTAAATTTTCTATCGAAATAAACTATAAGGAGATGGGAGAAAATGTGTGAAGCAGGGAACATTTCTATTTATTATGAAGCAGCTGATATTACTGAAATCTCAGTAGGTTTGAAGCAAGATTGGGGGATTGATTTAGGTGAAATGACAAGAGAAGATGATTACCTCTTAGGTAAAGTAATATTTGCATTGGAGAGACAAGACGAATATAGGCTAGGAGAGCAGGGTGCGAGAAACATTGATTCAATACTTGACGCTGATGAATATGATAGATATGGGATAGGGTTTAACAATGGTAAAATATCGTTAACGCTTAATCTTTCTAAAGCCAATTTAATCTATACACTTTTCTGCATTGGAAAATATATGCACGAAAGAGATACTTCCGTATTGATAGAGATGGCAGTAGCATTATGTAAGATCAATATCTATTCAGATCCTGGAAAGCGATGTATATATTGTAAGGCAATTAAAGAAAGCAAGAATAGTCCATTTAAGAAGCTACAAAAGCAAGATATTGAGCCTTATATTCGTGAGGGAGATAACAGGATTTGTGGAATGTCTGATGCTTTTCCGATATGCAAATTACATGAAGGTAATAACGGTTGTTTATTGAAGGAAGATGATATAAATCGAATATTAGCTAGTTTGTGTCAAGACAAAGCTATGCGCGAAATAGAAAATGAACAATATCAAGTAATAGTAACTTGGTCCAAATAAAATAGTTGACGATACAAAATGAAAAATCCAGAGAATTACTGAAAGGTTGTAATATCGATGTATACATCTGACAATAGATCTGCTGTATATCTAATTGATGCAGAGGATAAAATTGAAAACTTTGTATCCATGGTATTTTCTGAGCTTAGAGATCCAGATGATCCTTCTTTTAGAATGCTACGATCGATTCTCTCAACAATCGCTAATAATGTTGAAGAGGCCATTACTATAGTTATTGAAGCTGAGTACGTTGATAGAATATACAGAGATTGCTATTATAATCATCTATCAAGCAAACGTACTGAAGTCAGTAGATTTTGTAAAAGATTATTCTTATTCGATGGTGATTATTTCGATATCCTTGACAATAGGGAGTTTTCGGAAGAAGTCGGGGCTAATATCATTGGTACGATTGTTGTTAAACCAATAGAGGTAGGCGCTATAGGGCGCACTTTAGTAAGGCCGAAATACTTATTAGATTCTAAACAATATTTATGCCGTACAACGAATTATAAAGCGACATTATATGGGCATAAAATGTTATTTCGCGCTTTCCCTTTCAGTATGCAAGATGGTGAGACTCTCACATGTGCCGAAATCACAATTTTGAACTTGCTAGACTATTATAGCAATCACTTTAATGACTACAAATTTGCTTTACCAAGTGATATAACAAAGGTAATGAATCAAAATGGACATGAAAGAGCATTACCGGCACATGGCATGAGTTTCCCGATGATTTCAAAAACACTATTTGCGTTCGGATTCTTTCCAAGATTATACTTTTCAACAAATGAGCTCTCTCCATTTCAATTGAAACGGTTGCTGCATTATTATGTAGAATCAGGTATACCCGTCGCTGTTGGAATAGAAAATGAAAACGGGGATTTACACTCTGTTTTAGTAATTGGTTTCAAAAAATACGAGAGAAGTTGGGAGAGAATAATAAATGAAAACAACGTCGTGCTTCAAAGCGAGAAGCTTGGAAAAACGTCTGAGAATAGTAGGCGTTTTTACATGTACGATGTTGCAGACTCATGCACCGAATATGTAATGATAGATGATCATATACGGCCGTATTCATGCTACAATTACATAAAGCAGAATGGGAAATATTTACTGAATAATTCAAAAGTTAGATGTATTGCTGTACCATTATATAAAAGAATGTATTTGGAAGCATTAGATGCCAGATCAATTGCTAAAGTATTTCTATCTGACAGCGCACCTAAACTTATAAGTATATATAAACGTGCCAGACCCCCCATAGAAGGTGACAAAGAAATCGGCACTAAAGAAAATCCATTAATTATTCGACTATTCTTAGCATCGTCTAGTACCTATTTGGAAGATAGATGGGGCCAAGGTATCGATAATGATGTTCTTAAAAACATTTGGCTTAATGCCTCATTTTCACATTTTTTGTGGATTTGCGAACTGTATGATAAAGCCAGTTTAGAAAGAGGAAAAACAATTGGCGAATTAGTGCTTGATGCAACCGCTAGTGAGGTAGATAAAAGCTCAAGTATTATATTATTTCGTTTTTTTGATAGGATTTCTGTCCGCAATAGATGGGGTGAAATGAATAGTACAATATGGGCAGAAAGCAACGAAATAAATCAAGAATCAGTAGACTCTAGTCCACAGGATATGATTATGCATGGTGTTGAACAAGGAATGGAAATCAGTATGTTCTCGAGCGTTTTTGTTAATTGTTAACATAGTAGCCGCTTTTTGGTCGTTGACAATACGGCAAAACCGTAATAATCTTATAGTATTGGAAGTTGCTTTGGAGGGGTTTTTTGTGAAAAAGCATTCAGATGGAAAAATTAAGTTCTCTTCTTTGACAAAAGAAGTTAGCGTTAAAGTGTGTGAGGTAATAACTCGCAAAGAACTTCAGGAGATGGATATTCGTATTGCTGAGAATATCCGGCAAAATGCTCTTGCTCGTAAGAAAGGTTATGAGGCTGCCGAGCATTTATATACTGGAGGTTAGATGTTATTTTTGCAATGTTTGAACATGATGTGTTATACACATAGACGATTTATATGCCAGATAATACAAGCAATTGGGTAACATAAAACGTCAAGTACCTAATCACGGTCACCAGCTTTGCTGATGGCCGTGATTAGGTACTTGTACAGTAATTTTAGTATCAACGATTGGAACTTCCTCATTCATCGAAAGCGTCAAATATAGCCACGTTGACACTGAGCCCTGACAACCTCATTCCAAGGCATAAGGCTCTCAATGAAATCATCTGAGAGATTGCCTTCGGCAACCGGTATTTTCCGAAATACATAATTCAAGTATTTCAGCACATCGAGACCGTTGGCCTTGGCAGTCTCAACCAGGCTGTAAGCATCCGCCGCAGCAACAGCGCCGTCATTGGATTTGCAGAAGAGCCAATTCTTCCTGCCAATCACAAACGGTCGGATCGCGTTTTCGGCGGCGTTATTGGAGATAGGAATGCGACCATCATCCAGAAAACGCAGGAGCTCTGATTTCTGGTTTCGGGCATAGGTAATGGCTTCTTTCTGGCCTTTGTATGCTGGATCACACGCTTCGAGCCAGGTATAGAATTCCTCAACAATGGGAAGCGACTCCTTACGACGCACCCGCAGTCGCTCTTCCGGGTCAACATTTTCAAGCCTCTCCTCAATTCGGAAAAGCCGGTCACAATATCTCACACCCTCTCTTCCGAGGCTGAGAAGATCCATGTTGTGATTCAAAATGGAGTCATAGAACTTTCGTCGCAAATGAGCCCAGCAGCCACAGCGAATCGCGCCTCTGCCGAGGTCATTGTAGCCGGAATACCCATCGCAGATGAAGTAGTGGTTATATCCGGCCAGAATCCCTGTGGGAACCTTCCCTGCTCTGGATGGACGGTAGTTGAACACCACCAGCTGCTTTGATTCGTATTCTCCGGATCGAACCACCCACATATGGCACTTCCTGGGATTGCCGTTTTCGGTTTTCTCATCAAGTACCTTCACAGGCGTTTCGTCGCAGTTCACGACATTCGATTCGGCCTTCACGGTTTTCAGCATGTAGGCCGTGAGAGGCTGCATATAGTCCTTGTCGGCCCGGAGAATCCAGTTGCTCATGGTCTGCCTGGAAAGGGGAAACCCTAGTCGTTCCCATTCTTTTTCCTGGCGGTATTCCGGAAGTCCCAGCTCGAACTTTTCGTAGAGTATCTGTGATAAAACAGAGCTGCTTGCCTTGCTTCCCTTTATGAAGGGGTGCCGGTATTCCTCCGGTAGACTGCCGGTAATGATGACTGTCCTGGGTTTATCTGCGCAGGTCTTACAGGCATCAGTTCCGGCATGCGGACAATCCTCACATGCACCAGTGCCTTCTTCGCAAGCGTGGCAGGCATATTTCTCCACATAATGATCATGCCGGTCGACATGGGCGGGAACCCGTACATATTCAGTATAAACGAGCTCCTTGCCAATGTACTCCAGCTCTTCATTCCCGCAGCGTGGACAGGAAAGCTGCTCCTGCGGAATCTTGTGCTCATGGACAACAATGGGAAGGTCGGCAATAATCTCTTCCTGGGTACGCTTTTTCTTCCGCTTGTGACCAGAGACTTCAACGGTCTCGGGTTCAACAGGCCGGGAAATGGAGGCTGGTTCTTCCTGGCTGAAAATGCTCAGCTGTACCGCTCCGTCCTCCATGGCAGGTATACGAATCTTCTCGCTCTTCTTGCCAAAGTAGAGCCGCTGAAGATTCTGGAGCATCTGCATGATATCCGCAACACGGGTTTCCAACTGAGCAATGCGTTCATCCCGCTGTCCCAGCTCTTGCTGTTTTTGTGCTGTGTCCTGCTCCAGGGAGGTGATGTACTCAGCAACATCCGGGCGTATTCCGGTGAAATCCGGCCGCGTCATACCAGCACCTCCTGTCGAATTCATTACTGTATATATTCGACACGAATGCTGAAACTCCTTTTGGTTTTTCAAGAAAACTCCTTATTTTCCAAGGACTTTACACCAAGTCTTTTGGCAAAGGAAACCGCTTCTGTTCAATTGCCAGACCTTCCAAAAGACGATGATACTGCGGCCCGGTCAGCGCCAGAACCTCTCTTGCATTGCGCGGCCATTGGTAGCGGAAACCAATAAGTACCTTGTACAGCATAAGGAAACCGTCGCCCTCCCAGATGAGGGCCTTCATGCGATCCGCACGCTTCCCGCAGAAGAGAAACATGCTGTGCTCGTCAGGACGCATTTCAAATTGCTGAACGATGATGGTTGAAAGCCCGGCGATTGATTTCCGCATGTCAGTATAGCCGCAGACAATGTAGATGTTGTCAACTTTGACCTCAGCGAGAACCATGGCTCGCCGCCTCCAGGAGTTTTGCAAGGAAGGAAGCCGGAATGGTCTCCGGTACAGAGAAATGCATCCCATTCACGCTGAAGCTGATCATGGAGGCGTTCGCCTGGCCCATTCCCGGAAACCGCAGCTTCACGATCTGGGGGCGATTGCTTTGCTGCTCCACAGATGATGCGGCCGCCACACTGAAACTGCCTTCCGGCAACGCCGGAACCTCGGCCTGTGCCGCAATGATTGCACGAATTCGACGCTGGAAATAATAAAACTGCTTTTCGTCAATTTCGTTTTGCTGGCAGTAGTCCCGTTTGGACAGGCCACTCTTACTCCAATCCTGAATGACTTGTACCCAACGCTGGTACCTGATTTCAGCAGTCTTGGCGTCCATGATAGCTTCCCTCCCAGTTAGTATTGTTTAGTTCTTTCGTGACCGTTCTCGTGGTGAAAAAACTAAACTTTCTCTAATCCTAGGGAGTTAGCATACCATGTTAGCATACTTTAGTACATACGCCCAGATACTTGACGCTTGAGTATCCCGCACCAGAACGTGCATCTCGACCGGACGAATTGTGCACTGTGACCGCTGCCGTTGTGCAGTACATACTCCGCTATTGCATACTATGTTTTTGCACCTTTGGCGCACCGGGCTCTGCCCGGACCCGGAGTTTATCGCTTTGGGTTTTCCAGGAAGGCGGGCGCGCTGACGCGCAAGGGAAACGCGGCGCAACGCGTAAACCTTCCCGCCAAGCCTCGCATCGGCGCTCGTGACGCTTTCCAACATTGTATTATCCTTTGCCTGGGGTCACAAAGCCTTCATGGGAAATACCTCTTCATCGCTTTTCAATATTCAACGACGCGGTGACACTGCTCAATCTAGCCGGTGACACTGCTCAATCTCGCCGGTGACGGTGCTCAATCTCAGCGGAATCGGTGCTCAATTTTGCCGGTTTTGGTGCACTGAGGCAGCGGTATATTCAACGCTTACCATGAAAGCGGCACAGGGTGCCATTAGGATTGGCGATTCCCTGTGCCGTTGTGCTGCTTACCTATGTTCAGCGAATTTGAATAATGGATACTTGCTAAAGATTCGTTCTTGTCTAAGTATGACGCCTTCTTAAAGACGATCAACAAATTTTGAATCCAATAGCACGCGCCTTCCGGTTACATCCTCTAGTTCATACTGGAGTACATAGTTGTTTCCATTGCGTACGTAAAGAGGTTGAACAGAAACCAAATCAGAAAGAAGATCAGCATTTCCTGTTTTCTTGTTGACCATATCTTTCAATGCGACAGACTCATCCGTCACAAGATCCACATGGTCACTTCCCTTAATTGCTTTGGTACGCAGCCAGCGATTGTTGAGGGCAATCACTCCGTTTGCATCACTAGAGGAGACAATGCAATTACCCTCAAGCAGAATACCTTCATACTGTTGAAAGATTCGTCTGGTCGATCCAATAATCCTTTCAGGACCTTCCTTCTCGCCTTCCTGCAGAACTTCTGCCATAGCAGTTTCGTAAACATCTACAATACCTGCTTCAAGGATTTCCTTGTCAACAAGCGCATCAAACAAATCACTGTTATGCGAACGGGCTACCCGAGCAGAAACTTCCGTTGCACTGTTCTCTCGCACTCCGTAGAACATTGTATTCATCTCAGCATCCGTACAAATCGTGACACTGGGATTCAGTTTGTCCACGTCGAGCATTTTACAAGGACTAGAATCAATCTCTAACATGTATGGGAACGAACCAGATGTTGGAGAACTCCCAAGAGAAGCGCCCGAGGTTTTGGGAACTTCCTGATTGCTTATCGTTCCAGCGTAACGATATATCGGTGTGGTATTCCGGTTGGGATCGGGGTAAGTATTCCCCGGAAACCCTGGCATCCGATAATACTGTCTTCCATCCCCATGATATACCAGCACAAGCCAATCCTTGCCTTTTGAGCTGATCGCATTGGCATGCTCCCACGAATACCAGACAGAATTGCCTCCGTTTGCCAAAGAAAAATACTCTGTAGCGATATCTCTGTCTATTTGGTGAGTTGGGCCCTTTTCGTGATATCCTGCCATTACGCGTAAATCACAACGCCGCATAACATTGTTCGCCCATCGACTACGATTCGTGTTTCCATTAAACTGATAGCACGCTGCGAAAATGGCCACTTTCAGGGGATTTGTCAGAGAATCACACCAATCGACATAAGCGACCTCACCGCTTTTAAATTCCTTAGGGCCTCCATAATTGAGCTTGGGATATGAATTTCCGTGTGAACTCCAATAAAGAACATGGAGGTTTTTTGCTGCTCGAAAGTTTGTTACCGAAGCTATACTGCTCATATTAACTGTGTCAGATCCAACAGTAAATCCAGCGGTGTATACATTGGATGCACCATATCGAGTTTTTAGCCCATTGTAGAACACATTGCAATCAGATGCGTTCGTTGTGTTTCCCTGAGCAACTCCACCAGTAGGCATCGTATCTCTCCTTTCTATTCTGTGTGTGAATTACTGTTCCTGAATGCTCATCAATGCGATTGGACTGAGAACTGCCTATTGCATGCGAATGTGCGCCATGCTAACCACCCCCTGTTTACTTTCGCTTACTTGTTGAGCAAATAGGTGCTCAAATACTTTGAAAGTACGAACCCATATTGCCCGTTATAGTACACATAATCCATCCCCCCGCCAGCGCTGCCCAAGCTGATCACCGCCGCACCCAACGGGATTTTGGCGAGTCTGGATGCCCTTGCCGAAGGATCACTGCGCAGCGATATATATGATTTGCAATTCACCACATACCGCCTTGCACCATCGGCCTTGTCGATCGGCTGCAAATGCCGGGAAAGCACGTAGCCGGATCGCCCGTTGCTGTAGACCTGAGAAAATCCGCTCGCCGTCTCGCATTCATGTACGACCACTTCTCCCAGGCGGATTTTGCGGATCCGCGCCGCGCGAGTGCTGGGTGCCGCGCGAAGGGACACGTATTCCCTACAGTTGACGATACGCATTGCCTGGCACGGCCTCTCGAGGTAGTTTTTCAGCACATACCCGTAGGTCCCATCATGCAGCACGAGGGCAAATCCGTTTCTGTAAATCCCCATGTAATTCACATAAGCCCCTTTAGGCAGCTTTTTCAGCCGCTCTGCGCTCGTGCTCGGGGATTTGCGCAGAGAAACCCACGACTTGCAGTTGGTGACGACCAGCAGGTCGCCCTTCGAGATCGCCAATGCCGGCACCGACATGCCCAGCAGGCAGAGAACCATCAGGATGCTCAGTGCCCGCTTCATTTGTTCCGCCTCCTTTCCGTCCCTTTCGGAGCTTGTCGTCATCAATACTCGTATGAGTCGCAAACGTGCTCGCGCAGCACGCAGTCGACGACGTAATTCCCCTTGCTGGTAATCAGATACCAGCTGAGGTTGAACCGGTCGCTCTGGGTGAGGCGGTTGCTGTAGACCAGTTCCGCGCCCAGGAGGACCGTCGGCCCCAGACGCGTGCTGTTGGCCATATCAATGGCCTCCTGCAGCGGCATGGGCGTCAGGGTTCCTTGGTCGGATTCCGCAAAATCATGCCAGCTGAGGCGGAACATACTCAGGCCGTTGACGCCCACGGCCGCCAGCAGCTCGTCGTCCAGTATCTTCACGCCGTTGTCGTATCGGTGTTCAAACAGGTAGTAGTGAACGTCCATGCGGCACAGATAGTCCGAATACTCGGCCTCCGTCAACCATCTCTCTTCTTCGTCGTTCCACCGCTCAATCAGCGTCCGTTCCATTCCCACATGCGTCAGCCATTCCTCCGGGAATATGTCCCGGAGCAGTGCGCGGCACAGCGCCAGGCTCTCCTCCGGGGTCATGTTCATTCGCGGGGGCTCGTATTCGGCGCCGCGCTCGCCGGCGACCATCCCGTCGTGATAACTGAAGAGCCCTGTGTCGTCATAGATGGAAGCGTACCGCTCTGGCCTGTCCGCCGCCCGACTGAAATAATCGTCTGAAGCGTCATATTCCGTGCGTGCCTTCTGCCCGTAATCCTCACCCAGCAGCTGGTTCAGCAGCGCCTGCACATCATACGCCTGTTCTCCGCGCAGGATCGCGGCCGGCAGTTCGATGGTGGCCGCCGCGTCAGAGGGCAGAACGGCCTGCGGGTCGATGGTGATGTATTCGATGTGGATATCGGCCCTATCGGAGACCTTTTCCGGAGTAATGGCTCCGTCCAGTGAATGGTTCTTTCCCGTTGCGCGCAGATCATCCGCTTGTATGTAACCGACCAGATGCTCCTGGGTCATTACAAGACACCAACCATCCCTTTCCTGCGCCACCAAAACGAACGAGTGCTCCGGCACGCCCGCGAGGATGTTCCCATAGCCGCCGGAGTCGTCTTCGGGAAAGCCCGGCTCAGCGCGCAGGAACGCAGGTCGGGTTGTCACCTCGTAAACGGGATAGGTTTCCGCGTGCGCGGCGGCACTCAGCGCCAGCGAGAGCGCCATCAGCAGCAGACTCGCTTTGATCAGATGTGTCTTCATAGCGCCTCTCCTTCTCATTTCTGAGCGTATTGTAAGCCCCGGATGTTTCCAATATGTTTCTACTGGGCCAGGGCGCGAGGAGTTAATTTGTAGATCAGCAGGCCCTGTTGGGTCGAGTAATTCAGCGCAACAGCCAGCGCTGTGTTGGGCAGATGCGCTTCATGCCGCTGAATGATCTCGCCGCCCGTGTAGTCCTCTGTAGATTCAGACAGATTGGCGTATCCGAGATAGGCTGCGTAGTTTTTCAGCAGCTGCTCCCATTTGTATTGCGTGGCGAAGCCCACGCCGGTGTTTCTCATCCAGGCTTCCAGCACTTCCGGGGCACACGAGAATTCAATCTGGACGCATAGGTTCGATTCGCGGTCCAGGATCGCGCGAAGCCGCGCTCCTTCCGCCTCGCAGATAATTTCCGCATAGGCATATTCTGCACGATACTGTCCGGGGACCAAACGAAAGCCGTTGACGGTGCGCGTCGGATCATGATGATCCGCAGGCAGGAGATTTGCTGTATAGAGCGCATGCCACAGGTCTGCGGCGATGTCGGCGTCGCCCTTCGTCTCAAGATGATTGATCGCCGGGGAACGGCTCTGCCACGCCTCCAGGACCCTGACACGGTTTTCCAATGTCCCATGGTACTGGTATTCGGTCTCCGCTTCCGAAGTCGCCCATTTTGCCCCGTCGATCCGGTGAAACGCAATCTGCTGGACTTTCTCCGGCAGAAACAGCCCCGACAACAAAACGGCAATCAATATCAAGGCTGATCCAATTCTTCGGAACATTCCGCTTCGCCTCCCCGCAATACGAGAATCGCCTCGGTTCCCTTGCCCGGCTGACTGCGGAAGCTCAGTTCCCCACCATGCGCTGTCGCAATTTCCGCGCATAGGGCCAGCCCAAAACCTGCGCCTCCGTTGCTCCTCGACCGAGCCTTGTCGACCCGATAGAAGGGTTCGGTAATGTGCGGCAAAGATTGTGCGTCGATGCCGATGCCGTCGTCCGCCACGGATATCCGCACCCGCTCTCCGTCGATGATTTTGCACCCCAGCCTGACGTTTTTTGCGTTTGCGTTTAGAGCATTCCTGATCAGGTTCGCAAGCAGTGCGGACAGCAGCGCCCGATTCCCTTGAATCAGGGCGCAACCCGCGTCCGCCGCCAGAACCAGCCTGCCTGCGCGCGCTTCGTCGGGAAAAGAAGCCAGTGCGTCCGCGAAGATCTGATGCACCGGTAGATCAGCTAATGGCAAATCCTCGCGCTTCAGCAATATCCACTCGGTCATCGTCTCTGCCAGTGTATTCAGGCGTTTGCCCTCTCCGACGATCGCATGCGCGGCAATTTGCATCTCCTCCCCTTCGAGACGGCCGGAACGGATGATGTCCGCCTGCCCGATCATGGCGGTCAGGGGGGTTTTGATCTCGTGCGTGAAGCTCTCAATAAAGTGTTCCTGGCGTTCAAGCTGCTCAGAAAGCGCATTTGCCATCTGATTGAAATCGCGGGCGAGCTCGCCGATCTCGTCTTTCGTTTGCACTATGGCCCTCCGGTCCAGCTGTCCCGCTGACAGCGCCCTGCTCACCTCGGTCAGCTCGCTCAGCGGCCGCGTGAGGGACCGGCTTATGCCATACGACGCTCCGACCGCCAAGAGTATTGCAACGCTGTAGGCCGCGCGATAGTACTGCAGGAGAACGCTCTGGTGCTCGAACAGATTTGAAATGTCTGAAGCGACGACGAGCAGGTATTGGCCTGTCGGCAAATCAAGCGGCCTCTGCGCATAAAGCGACTGCCCGTCGAGTCGGACAGTCCGTTCAGGCAGACGCTCTGCGCGCCGAAGGACAATCTGTGCGTCTTGCTGAGCGGCGATTTCTTCCAACAGTTCTTCGCTGAGTTCGATGTTTTGCAGCGCGTAGTTTGCACAGGCGGACTCAATGCCGTATGCGCACAGATCCGTTCTCCGGACCAGAGCCCTTTTTTCCTGCTCCAGCTGAATGTGAAAAGAAGAGGCGAGCAATATCCCTCCCAACAAGGTCATGCTGACGGTGATGACGCACAGGGCAGGATAGAAAAAGCGAAGATACAGTTTCATAGGCTGTCATCCAGGCGATAGCCGATTCGATTGAGCGTGACGAGTCGATCTTCCCAACCCAGCTTTTGGCGAAGCCTGAGAATGTGCAAATCCACGGTTCGCGTATTCCCCAGGAAGTCCTTTTGCCAAACGCGTTCATAAATCGTCTCACGGAACAGGGCCAGGCCGCGGTTTTGCAGGAGAAAAACGAGGAGATCAAATTCTTTCGCTTTCAGATGGACAGGCTGACCGGCTTTTGTCACGAAGTGCGATTGCGTGTTGACCGTGACGTCGCCCAGGGACAATTCGACAGAGCCCTTTTGATAGCGCTTCATGACAGCCTCAATGCGCGCGATGAGCTCGACCATCTCAAAGGGTTTGACGATATAATCGTCTGCACCAAGGCGCAAGCCCTTCACACGGTCCTGAACGGCCGACTTTGCCGTTATGAAAATCACGGGAATGCCCGTCGGCCTGATGTATTCCATGAGCTCAAATCCGTCCACCCCGGGAATCATCACGTCCAGCAAGACCAGATCGTATGGCTTCCCATCAATAGCATCGGCGGCTGCCATTCCGTCATGGACGCAATCGCAGGCATATCCTGCCTGGGATCCCCCCTGAAAGATCGCGTTCGCGACCACCGGATCATCTTCAACTATCAGTATATTCAGCATGATAAATTCTCAACAAACGATAACTTTCCCGCTGCGCGGCCCGACGGTTATGTTTCGCGGCATTGATACACATTGCCTAAGGAGGGTAGTGGTGAGATCGGAAGATACGAAATTCAGTATGTTCTATCTGTGGCTTTCACCTTCTCAGCCCCGTCAAAAGAGTCTGGAAACTACTTCTTTTAGATTCTAAGAATCTGACGAGAAAGCAGCGTTATTTGTTCCATTCCTCTCTTGCTACAGTATCCATGTAACTGCACAATGTTCGTGATAGTCTGCCATAGATCGGAACATCTTATTGCCTTGGTTGAACAATGTATAATCAGTGGGCTGACATGTCTTTCTGGAAATTGAGCAATCGGTGGAGAACCTGCTGGACAGGCTTCCATATGTGCGAGGCGCGATTCGAGCAGGTTGAGCACCCAGAAGGGGAGCGTCAGAGCCAGAAACAGATAGATCGGTATTAGGCCAAAACAGCATTTAAGATTTATGGCTAACAACTCTTTTTCTACTGTGACGCATATTATAGAGAACTATTGTAACCAATTTGTTTCCAATAGGCATTGAACGCATTTTGCCTACCGTACAATGTGAACGGGATAAAGGAGCGTCGTTTGGCACAACTCTTTTGCCGTTGGGGAAAAGCAGGCTCGTTATAGTATACGTTAAAGAGGGTATTATTAATTAATCTTTGCGTCGAACTCGACTAGTGAGATTTTTCCATCCTTGCACTGCTGCAACAAATACTGCGCGTTGCCCTGCCATTCCTTGAACGCCTGTTCCGTCATAGCGCCCTTTTGCTTGCGCTGGTGCATGCGTTTGTACACCCTCCGGTACTCCGCGTCGGCGTTCTTCCCGCGCATCTTCGCGGCATAGGCGCGGTTGGAGCCGAGGACCTGGCAGGGCTTACTGTACCCTTCCGGGATGT
>CACWVN010000019.1 GCA_902764285.1 uncultured Eubacteriales bacterium
GCGATCGAGGAAAGCCTGTCCGCCGATGTGCCCTGGCACCGCCTCTCCATCGCAAAGGGCGTCGCCCTCTATGAAAAAACCGATTCCACACCCGAAGCCGTGTTCAACCGCGCGGATGAAGCCATGTACGCGGAAAAGAGGAGGATGAAGGAAAACGCGCAGGGATAGCGGCGGAGAACCGCCGGTGCTCCCCGATTAAAAAAGCACTCCATTTGCCGGAATGGAGTGCTTTTCTCTGCCCCGTTTCGGAGCTACACATTGTCCGCCCTGTAACAGATCACGTGGTCGCTCTGCTGGTAGTGCCTGTCCGGATCGCACCGGAAGGCGTGCTGCAGGTCCACGCCGCCGAACCATTCGTAGGGCCTGTCGTTCTCCGTTTCGCCCGCGCAGATTTCCCCGATGCCGTCCCGCATGCAGCGCAGCAGGGAGATGTCGTCCGCCTCCCGGGCATGGCCGTGCAGGATGATGTCCGCCTCGTCCTGCAGGAACATCACCTTGTCCAGTTCCTTCAGGAACGCGCGCAGCGGCAGGCAGCCGTCCAGCTGCATCCAGAGGTGATGGTTGACGCTGTCGCCGGTAAACAGGACGCGGTCCTCCCGCAGCAGGAGCAGGATGCCGCCCGGCGTATGCCCCGGCAGCGCGTTAACCGCCAGCGTCCGGCCGCCCAGGTCGATGGTATCGCCGGGGCGGATATCCCGGAAGGGCGGCATCGCCAGGCCCTTCTCCCGGCAGACGGTCAGGAATGCCGGATCCTCGGCAAACGAGCGGGCGAGCGCGCGGTCGTCGGGGTGCAGGAAGGCCTCCTGAAAGTACACGTTGCCGAAGATGTGGTCGGGATGGCCGTGGGTGTTGACGACGGTCACGGGCTTGTCGGTAAGCCGCCTCACCGCCTCATGCAAATCGGTATAGCCGTTCATCGTGTCGATCACGCAGGCCCGGTCGCGGCCGACCACGAGATAGCCCGTCGCCTCGTGGGCCTCGTCCATCAGGAATATGCCGGGCCGCACTTCCTTGACGTACAGCTGTTTTTCCATGCCGTCTTTCCTCCTATGCTTTCATCCGTCAGTATCGGTTGTGCACCTTTTCCGCGAAGCACAGCACGTCGCGGATCGCAATGGCCGTGCCGTCGTCCAGGATCGCCCTGCCGCTCATCCGGCCGAAGACCTGGTGCTGGTCGGAAACCAGCAGCTTGAAATCGATCTTCGCCGCCCGGTCCAGCACGGGAACGAAATCCATCTCAAAGCGCCCGTCCGAAGCGGAGAACTTCCAGGGTTTCATGTAGCCGTCCTCCGGGATGTGGAACGTCACGTCATCCAGCTTGTGTACCTTCCCGCCATAGAACAGCGCGTTCTCCGTCGCGGCGCGGGTGTTGCCGAAGCCGTAGCCGATGTTGAATCCGAAGGGGACGCCGCCGATATCCGCGTTGCCGCTGCCCCAGTACCAGGTGTTGTCGTAGGTCCATACGCCCCTGCCCCAGTCCAGCGTGCCGAAATCGACCGAGGGATCAAAGGCGTAGCGGACGCCGTCGTATTCCATCCAGCCGGACGCGCGCATGCAGTTGATCTTCTGGTTGTAATAGAAGCGCCTGTTCCTGTCCCACGGCGTCGCGATGACCATCGAGTCCATGTCCGGCTGCGCCAGCGTGATATCGCAGTCAAACGGCTTGTCCTTCCAGAAGCGCTCGAAGCGGCATGTGATGCGCCGCTGGCCGTTCCCCGGGGAAAAGCGCATCTGCAGGCGCCGGTCCGCATAGGCGGTATCGCCGGAGGACGAATCTGAAGGCAGCTTCAGCCTGCCCATCGGAAAGGCGTTCAGCACGGTCTCGGTATGCTCCCAGGGCTGGTCGCCCAGGAAGAGCAGCGACACCGACTGCAGGCCGATGTAGCCGTCGTCGGAAATGGTGAACGCGCCGGCGAAATCCCGGCCCATGACCAGATAGTAATCCCATTCCTTGATCCGCCATTTGGGCGCGCGAATGCCGCCGCGGCTGTATTTCTGTACGAGGCGCCGCGACCAGCCGGGCTCCGCAAGATTGCCCCTTTCGTCCAGCAGATCCCGCGCGCCGGTGACTTCATGATTCCGCATTTCCGATCCCCTCCCCGTCCTGCCGTAGCGCGTGAATGGCCGCCTGCCGCGGAGCCTTCAAAACCGCGCCGGCGCCATTCCGCGATACCATGATATCAAAAAGCACCGCCCTTTTCAAGTTCATTCTCCGGCGGATCATGGCGCGGCCGGCCCTGTGACCGCTTTTGCGCCCGCGCGCCGGCCGTCCCCGTCCGGACAGGTGGACTTTTCCCCCGCCGCGTGCTATAATCAGCACATACTTCGCCGGAGGTTTGAAACATGAACGCAAACCAGCTGCTCTGGTCCCGATCCCGCGACGCCCTGGTGTCCGCCGTGACCGGCCTCGGCTTCTCCGCGGAGCTGGCCGATCTGCTGGCCCGCGAGCTGGGCAGCCCCAGGGCCATCGATCGGATGACCGGCTACGTCCGCCAGGCGAGGCCGCGGACGGAGGAGATGCTCGTGGATGAGATGCTGGCGATCAAATCGGAGATCGACGCCTGGCGGGAGAGAAAGGAGAGCCGGGAGGCGCAGGAGAGATGCACCCGGCGGATGTACTACGGGAAGGCGCCGGACGACGAATGACCCGCCGCGCCGGACCGGCCGGTCGGCAGCGGCGCCGAACAAAAACGACGACGGATGAGGAGCATGACCATGAACACGGCAATCGTCTATTATTCCAGACACCACGGGAACACGAAGAAGCTGCTGGACGCCATCGCGGGTGCGGACGGGTCCGTTTCGTTGATCGACGTCACCGAGCAGCCGGACGCCGACCTGTCGCGGTTCGACCGCGTGGGCTTCGCCTCCGGCATCTATTACAATTCCTTCGCCAGGCAGATCCTGGCCTTCGCCGACGCCCGTCTGCCGGAGGGCAAGGACGTGTTTTACATCTATACGCACGGCGCGCCGAAGGGCAGCTTCCTGAAGGGCATGCGCGCGATCGCGGCCCGGAAACGCTGCCGGGAGCTCGGCGAATACCATTGTCTGGGCTTCGATACCTTCGGCCCGTTCAAGCTGGTCGGCGGCATCGCCAAGGGGCATCCCAGCGCGGATGAGATCGCCGCCGCGGTGCGCTTCTATCGGGCGCTGTAGCGCCGCCTTGCGTCGCCCGCCGGCGAACGGATTTCTCATCGTTTTCTAATGCTCTTTTCCTTGCCCTCTCATCCGCCGGTGTTATAATGACCCCGTCAACAAGGCAAACACACAGCACGACATGAGGGGGTCAAGACAATGTATACCGAAAAGAAGGACAAGGTTGCCGCCGTTTTCAGCTATCTGGGCTGGGTCTTCTGGATCGCCGCTTTCATCATCCGTAACAAGGACGACCAGCTCTCCCGCCGCCACCTGAACCAGGGCCTGATGCTGGCCATCGCGGAGACGATCACCGGTTTGATGACGCGGTTCCACGGCCTCGTCGGATTTGCCGGCGGCGTTTTTAGCCTGGGGATCGTGGTGCTCTCGATCATGGGCATCGTGCGCGCCTTAAAGGAAAGCGCCGAGCCGCTGCCGATCATCGGGGATACCGCATTGATCTGAACCGGCGTTTACGGAACACCGGCGCGCCCTGCAAAGGCAGGCGCGCCGGTTTGCGCTGCGATGAAAGCGGCCCGGGGGTTCCCGCCGCAAATTGATCCGCGCCGGGTTAAAACCATTGATTTTTTTGTAAAATGTGATAATCTTTTCTGTGAAACCAGCGCCGGACTGGCGGAAGGGAAACACGCGGATACGCGGCGACGAAAGGAACCCCGGGTCGCCGATGATTTATGCTGTCGATCGGAGGCACTGCCATGGATTGGAAAAGCTTCGTGGATCGTTTTGATTCGATGACCTGCATCCTGTTCGTCGAAAAGGGTCCGAACGGCGGATGCGGCGCGGTGCGCATCGTCACGGGGAGCGACAAGTACCTCGATTCCCTGGCGCTGGCCGTCGGGGGCGTGGACATGGACAGCGACAAGAAGGCGGAGTTCGTGCCCAACAGCGAATACACGCGCTACATCCCGAAGGATCTGAACTTCGAAGACGTCTGCTACCGCAGCGCCGTGTTGGGACAGCCGATCCACAACTGCGTGCGCGCGAGCCGGTATCCCTTCGACATCATGGCCTTCTTCCAGCCGCTGCAGAGCGACGACGAGCGCCTCCGCTACTGCGCTTACACCCAGGTGCTGCTGCCGAAATCGGACGACAACCTGCTGGAGCTGAACATCTCACAGGAGACGGCCATGGAGGTCATCAACACCTGCATCCGGCTGCGGGAGGACAAGCCGTTCCCCGAGATCATGCAGGCGGTGATCGAGGACATCCGGGTCATCTGTGCCGCGGACTATTGCAGCATCCTGCTGGTGGACGAGAGCCAGCGGAAGTGCTCCGACCTGGCCCAGGCGTGGGCGCCGGGCTCCGACCTGGCCTGGGTGGAAAAGACCCCGGACGGCGACGACTTCTACGACCTGGTGGAATCCTGGCGGGATACCATGGCCGGCAGCTTCTGCCTCGTCATCCGCGACGCGAACGACATGAAATACATCCGCGAGCGCAACCCGAAGTGGTACCGTTCGCTGCTCAGCGCCAACGTGGAGCACCTGGTGCTGTATCCGCTGATCCACCGGGAGCAGTTCCTCGGCTACATCATGGCGGTCAACTTCGATACCGAGAACACCCAGCACATCAAGGACACGCTGGAGCTGACCACCTATTTCATCGCGGCCGAGATCGCGAACAACCGGTACATCGACCAGCTCAAGACGCTGAACCGGACCGATATCCTGACCGGCACACTGAACCGCAACACCATGAACACCCGGGTGTCTGCGCTCAGCGAATCCGAGGACGGCGCGCCCTGCCGGATGGGCGACGTCTTCGCAGATATGAACAATCTGAAATACGTGAACGACCGGCAGGGACACATGGCGGGCGACCTGCTGCTGAAAAACGCGGCCATGATCCTTCAGAGCACCTTCGTGGGCGACGAGGTCTACCGCGCCTGCGGCGACGAATTCCTGATACTGCTGGGCGATACGGACGAGGCGGACATGCTGGAGAAGATCGCGGACATCAAGCGGAAGTCCGAGCTGTTCGAAAACGTCAGCTTCTCCGCCGGCTGCTGCCCGCTGACCGATGCCCGGGACATCCGAAAGGCGCTGTCCGAGGCCGACGCGCGGATGTACGCGGACAAGGAAATCTTCTATCGCCTGAACCCGGCGATGAAGCGGAAATAATCTCTCGCGCGATCGTCGGAAACGACATGGCGAACGGCAAAACTTGCGGCGGGTCAGTCTGACCCGCCGTTTTTGCGCCCACGTGGCCGATGGGAATGAACCGGCCGCCGCGTCGATTGACTTGGGAAGGCTCCCGGCCCTTGCCATTCCCGGCCTATTCGCCCTCGTGCTGCTTCCGATACTGCCCCAGCAGGCCGTCGTACTTCCGGCCGGCGATGTGGAAATAGAATTCGAACCCCAGCGTCATCGCCGCCAGCACGACCAGCGCCAGCCCCAGGAACAGCAGCCATGCGCCGGGCCTGTAGGCCGGGAACCAGCCGAATACCACGGCGATGACCGTCAGAAGCGGCAGAAACAGCACGCCGAACAGCATCAGCCGCCGGGTATAGCGCATGTTTTTGATGATGTTGTCGGTAAAGCACAGGTACTGCACGAACGTGCCCGTCATCGACAGCAGCAGCATCGCGATGACCGCCGTCGCCTCGATCTGCCTTTCGCCCATCAGCAGGGCGATCACCACGTAGATCAGCATGCTTGCCGTGAAGGCCAGGCTGGCCCCGGTCTTCCACTCCAATACGCGCTTCATAAAATGCTTCATTTTCACGACCTCCTCGTCGGCATCAGTTTCTGCCGGATCGCCGGGGCATACTGCCTCGACACGTTCTGCCGCTCGCCGTTCTCCAGCGTCACGGTCAGCCGCCCGCCGAAATCCGGGTGGATGGACCGGATCGCTCGGAAATTGACCACCATCGCCTTGGATATGCGCAGAAAATCCGCGCTGCCCAGCTTCTCTTCGATCTCGTACAGCCGTAGCGGGCATTCGTAGACGGCCTCCCGCGTGTAGCAGAACGTGCGCTTGTCCACGCTTTCAAAATACAGGATGGCCTTCGCGTCCAGCAGGTGGTAATCGCCGTCCAGTATCCCGGTGATCTTCTGCTCCTGCACCCGCAGCATGGCCACGATGCGCAGGATATCCTCGTCGATCGCCGGACAGCGGATGGTGATCTCCGGCGCTTTCAGGCCGGAATCCTGCTCGATCTCAACTTTCATTTGCACTCCCCCTCTCGCTCACGGATTCATTATAGAAAAAACCGCCGGACAAATCAACGGGATTTGTACCAAGCGGCACAGATCGGCGACCAAGTTGCCTTTCAGGCGGGTTTTTCCTGACGAATCCCGGCCCGTCGGTCATCGCCTGCCCTGCCCCGCCCCCGCTTTGCCGCCCGGAAGCCCGGGCCCGAACGGAGCGGCGCGCCCGGACAAGCGGCAACGCGCCACGATCGAACGCTTGCGTACAGTTCCCCGGCATGTTATAATTGAACAAACGCGGGCCGCGGCAGCCGCCGGAAAACCGGGCGGCGGTATTATCCGCCCCGATCGACGGGCGGTTTTCGCGGCGCGGCGCGTTTCCGGTGGATCGGAAGGACGACGACATATCTTGCCTGCAGGGTGAAACCATGAAATTGTTGAAACGGCACGCCGCCGTAAAGAGCATTTTCGGCATCGTGCTGCTGCTGGTGATCTTTTCCGTCATCGTCAGCGTGATCGGGTACAACGGCTTTACCGACGCGCTGATGGCCCAGTATGCCGACGGCGCCTTTCTGACGGCGGAGACCGCGGCCGGGCTTCTGGACGCGGACCGCATCGACGCGTACGCGCAGAGCGGCGGCACGACGGAGGAATACCACGCGATATGGGAGCGGATGGACCGGCTCTGCAATTCTTCCGGGGCGACGTTTATCTATCTGATCCAGCCGGACCGCACGGATTACGGGCACATCACCTTCCTCTTTTCCACGATCAATCACGACAGCGAATACTCGGTCTATTCCTTCGGCTATGTCCGCGAGACGACCAACGACGAATACCGGGAGAAATACCGCGCGCTCTACGATCTGGAATCGGAAAAGGAGCTGGTGATCCGGGACAAGGGCTACATCGAAACCGATGCCCATATCACCGCGATGATCGGCGTGAAGGGATCGGACGGCCAGGTCAAGGCGATTCTATGCGTACAGCGGCAGATGGACGTGATGGCCCACGGGCGGCAAAAATACCTGCGGAAGGTCACGATGGTGCTGGTCGTGCTGGCGCTTCTGGTCATCGTCGGCCAGAGCCTGTTCCTGCATCGGACCCTGCTGCAACCCCTGCGGCTGATCTCCGAGGAGGCGCTGCGCTTTTCCGCGGACGGCGTCCTGCCGCAAAAGAAGCTGAAGCGCGCGATCCGCAACGAGGACGAGATCGGCGAGCTGGCCTCTTCCATCGACCGGATGGAAGAACAGATCCAAAGCTATGTGGAAAACCTGACGCGAATCACCGCCGAAAAGGAGCGCATCGGCACGGAGCTGGCGCTGGCCACCCGCATACAGGCGGATATCCTGCCCAATATCTATCCGGCCTTCCCGGACCGGGCGGAGTTTGACATCTACGCCAGCATGGACCCGGCCCGGGAGGTCGGCGGCGATTTCTACGACTTCTTCCTGGTGGACGACGACCACCTGTGCATGGTGATCGCGGACGTATCCGGCAAGGGCGTGCCCGCGGCGCTGTTCATGATGGCGTCCAAGATCATCCTGGCCAACAACGCCATGATGGGCAAATCCCCGGCGCAGGTGTTGACCGACACCAACGCCGCGATCTGCGCGAACAACCGCGAAGAGATGTTCGTCACGGTCTGGCTGGGGATACTGGAAATCTCCACCGGCAGGCTGACCGCGGCCAACGCCGGGCACGAATACCCGGTAATCAGGCGCGCGGGCGGCCCGTTCGAGCTGTTCAAGGACCGGCACGGCCTGGTCATCGGCGCCATGAGCGCCTCCAAATACAGGGAATACGAGCTGCAGCTCCATCCCGGCGACAAGCTGTTCGTCTACACCGACGGCGTGCCCGAGGCCACGGCCGCCGACAACGACATGTTCGGCGCGGAGCGCATGCTCGCGGCGCTGAACGGACAGCCGGACGGGACGCCCGAACAGCAGCTGAAAGCCGTGCGCCGGGCGGTGGACGACTTCATGCAGGGCGCGGAGCAGTTCGACGATCTGACCATGCTGTGCCTGCAGTACGCGGGAAGCCACACCGGTATGGATATGGAATAAACCGAAAAAACCAGATGCAAGACGAATGCCGGCGGCACGGTCGTTGAGACCGAAGCCGCCGGCATAATTGATGGGGTTTTCGTTCATAAAAGAACAGCGTCCGAAGCTCCCGGCGTTGTTCGCGCGCGAAAGGGCGCCCGCAAAGCCGCCCGGCGCGGCGCCGACGATGGAAAAGGCACCGGGCGCGTCCGCGCCCGGTGCCTCCGGCGAATATGGGGCGCGGATTACCTGTTTTCCTCCGCCTCATAGACCAACTCGCCCAACGTCCAGACCAGATGTCCGGAATCAACCGGCTTGCTCAGGTGGGCGTTCATGCCCGCCTGGAGCGACCGCTGTACGTCTTCGTCGAAGGCGTTGGCGGTCAGCGCAATAATCGGGATATGCTTTGCGTCCTCCCGGTCCATGGCGCGGATGGCTGCCGCCGCCTCCAATCCGTCCATCTCCGGCATGCGCACGTCCATCAGGATCGCCGCATAGGTTCCAACCGCGCTCTTTTCGAACATCTCCACGGCGATTTTGCCGTTCTCGGCGTGGTCGGCCCGGATGTTTTCCATCTCAAGCGTATCCATCATGATCTCCGCGTTGATTTCCATATCCTCCGCCAGCAGGATCCGGCGTCCGGCCATGTTGGCCCGCTTCTTCTCCTTGAACATGGCCAGCCTGTTTTTGCGCGCGATGCGTTCAAATTCCTCGATGACGTTTTCCGCGAACAGCGGCTTGGGGAGGAAGCTCTCCACGCCGATCCGGTGCGCTTCCTCCTGAATATCATCCCAGTTATACGCCGTCAGGACGACGACGGTGCTCTCGTCGTCAAAATGCTTCCTGATTTCGGCAGACGCCTCGAGCCCGTTCATTCCCGGCATATTCCAGTCCATGAGCACGAGATTGTAAGGATTATGCTTGGTATGCTGCACCTCCATCCTGTGCAGCGCCTCCTGTCCGCTCGCGCAGGTGTCCGCCCGGATGCCCACTTCCTCCAGCACCGTTCTGGCGTGCTCCGCCTCGATCGGATCGTCGTCGACCACCAGCACCCTCAGGGCTTTGGGATCGATCGCATCGTATTGAGCCGCTCCCTTCTGATCGCAGTTCCTCAGCGTGACGGTTACGGTGAATTCTGTGCCGACGCCCTTTTCGGATTCGACGCTGATCGATCCGTTCATCATCTCCACGATCCGCTTTGTGATGGCCATGCCGAGGCCCGTGCTGCCGTACTTGGTCTTGTGGCCGCTGTCTTCCTGGGAAAAGGCGTCAAAGATCTTGGGAATGAACGCCTTGTCCATGCCGATGCCGGTATCCTTGATGCGGAAGCGCAGCGTGGACTGATCCTCAAAGGCCGCCGTCCGCTCCACGGTCAGCGTGACGCTGCCAGGCCCCTCGGTAAACTTGATGGCGTTCGACAGGATGTTGATCAGCACTTCCTTCAGTTTCGTGTCGTCGCCGACATATGAATCGTCCACATGGTTCAGCAGGCGGCACTCATATACGATGCCCTTGTCGTCGCACTGAGCCGAAACCATGGTGTTGATCTGCGCCAGCATGCCGCTGAAGGAGAACTCCTCCCTGCGCAGCACCATGCGGCCAGATTCGATGCGGCTCATATCCAGGATATCGTTGATCAGGGCGAGGAGATGCCGGGCGCTTCCGCCGATTTTTTCCAGGTAACCCCGCGTTTCCGCGTCCAGGTTTTCCTTCTTCAGCGCAAGCGTGTCGAGGCCGATGATCGCGTTCATCGGCGTGCGGATCTCATGGCTCATGTTGGAGAGGAACACCGTCTTTGCCTTGTTCGCCTGTTCCGCCGAGTTCAACGCCGCCGCCAGGGCCTCGCTCTTGGCCATGGCGTCGCGCATCTCCGCATCGACGTTCGTAATGCCGACGATGATGAAATTCTCATCGTCCTCCATGAGGGAGACCTTCATGCTGACATAGGTCGGCCCGTTATCGCCCGTCTGGCGGTAAGTGAGGATAAAGGTATCTTTGCGCTCCAGCGCCTCCATCAGCGTCCGGCGTTCCATCGCCTCCAGGAAGGCGTCCCGGTCCTCGGGATAGACGCGCTGGGCGAGCTCTTCCGTGCAGTCGCTGAAGAAATGCCAGCCGCGCCGCATTTCGGAAAACGCGCTGCTCTTATCGCCGCGGCGGTATTTGATGAATTCCTCCGTGTCCGTGTTGACGTAGAACATATCCGTGTAATCCCGCGCGAGCGCCTGGGCGATATGCGTATACATCAGGCCGGAGCTGACGGCGTTTTCATAGGCTTCCTTGGTCATGGCGTTTTCATGCTGGATGCGCACCATATCCGTGATATCCTGGCAGATCCCCAGCAGGCAAAGCCGCCCGGAAGCATCCGTGTATTTCAGCTTCGTCGTTTGCAGCTGCCGCTGGTTGCCGGCGGCATCAGGGACGTCATCATAGAAGATATAGGGCTTGCTCATGGAGAGGGCCAGTTTATCGTCCTCCACGAAATGAGCCGCGGTTTCAGCGTCGAAAATCTGTTCGTCGGTAAGCCCAATCACGCCTTCCGGGCTTCCTTTGTGCGCGTACTCCGCAAACGCCTGATTGCAGGCGAGATAAACGCCGGTTTCGGCATCCTTGGTATAGGTCATGCCGGGCATGTTGTCCAGAAGGGAGGAAATGGTTTCCTTCAGCTCCGCGATCTTCCGGGCCGCGACCGCCTCTTGTTCCGCCTGGTTCAGCTGCTCTCCCAGCTTCTGATTCTCTCTGTAGTTGTTCAGCATCATCGTGATGACCAGCAGGAACAATCCAAGCGAAACGGCGGAATACAGCGTGTTCGCGCTGCTGATCGAATTTGCCTGCTCCTGGAGATAGGCGATCCTTTCCTCCTTGACGGCTTCATCCGAATCATCCGTAGGATGGCTCTCATGGTATTCGAATATCCTCTCCACCGCTTCGTTGGCCGCATTCTCCGTCGCCCGGGAGACCCACATCATGGAGGCAAACAGCACCAGTACCAGGAGGAGCATCCAGACGATAATGCGCTGTCCGTGTTCGCTGTGTTTGTCATGGATGATCAGCACCCGGAAATAGACAAGGCCCAGCACCGCCCATACGATAAACAGGATGTAGGATTCCGTCTCTATCGCATGGAAGGGCAGAAGGCCGGGGATCAGCAGCAGCAGCAAAAAGCATACCATCAGCATGATACCGGCAATACCGGTATACTGTTCCATCCGCTTGCCGGTTTTCTGCGCGTGGCAATAGACCGCGTGGGAGATCATGCCGTACAGGATGGTCGCGCCGAGCGTCGTGACGTCGACAATCCATCCGATCGCGGTTCTGCCGAGGAACGGGATGAAAAGGGAGATCGCGACGACGACCGTCACCGCCCTCCCCGGGATGCCGTGCCGGTTCAGCTTCGCGAGCGTCCGGGGCGCCTCGCCTTCCCGCCCCGCAGCGAACATCAGCCGGCTGAGGGCCAGCATGTTTCCGATCAGGCTGGTCAGAATCACGCCAAAGAGCGCAAGCATCAGCACCGTCACGCCGGTCTGCCCCAGATAATGATGGGCAGCGTAGAACGCCGGTACCGCCTTGATTCCATCGAGGTTTCCCATGTCCCGTATATAGGCCAGCCAGCTTTCATATTCCGGCGGATAGGCCGAAATGGACAGCATGGAGACGAACAGGTAGAGCAGCGTCGTGATCGCCACGGACCAGATCAGTATGCCGCGCACCTTCTTCACCGGGAAGCGGTATTCCTCTGAAAAATGCGAGATGTTCTCGAAGCCGATGAAGGCCCACGGCGAGATGACGGCGATGCGGACGATCTGCGCGAAAGCGCCCGATCCTTCCATGTACAGCGGGGCATAGCTGAACGTGTTCTCATGCCGCAGCACCGCGATGACCGCGCAGAAGGTGAACCCGCCGGCAAACGTCAGCGCGGCGGCGATCATGACATGATTGGTCAGGCGCGAGCTGTTGGCGCACAGGATTCCGATCAGCACCACGGCGCCCATGGAAAGCAGCGCCTCGCCGAGCCAAACTTCGTATCCGAATATTTTATAATGGAAGCCGAATTGGAATGCATCCCCAAGAAAGAAGCGCGCAAAGAGCGGAAGCGACGTCATGTTCGCCCACAGGATGGCCAGATAGGTCAGCAGCACAAACCAGAGCGCGAGGAACCCGATGTCCTTCCCGCCGACACGCTTTTCAAACGTATAGATTCCGCCGGCGCCGGGGGCATTCTGGATCATGTATTGCAGGTTCCAGGTAATCACGAGGATGACCGCCATTCCGAGCAGCAGGCCGAAAGCCGTGCCAAGAACGCCGGATTTCTGTAAATATGTATTGCAGGTGACGATAAAGGAACCCCAGCCGATGCTCGTACCGATGGAGAAAGCCCACATTCCCAGCGGCGTGAAGCCGGGCCGCAGTCCGCCGGCGGAAGCGCCGTTTTGCATTCCGGATGTGATGCCGGGATTACTCTGTTTCATGCTCGCTGCCGTTCCTTCCTGTCTGTCTTTTATTGGTATTCATAGGATCAGTCCATGTTTTCGGCTTTCAAAGCGCTCTTGTTTTCATACATGTTCTGGTCCGCGCGTTCAAACACGGGCGCCACGCTGTCTTCATTCTCGCGTTTCGCCATGCCGCAGGCGATGACGATTCCCCCGTTTCGCAGGGCTTCCGCATTGTGATCGTACACGCGCCGGGTCAGATCATCGATGCAGGCATAATCGCTTCCCTGGGCGATGACCGCAAATTCGTCTCCGCCGACGCGGAATACCGGGCTGTGCTTGAATGTTTCGCAGACGATCTTGCAGGCATCCCGGATGTACTGATCCCCGGCATTGTGCCCGGCGGTATCGTTCACCTTTTTCAGGTCGTTTACGTCCAGGATCACGATGGCGAACTCCGGCGCGCCATGCTCGGCGATCTGCGCGTTCAGCCGCTCCTCCGCCATCAGATAGGCGTGCCGGTTCTTCACGCCCGTCAGGGCGTCGATATTCGCTTCGATCCTTGCCTGCGCAAGATTCTTGACGTACGCTTCCTCCTGGTGGACCTGGGAATCGATATCGTTGATCCCGACAATCAGACGCCGGCCCTCTTTCTCCTCCACCATGGCCGCCTTAAGCTGCACATAGATGGGCTTGCCGTCCATAACCAGGCGATAGCTTACAGTGAAAATGCCATGGTGCTCGATCTCCGCCATGACGTTTTCCCGGGTAAACGTCGAAAGGAAGCGGTTCAAGTCGTCCGGATGGCTGAATACCCGCGCCGCCTCCCGCGTGGTCGTGAAAAAGTCCGTGCCCTCTTTGGCCTGCGCAAACGCTTCATAGCTGGCATTCGCGCTGAATTCCCGATACCGGCCCGTCTCCGGCACAACGACGTAGACGCACAGAAAATCGCCGGTGAGCGCGTTGAGGCGGGTATAGGCGATGTGCTCCTCTTTCACGCGTTCGGCCGCGCGGCGCTGCTTCATATCCTTGTCGATATCCGTAACGCCCAGGACGATGTACCGCGTGTCGTCCTCCATGCGTGAGATCCGCATGCTGACGTATCTGGGGCCGTTTTCAGAAATCAGGCGGTAGGTCAGGACAAATATGTTGTCCTGGTCCAGCGCGGCCACAAGGTTCTTGCGGTTCAAAGCCTGTATGACAGCGGGCCGGTCATCGGGATAAACGAACTGGTCGGCCTCCAGCTTGCACTTTTCAAAGAAATGCCAGCCGCGCCGCACCTCTGTCAGCCTGCCGCCATCGTCGTCGGGGCGGTATTCGATGAAGCCCTCCGAATCGAGGTTGATGTAATACAGATCCGTATACCCGCGGGCCAGCGCCTGCGCGATATGCGTATAGATGATGCCCGTGCTCCGTTCCTTTTCATAGGCTTCTTTCGTCGTCGCGCTCTCGCGCTGGATGCGCACCATGTTCGTCACATCCCGGCACATGCCGAGAACGCACAGCTGGCCGTCGAAGTTGTTGTATTTCAGCTTGGTGGTCTGCAGCTGCTTCTGATTGCCGGCAGCGTCAGGCACATCCTCGAAGAAAACATAGGGTTTGTCCATGGAGAGCGCCATTTGATCGTCTTCGACAAAATGCTTCGCGGTCTCGGCGTCAAAGATCTGTGCGTCGGTAAGCCCCACCACGCCCGCTGGGTTTTCCTTGTGGGCATACTCCGCGAAAGCCTGGTTGCACGCAAGATAGACACCCGTCTGCGCGTCTTTTGTAAAGGTCATGCCCGGCATGTTGTCCAGCAGGGAGACAATGGTATCCTTCAGCCTTGAGATCTCAGCCGCTTCCTCCATGCCGCGCCGGTATTCTTCCTTTTCATCGTTTATCACCAGCGTATGGAGCAGGCACGCGCCGAGCATGTACGCGATCGAGTAGAGCGGAAGGTACGGGAACCACAGCTGGACGAACAGGAAGACCGCCATGATCAGCCCGAAAAACGCCAGCGCCTGTCCTTTGCCCTTTGCGCTGTTTTCCCGCCGGATGGATAAGCCAGCAAAAACCGAAATGGCGAGGAGCAGCAGGATCTGAGCGACCAGGACGACGTATCTGACCGGAAGGGCGCGGTATACGCAATCCCCGTCAACGGTAAACAGGACGGGAAAAAAGATATTGATCGCCGCAAGGGCGGTGATCATTCCCGCGACGATCCGCCCTGCGTATACCAGAAGCATCCCAAATTCGCTCTTTCCGTCCAGATAGGTCACGGTGTACCGTACCCAGAACAGGACGCCAACCGCCATGGCAATAAAGTAAACCGTCGTGTCGGCGAAAAGCAAAGCCGTGAGTTTCCGGCTTTCGAGGAAGCCCCACAGAATATCCGTGACGTAATACGCCAGAACGGCAAGCAGGAATTTCCTGTATACTTCCCAGGCGGGTTTTTCAAAAGTACCCTTGGCATTTCTGAGGACATCCTGGTTTTCGATCAACAGGATCAGTACCGCAAGCAGGCCTATTGCAGAATAATACATATCGTCTTGTCCTCATTTCATCCGTGTTCCGATCGCGCTGTGCTTCGATCGCGATTGCAAAGCCGGTCCGTTGCCACAGAAAACAAAATGGGCTGCCCAAGGGGCCGCGGATACTATGATTTCAGCCGTGCGGCCCTCCGGGGCCCGGCTGACCGGAAAACCCCCGATTATCCTAATATATATTATACCATGATTATCGCAGTGTGTCCACAAAAAGGAAAGAACTCTTCTTTTATAGAAGCGGCATCCGGTAAAAAAAGAACAGGCACAAAAGTGCCTGTTCTTTCACCGGACGCACCGCCGAACGGGCGGGCTCCTTTTGAATGTCATTTCTTCTGCGAATCGCAGGTTTTCCGGATGCAGAACCGTTTCTTGATCGCGTTCAACGACGGATTGCTCAGGGAGCCGGCAAGCGCGCCGGCTTCTTTTTTTGAGGTGTCCTCTTTGATCCCCGCCTCTGTGAGCAGGCGATAAAAAAAGTCGTAGCGCTCGTGGAACGCGCGCGCGCGGCACTCGCCGTCCGCGGTCAGGAGCAGCGCGCCGTGATTGCCGATGCGGACGAGCTTTTCATCGAGCATCTGCTTGACGGCGACGCTGACGCTGGCCTTGGAGTACTCCAGCCAGGCGGCGACGTCGACGGCGCGGACGACCAGAAAGCGCGTGCCCAGCAGCAGTATGGCGTGCAGGTAGCGGTCCAGGGTTCGCTCGTTCAGCATACGGCATCCCTTCCATCGGTTTTATCGGCGGCTCGATCCGGCGCGGCATTCGGTGGGCGTCATGCCCGTCGTCTTCTTGAACACGTGGGCGAAGTGGGCGGAGGAGACGAAGCCCACCGCCTCGCCGACCTTGGAAATGCTCATGTCTGTGTCGCGCAGCAGCGCCCGGGCCTTGTCGCAGCGCACGCGGTTGTGATAGCCCAGCAGCGTCTGGCCGGTGCGCGATTTGAACAGGCGCAGCAGGTAACTGCCGTTGATGAACAGCGCTCCGGAGAGCGTTTGCAGGGAAAACTTCTCGGCGCTGTGGGTTTCGATATAGTCCTTTGCCGCCCGCACCAGCGCGTCGCCGGAATCGCGGCACCCTTTCCCCCTCATTTGATCGCCTCCCGGAACTTCGGAGCATCCTGTAGTTGGTTATAACTTACTAACTAATGTTAGCATAAAATAACTTACATTGCAAGCGTTTTTCAAACAAGTCAATATCAGGACATAAAACCGGCGCACTAAGTCAATATTGGGATAGAAAAAGGCGGTTAGTTTGTGCTAAAATAAGCATTGAATTAGAGATAACTAACATTTGTTAAAACTATTTAACCGTTCTTAACACACTTCGACCGGCGCTCGCCGGTTGAACGGGGAAGGAAGCATGGACATGAAGAGGACGAGCATGGCCCGGCTGGCGCTGGTGTGCGCGATGGCGCTGATCCTGCTGGCGCAGTGCCTGGGCGCGATGGCCGAGGCGGATACCCGCTGGGCGGATGCCGCCGACGAAATCGACAAATTCCTGGACGCAGCCTTCGAGGATTACCTGGCGGGGAACGCCGACAGCGCCTATCAAAACGTCTCCAACGCCTATTTCCGGGTGTACGAAACCACCGGCTTTGAACGCCAGACGATGAGCTACATTTCCGGCAACCGCAAGAACGCCGTGGAAATGCAGTTCTCCAACTGCAAGGCGGCCGTTAAAAAGGACAATGCCGACCCGGAAACCATCGTCTCCGTCAGAAGCGCGCTGGTCAAGCTCAAGGGCATGATCCGCGAGGACGGCAACAAGCTGGCCGGTCAGCAGGGCGGCGCGCAGAGCGAGATGAAGTGGTACAAGGGCGGCGAGCCGGTCGCCGCCGACCCCTACCCGGAATATTCCGCCGATCCCAACGCCGCCGCGAAGTACGACAGCTGGTATGAGGCGGCGACGCTGGTGAAGGAGCTGCTGGACACCGCCTACATGGGCTATCTGGACAGGGATTTCACCGCCGCGGCGGACAACCTGGAAACGGCTTATTACAGCGTCTACGAGGAATCCGGCCTGAGCCACAGGATCTATGCGGATCTTTCCCTGGCGGACAGGCAGGCGATGGACGCGCAGTTCGCGGGCCTTCGAAAGCTTGTCGAAACCGCAAATGAAAAATACCAGAAGAACAAATACCGCACCGCCACCGACAAGGCCAAGAACAGCATACTGAAGCTGGCCAGGCGCATCGACGAGCAGGAAGCCGCGGCGAAGGCGGCGGATGCTGCGGAAACCGCCGAAGCGGAGGTCGTTGAGGAGAAGCCGTCCGATCCGAGGCTGCTCACGTTCCTGGCCGCGTTCGGCATCATCGTGCGCGAGGGCCTGGAGGCCATCCTCGTCATCGCCGCCATCATCGCCTATCTCGTGAAATCCGGCAACGGCAGGAGTCTCAGGAACGTCTACATCGGCGCGGTCGCCGGCATCGCGGCGAGCTTCGTCGCCGCCGCCGTGCTGGCCTGGGCAAAACGGGTGTTTGTGGGCGCGGGCCTGGCGCAGGAGGTCATCGAGGGCATCACCGCGCTGATCGCCGTGTGCGTGCTGTTCTACGTCAGCAACTGGATGATCTCCAAGGCCGAGGCCGCGAGCTGGAGCCGCTACATCGACGGCAAGGTGCAGTCCTCGGTGGAGCAGGGCAGCGCGTTCGCGCTGGCGTTCACCGCGTTCCTGTCCGTGTTCCGCGAGGGCGCGGAGGTGGTGCTGTTCTACCAGCCGATGCTCTCCGAGGGCAACCCCGGCATGGTGTGGGCGGGCTTCGGAACGGGCTGCGTGCTGCTGGTGTTCGTGTACCTGGCCATCACCAAATTGTCCATCCGGCTGCCGATCAAGGTGTTCTTCACCGCCACGTCGATCCTGATGGCCGTCATGTGCGTGTCGTTCCTCGGCAGCGGCATCAAGGAGCTGGCCGAGGGCAACGTGTTCGACCTGGCGCTCAGAGTGCCGGGCGTCCCGGAGAACGACGCGATCCAGGTGCTGGGCATCTACCCGTACCTCGAGACGCTGCTGCCGCAGCTGATCCTGTCGATCATACTGCTGGTGACGTTCATGATCGCCCACTACCGCGGCAAGATGGACGCGCTGCGAGCAAAGCTCGCGAAGAATTAGGAATAAGAAATGAGGAATTGAGAGAGCGTCAGCCGCATTCTTTTACTCCTCGCTCCTCATTCCACATTCCTCATTATCCCCGGGTCTCCGCGCCCTCTGCCCCGCGCAGGCGGCGTTGAAGATACAAATCAAAAAGATTTAGGAGGATTCAACCATGAAGAAGCTTTTTGCCCTGCTGCTGGCTGTGATGATGCTCAGCGTTTCCGCGTTTGCCCTGGCCGAGGAGGCCGGTTTCGACGAGTATGAACTGGGCGTGGAGGGCGAGCAGGAGGTCGGCTTCATGACCATGAGCATGGTCTATTTCCAGCCCGTGGACATGGCGCCCGCCGACCTGGCCGCCGCTAAGGAAAGCTCCGACCTGCACATCGAGGTGGACCTGACCGCCAACGAGAATCCCTACTCCTTCCCGGTGGACGGCTGGGTGCCCTATCTGAGCATCGACTTCGTCATCAACGACACCGAGGGCAACGAGGTGCTGACCGGCTCCATGATGCCCATGGCGGCGTCCGACGGCCCGCACTACGGCAACAACATCGCGCTGCCCGAGGGCGAGTACAGCATCACGCTGTCCATCAAGAGCCCCGCGGAGAACGGCTACCTGCTGCACGTGGACGACGAGACCGGCGTCGAGGCCGACGAGTTCTGGACCGAGCCGCTGACCGCGACCTGGACCGGCTGGAAGTTCGTCAAGGAGTGGTAATTCGGTCTTTCCCGTAAACCGTTCGATGCGCGCTGTCCGCGGGGGACGCGCGCGACAGAGAGTGGAGTGTGGAGAGTGGAGAGCGGAGTTGTGAACGGCCGCCGCGCGGCTGATCGTGGCTCTGCCGCACTTCCCGCTCCACTCTCAACACGCCAAATGCAAACCATCAGGGAGGTATAAGCCTTGCTGAAATATCTCTGGACCGTCACCCAGGACCTGTTTGTCGCGGTGACGCTGGTCACCTGGATGCACGCCGTGCTGGCGCGGCGCTACGGCAAACCCGGCCGCGCTTTTCACGGCGCCGGCATCATCCTTGGCGTCGTCGCGTCGGCGGCGCTGGCCGCCGTAAAGGGCGATTCCAACAAGATCATATCCAGCCACTGGAACCACTATATCTACGCCTTTATCATGGGCTTCACGCTGGCGTTTATCGTCTTCAGCCTGCTGTCAAAGAAGAAGTGGAGCCGGGTCCCGCTGTGCCTGTCCGGCGCGGGGTTCTCCGCGGCGCTGATCTTCTACCAGCTGCCCGGCGTGATGCTGTATCCCTTCAACTTCAACACGATGGGCGAAGGCTATCTCTCGTCCTACTACATGGTGCGCATGGCGGGCTGGCTGCTGGCGCTCCTGCTGTTCGTTGCGTATTCGCGCATGCTGTACAACTGCGCTTTGCATATCGAACCGCTCGGCATGGTGAACGGGCTTTTGACCGCCGGTGCGCTGGTGAACGCGGCGTATTGCTTCGGCCGCTTCTTCGCGCCCTGGGTCAACCGCGCCAAGTGGCTGAAGTGGTCGGTGAAGTATACCGAAGAGGCTTACGTCTGGATCGGCAATTGGATGATGTTCACCGCCTACCAATCCATGCTGTTCATCTGGATCATCGCCGCGCTGGCGGCGGCGTCCCTCGTCCTCTGCTTCGCGCAGAACGTCCGCGTGACGGAGCCCTGGGACAACCCGGCCCAGCGGCGCAAGCTGCGCGCCCGCAACCGCCACTTCCGCCGCACGGCCTGCGGCGCGCTGGCGGCGCTGGCGCTGTTCACCGGCTTTCTGACGCTGGTCAAGGCCTATGACACCCGCGTGATCGAGCTTTCCGCGCCGGAGACGTTCACCGAGGACGGCGACCGCATCCTCGTGCCGATGGAGGCCGTCAACGACTTTCACCTGCACCGCTTCGAATGGCAGACGCCCAACGGCGTGAACGTCCGCTGGATCGTGGTGCGCAAGCCCAATTCCGCCTCCTACGGCGTGGGGCTGGACGCCTGCGAGGTCTGCGGCAACGCCGGCTACTACGAGCGCAACGGCCTGGTGGTCTGCCGCCGCTGCGACGTGGTGATGAACACCAACACCATCGGCTTCAGAGGCGGCTGCAACCCGATCCCGCTTCATTATGAGGTGGAAGGCGGCAATCTGGTGTTCGCCATGGACGACCTCATCGCCGGAGAAAGGGAGTTTAAGTAAATGCTGTTTCGAATGATACGCGGCGTGCTGTTCCACCAGAAGGGCAAGATGCTGCTGATCGCCATCACCATCGCGCTGGGCGCGTCGCTGGCCACGGGCATGCTGAACGTGGTGATGGACGTGGAGGACAAGGTCAACAAGGAGCTGAAAAACTACGGCGCGAACATCACCGTGAAGCCGAAGGACGCCTCGCTGCTGTCGGACATCTACGACGTGGGCGAAGGCGGCGAGGCGCTGAACGCGGCGTATCTGCGCGAGGACGAGCTCGGCAGGCTCAAGACCATCTTCTGGGCGTTCAATATCGTGGACTTCACGCCCTTCCTCGACACCCAGGCGACTCTGCCTGACGGCGACGGCGTAAAGGTCGTGGGCACCTGGTTCAACCACCACCTGTCGCTGCCCACCGGCGAGGAGCTGGACGCGGGCGTGCAGGGCATGCGCTCCTGGTGGGAAATCACCGACGGGCGCTGGCTGAACGAGGCGGATGCGACCGCCGACGGCGAGATCATGGTGGGCGCGCTGCTGGCCGAACGGAAGCGCTGGACCGTGGGCGAGACCGTGAAGCTGACGGGCAGCCACGGCGAAAGGGATATGGAAATCGTCGGCATCTACGACGCCGGCGGCGACGAGGATGAGCAGATCTTCGCCACGCTGGACGCCGTGCAGGCGCTGACCGACCGCGAGGGCAAGGTGGCCTCCATCGAGGTCTCCGCGCTAACCACGCCCGACAACGACCTGGCCCGCCGCGCGGCGAAAAACCCCGCGGCGCTGACCAGCCGCGACTACGAGACCTGGTACTGCACGGCCTACGTCAGCGCCATCTGCTATCAGATCCAGGAGGTCATCACCGGCTCGGTGGCGAGCGCCGTCAGGCAGGTGGCCGAGAGCGAGGGCACGGTGCTGGACAAGACGAAATTATTGATGATCCTGATCACGGCGCTCAGCCTGATCGGTTCGGCGCTGGGCATCTCGAACCTGGTGACCGCCTCCGTCATGGAGCGCGCGCAGGAGATCGGCCTGCTCAAAGCCATCGGCGCGAAGGACCGCTCCATCACCGGCGTGGTGATGACGGAAATCCTGATCACGGCCCTCATCGGCTTCGCGGCGGGCTACGGCATGGGCTTTGGCTTCGCGCAGCTGATCGGGCGCAGCGTGTTCGGCTCGGCCATCGAGATGAATACAAAGGTCATTCCCATCGTGGCGGGGCTGATCGCGCTGGTGACGATCGCGGGATCGCTGCCCGCCATCCGCATGGTGCTGCGATTGAAGCCCGCGGAAGTGCTGCACGGAGGACATTGAACCATTTGGCTTTCGGTCAAATGGTTCAGAGTGAAGTGTTGAGAGCTGAGAGTTTAGCGAAGAATGCAGGGCGTCCAAACGCGGCAGCAGGCTGCTTTGTCTCAACTCCAAACTCTCAACTCTAAACTCTGACAAATATGTATCTCTCCACTGGAGGAATAACATGACGAAAAGACGTATGTTCCTGAGGATGGTCACCGCGTCGCTGCTTCGGCGGCGCTCGCGCATGCTGATCGCGCTGCTGTCCATCGGCATCGGCGCGACGATCCTGGCGGGTATGGTGACGATCTATTACGACGTGCCGCGGCAGATGCGCGCGCAGATGCGCTCCTACGGCGCGAACATGCTGCTGATGCCCGCGGAGGGCGAGACGCTGGATTCCGAAAAGTTGGCGGCGGCGCTTCAGAAGCTGCCGGAGGACGCGCTGGTGGGCGCGTCGCCCTATCGCTACGTGCGGCTGGACATGACCTCGCGCCAGCAGTCGTTCACCACCGCCGGCACCGATTTCGCCCAGGTCCAAAGGACCAGCCCCTATTTCAGCGTGGAGGGCCGCTATTCCGAGGCGCCGCGCGAGATCCTGGTCGGCAGGGAAATCGCCGAGACCATCGGCGTGAAGGCGGGCTCCGACATGGAGCTGACCTGGCAGCCGACCGCGAAGGACGCCTCCGGCAGCGCCGAGGACGACCGCGTGCCCGGCGCGACGCTTGCGGGCAGCGCGGAAGGCTTCGGCAAGCAGACGGTCTATGTGACCGCGACGCTGGACGACGAAGGGAAGATCAAAGAGATCCAGATCGACGCCTCCACCCAGACGCCGGAGTACGGCGGGCGGGCGCAGACCGAACCGGCCTTTGCGGAACAGTTTATCGGCAAATCGCTGCCGGTGAAGCTGGACGATGACATTGACGCCCTGTCCGGCGCGACGGTCACCTCGACCGCAGTCGTGGAGGCGCTGAATACCGCCCGCGCAGCGGATGCGAACGCACAGCCGCGAACCACCCGCTACAGGGTCACGGGCATCCTCGTGACCGGCGGCGAGGAAGAGGGCTACGTGTTCATGTCCACGGACGATTTGCAGACGCTGACCGGCGAGGACAGGCTGGATGTGGCCGAATTGTCCATCTCCGCGGACGAGGCGCAGCTGAACGCCTACGCCGAAGCGCTCACGGACGACGGCGTGACGGCGCGGCTGGTGAAGCGCGTCACCAAGTCGGAAACGGCGGTGCTGGGCAAGCTCCAGGGGCTGGTATTCCTGGTGACGGTGGTCGTGCTGATCCTGACGATGATCTGCGTGTCCACCACGATGATGGCGGTGGTCTCCGAGCGCCGGCGCGAGATCGGCCTCAGAAAGGCGCTGGGCGCGTCGGATAATTCCATTCGCGGCGAATTCCTGGGCGAGGGCGTGTTCCTGGGGCTGCTGGGCGGCGCGCTGGGCGCGGTGCTGGGCTTCGCCTTCGCGCAGGTGGTGTCGGTGAACGTGTTCAATTCCTCCATAACGTTCCAGCCGCTGCTGCTGCCGGCGACGGTATTGGTTTCGATAGTCATCGCCGCGGC
>CACWVN010000020.1 GCA_902764285.1 uncultured Eubacteriales bacterium
CGCAGACAGCCCGGACGAGGCCGGCCTGAACGAACAGATTTCCGCCCTCGAGGATCAGGTGAAGGACGCGTCGCAGCAGCTGGCGGAGGCCGCCGCGCTCCAGCCGCAGCTGGAAGAGGCCCAGGCGGCGCTCCAGCGGCAGGTGGACGACCTGGAAGCCCGTATCCGGGCACAGAGCGGCGCTTCGGGCGCGCCGAAGGAGGCGCCGGATCCCACAGGCGTTCCCGCGGGAAACGGCTCTGAACCCGGTCACGGCGCCGGAAGCCCTTCAGACGGCGCCGAAAACGGTGAAACCCCTGAAAGCGGGAATGACGCGCCCGCCGAGAACGGCGATAATCCCGCGGAAGGTACCGGCGAATCCGGCGAAAACCCGGATGCGCCGACCGAGCCGTCCGCTGAAACCGGCGACGCGGCGGACGAAAACACCGGCGATACGCCCGTTCCCCCGTCCGACGGAGGGGATAGCGGCGAAGCGGTGGAATCCAACCAGGCGCAACCCGGCGGTGAGCCGGATGAAACCGGCGCCGCGCAGCCCGACGCGGGCTCGGACGCGGCCGTTTCCGCTCAGCCGGATGACGATGCCGCCTCCGAAAGCGCCGCTTCCGACGCCGGTCCCGCGTCTGAGGGCGAATCCGGCGAGAGCGCCCCGGCGCCCGCGCCGGAGCAGCAGCCCTCCGGGGACGAAAGCGCCCGCGGGTACTGGGGGCGCGCGCTGGCGGAGGAGGGCGATGTCGAGCGCCTGAGGGCGGAGCTGGCGGACGCGCGCCAGAGGCTCTCTGAAGCCACGAACGCCGCGGAAGAAAACGCCGCGCAGATCGCCGCGCTGCAGAAGCAGATCGACGACGCGAACGCCGAAATCGAATCCCGGAAACAGGCGCTGGAGGCGCTGAGGGCCAATTCATCCGAATCCGCCGCAAGCGCGGACGAGGCCCGCCGGGAGGCGGCGGTGCTGGACGCGCGCATCGCCGCGCTGGATCTGGAGATCGAAGGGCTGGATGCGCTGATCGAGCAGCTGGGCAGTACGGACAAGGAAGCGCTGAAGCAGCAGATCGCCTATTACCGGCAGCGGATCGAGGAACTGGAACAGTCGGACGCCTACAGGGCCGCCCAGCTGCTGCAGGATCCCAAGGCACTGAAGGAACAGTATGACCAGGCCCGGCAGGGCGTCGCCATGCTGGACGAGGGCATCGCCACGGTCGACGGTTATCTGGAAAAGCTGCGCCAGGGCATACTGCCCGGCGGGATGATCGACGGCATCAATGAAGATACAAAGCTTTCCGACGCGCGCGCCCAGCTCACCGATGCCCGGGCGAAGGCGGTCTCCGGATTTGCTGATGCGGCGGAAATGATCGAAAAGGGCGAATCGGAGCTGGCGAAAGCCCGCAAGGAATTCAACGACAAGCGGGATGAGGCGCTGGAGAGCGCCGGCCTGGACGGCGTGATCACCGTACAGATGATCGCGGGGCTGATCGGCGCGCAGAACTTCGCCATGCCCGCCGGGTACGTGTACGACGGCGCCGGCGAACAGGTGCTGATCCGCGTGGGCGATAAATTTAAGAGCATCGACGAATTGAAGGCCACGAAGCTGTTTGAGCTGGGCCTGGACACCATCGACGAAGTGCGCCTTTCGGACGTGGCCGACGTGGCGCTGGTGGACAACCGCGACGACGTGTTCACGAAGCTGAACGGCTCGGACGGCATACTGCTGTCCTTCGACAAGCAGTCCACCTATTCCACCGCGGACGTGGCGGAAACCATACTGGAGCGCGCCCGAAAGCTGGCGGAAGCCGATCCGAACCTGCACATCGTGGATCTGATGAACCAGGGCGAATACATCAACCTGGTCGTGGATTCCGTGCTCGGCAACCTGATCTACGGCGGCGCGCTGGCCATACTGGTGCTGCTGATGTTCCTGATGGACTGGCGGCCCACGCTCACGGTGGCCTTCTCCATCCCCGTCAGCGTGGTCGTCGCATTCGTGTGCATGTATTTCACCGGCATCACGCTGAACGTGCTGTCGCTTTCCGGCCTGAGCCTGGGCATCGGCATGCTGGTGGATAACTCCATCGTCTCCATCGAAAACATCTACCGCCTGCGCAACGAAGAGCGCGTTCCCCTGCTGCGCGCCTGCGTGGAGGGCGTGAAATCCGTCTCCGGCGCGCTGATGGCGTCCACGCTGACGACGATCTGCGTGTTCCTGCCCATCGTATTCGTCCATGGCATGGCCCGCGATCTGTTCGCGGATATGGGGCTGACCATCGCCTTCTCGCTGCTGGCCAGCCTGCTGGTGGCGATGACGGTGGTGCCCATGATGACTTCGTTCCTGATGCGCCGTTCCCGCCCGAAGAAGCAGCGGATCTTCACCGCGTTCCAGCGGGGATACCTGACGCTGCTGCGCGGCGCGCTGCGGGCCAAGCCGCTGGTGCTGCTGGCGGCGCTGGCGCTGCTGGCCTGGTCGGGCATGCAGGTGCCGAAGATGGGCATTTCGTTCATGCCGGAGGTCAATTCCCGCCAGATGAGCGCCAATCTCAACTTTGACGAAGACGTCACCACCCAGCAGCGGCGCGATACGGCCATGGCCATCATGGACGACATGCTGGCCATCGAAGGCATCGACAGCGTCGGGCTGATGGACGGCTCGGGCGGCCTGCTGTCCGGCCTGTCCGGCGGCAGCGGCAGCATGTCCTATTACATCCTGGTAGATGAAGACAGCGGCCGCAGGAATGTCGATATCGCCGCAGAGATCGAAGCCATCGGCGTCCGGCGCGGCGCGGACCTGTCCGCCCAGGCCAGCACCATGGATATCTCCATGCTGGCCGGCAAGGGCATATCCGTGGAGATCACCGGCGACGACATCGAAACCCTGCAGTCCATCGCCCGGGACGTGGCCGAGATTGCCCGCGGCACCGAAGGCGCGGTGGACGTCAGCGACGGTCTGGAGGAATCCGTGCCCGAATTGCGGCTGGTCGTGGACAAGGAAAAGGCCATCGACAACGGGCTGACCACCGCCCAGGTGTTCCAGTTCGTCGCCCAGAAGCTGGCCGGTGAAATCGAAGTGACCAAGGTGACGGTGGACGGGAAGGAACTGACGCTGTACGTGGTGGACGGCAAGAACGCCGATCTGTCGCCCGAGGACCTGGAGGCGCTGGAGATCGAAGTGAACGGCGAAGCCGACAGCAAGCTGGTGCGCATCGGCGACATCGCCGACGCGCGCGACACCAGCAGCCTGAGCACCATCAACCGCGCCTCCCAGCGCAGGCTGGTGACGGTGTCCTTCGGCATCGCCGACGGCTACAGCGCCAACCTGGTCAGCGACGCCTTCGCGGCGCGCCTGAACGAATACCAAATGCCCGCGGGCTATCGCGCGGAGCTGGCCGGCGAAAACGAGACCGTCATGGACATCATGAGCGACCTGGTATGGATGGTGCTGATCGCCGTGCTGCTGATCTTCCTGATCATGGTGGCCCAGTTCCAGAGCTTCAAATCCCCCATCATCGTGATGTTCACGATCCCGCTGGCCTTTACCGGCGGACTGCTGGCGCTGCTGATTACGGGCATGGATCTGTCCATCGTCGGCATGCTGGGCTTCCTGGTGCTCTCCGGCGTGGTGGTGAACAACGGCATCGTATTCATCGACTGCGTGAACCAGCTGCGCATCGGCGGCATGGAGAAAAAGGACGCCCTGGTGGAGGCCGGGCGCCAGCGCCTGCGCCCGATACTGATGACGGCGCTGACCACCATACTGGGCATTTCCACCATGGCGTTGGGCCACGGCGCCGGTGCGGAGATGATGCAGCCGATGGCAGTCGTTTCCATCGGCGGCCTGTCCTACGCCACGCTGATGACGCTGTTCGTGGTGCCCGTGCTGTATGACATCTTCAACGGCAGCCGCATGAACGCCCGGGAAATCCAGATGATCCGCGAAGCCGCGGGCATGAACGGCGATGAGGTGCTGGACGGCGAAACGGCGGAAGCACCGGAATCGCCGGCGATCGCCCCGGCAAGCGGGGTTGAGGCGACGCCTGCGGAAAGCGCGGTTGAGCCGGCGCCCGAACCGGAAGCGCTTCCCGCCGCTCCGGCGTGCGCGGAGGACGACGCGCCGGCGGACGAGGCGGATGAAGCGGCGCCGGCGGAAGAAGCGGAGGCGCCCGTCGGGAAAAAGGACAAGAAGGATAAGAAGAAGAAAAAGAAGAAGGGCAAGAAGAAAAAGGACAAGTAACCAAAGGGCGCATGAAACGGGGAGCCCGGACCGCGCGGTCCGGGCTCCCCGTTTATTCGCAGGAAACCTTATTTCTCGAAATACTCCTCCATCTTCTCGATGGGCACGGGCCGGGAATACTTATAGCCCTGCAGGTAGGAGGCGTCCATGTCCATGCACATCTTCTCGTCCGAATCCTTTTCCACGCCCTCATAGAGCACGGAGTATTCGAGGTTGGAGAACATGTGGGCCAGGCTGACCACGATCGTCCTGGAGCGTTCGCTCGCTTCGCTGGCGGAAACCAGTGATCGATCGAATTTGATGATATCGAAGGGCAGCTCCATGATCCTTTCCATGTTGGAATAGCCGGTGCCGAAGTCGTCGAGATAGAATTTGATGCCCAGATCCCTCAGCTGGCTGATCTTGTCCTTCATGAGGATGAAATCGCTGTCCGTCTGGGACTCGGTCAGTTCCAGGGCGATCTTGTCGCCAGAGATACCGCTCTTGTCGATGATGCGGGTGATGTCATCGCAGAAATGGATATCCTCAAGCTCCAGCATGGACACGTTCACCGAAATGCGGGAGACCTCATAGCCCTTCTGGGTCAGTTGGGCGATTTGATCGCAGGTCTTGTGCAGTATGATCTCCGTCAGTACGTGGATATAGCCGTTTTCCTCGGCCAGGGGGATGAACTGGTCCGGGAACACCAGCCCGGCGTCGTCCAGGCGCAAACGCATCAGCGCCTCGCCGGTATCGTATTTCCCCGTGCGGATGTTATACACCGGCTGGCAATAGGCCAGCACGCGGGGATCGTCCAAATTGCACTTTTCGTAGATGTCCTCCAGCTGCTTGAGGATGAAATCGCTGCGGTTGAACCGCTTCACGTCCTCCGGCTCAACCCAGTGGATCGTATTTTCATCCATGTTCCGGTGGATGCTTCGGACGAAGCTGACATATTCGTTCTTCCGGCTGATTTCTTCGATGGCCCGGCCGATCACGATCTTATAGTCGTAATGGTACCGGTGGTATTCGTGGCGGAAGGCGTTGTGCAGGTTGGTCATCTGCGATTCGCAGTTCGGGTTGCGATCCGCCGGGATCATCAGGATCACATGGCCCTTGCCCACACGGAACAGCATGGCGCCCTTGAAGAAATCCGCCGTAAAATGGCGGAACGACGCCTGCAGGTCCTCCGGCATCGTCTTTCCCTCATCGTTGAAAAACTTCAGATAGAGGCTGATGAAAAGGAAATCGCGGCGCTTCGCGAAATGATAGGCCACCGTATCCTCCATCCCGCGCCTGTCGATGGCGCCCAGCGTCACGTCATACGGGTTGGAATGCATGATATAGAACATGGCGATGATCGGGTAGAAGAACGTGGCCACCGTGAAGGAGGCCTGCCCGTTCAATCCCTGTGTCAGCAGCACGCCGAAGGAGATGGCCATGGAACCGTAAAAGCCGTACATGACCTGCTTGTACAGGCGTTTGCGAACCTTCGCCAGCAGCGCTATGATCAGCGAGACGAAGGCGATATACCCAAAGAAGAACACGTTGCGCCCGGAGAACCGAATGCCTTCTTCCGTGAGGATAAAGTTTTCGCCCCGGACGGTGTCGATCACATCCACCAGCACGACCGCGACGAAAAGAATGCCCGCAATGATCAGATACGGCCGCTTTTCCGATCGGCTCATGCGCGTCACTTCAACGATATAGATGACGAAATGCAGGAAGATCAAGAACAGAAGGAAATGATACAGGCATCTGACCGCAGAGGCGGCAGAGCGGTATTGCGGCCCCGAGGTAGCCAGCGTATAAAAGGTGACGTCTGAAAGGGCGGCGACGATGAGGATGCTGACCAGCGAAAGAAAAATCCTGAAGCTGCGGGACTTGGTGATATATGAGAACATCATCAGCACGATCATCACAAAACAAATCGAGACGACCGTCAAATCGCCGAAGGGCGAATACTTGCTGAACATTTCCCGCAGTTCCATGATTACGCCGCCTTACCGTCCCTGATCTATGTTAATTCTTGGAACATTATACCACAACCATCTGAAAATGAAAAGCCAAAAAAACCATAATTCCCCAAAAAATCGAGTTTTCGGGGAATCAGGTCCATCTGCGCTTATCAGATTTTGTCATCACAAGCGAAAAACGATAATCTCGTTTCGGAAGGCCTTGGCGGCGGAATCGAAGTATCGCTTGCCGCAGCAGGCCACCTGGATCCGCTCGCCGTCCTTGCGCAGGATCTCATGGCGCAGGTAGGCCATGCTGGCGCGGGCGAGCTGATTGCTGACCTGGATCAGATAAAACGCCCTGTCCTCCGGCGGGATCAGGTCCTTCTGGGCCATCCTGTTCAGCACGTCCTCCGGCGCATAGCCGGTGATTTCTTCGAAATGATCGTCCACTTCGATGATGATGTTGTCGTCATCCAGCAGATACCGGCTGTAGGCGATGACGGCCGTATTGCCGGAAACCGCGTCCGCCGCCAGGGGCGCCTGGCGCGCCTGTTCGCCGCCGGCGCTGACCTTTTCGCCCTGGGCGAGGTCCGGGTTTTCCGAAAGCATGGCCAGGAACTCCGCCGCCAGCTGCGGATCGAACTGGGTGCCGGCGTTGCCGCGAATCTCCGCCTGGGCGGCCTCGGGCGTCATGGCCTTGCGGTAGCTGCGGTCGTTTACCATCGCGTCATAGGCGTCCACGACAGAGATGATCCTGGACAGCACCGGGATGTCGGCGCCCGCCAGCTTCTTCGGATAGCCGTTGCCGTCCCAGCGCTCGTGGTGGTAAAGGATCATTTCGGCGATGGATTTCAGCTCGTCCGAGGACATGGCGATCTGATAGCCCTTTTCCGGATGCGTGCGCAGCACGGCCCATTCCTGGTCGGCCAGCTTGCCGGGCTTGTTCAGGATCTCAAGCGGAATGCCGATCTTGCCGATATCGTGCAGCAGGCACAGCAGCTCCAGCTGCGCCAGCTCCGCGTCGGTCAGATGGATCCGCTTGCCCAGCATGGCGCCCATCTTCTGCGTGCGGCGCACGTGGGATTCGGTATCCGCGTCCGCCTCCTCCAGCGCCCGCACCAGCGATGCCAGCGCCTGGGAACGGACGGAATCGGGGCTGAGCAGCTTCTTGATCTGCAGGCTGCGATAGGCGGTTTCCATCGCCTGGGCGAGCGTCCTCTCCCCCGCTCCGGCAGCGTCCTCCGCGGCGCTCAGGCCGAACATCACGCGGCTTTCGCTGTTCCCGACGACGTTTTCCACGGCGCCGCGGATGTCCTGCTCCGTTTTGCCCGGGCAGACGGCGATCAGATAGGCTTCGTAGCCCCTCAGGAAGATCGAGCCTTCGGGCATGCAGCGGCGCACTTCCTTGGCGAGCGCGCGGATGCGCTTGTCGCCCTCGTCGCGGCCCATCACGCGGTTCACATCCCGCAGCCCGATGATATCGAATATCGCGACGGCGGCCGGGCGCGCGATCCGCGCTTCGTTCTGCTCCGCGTAGGCCATGCCCTTGGCGTATTCAAAGCCGGTGGTGATGTCCGTATCGCGGGTAATATCGGTGAAAACGTACAGGTGGCCGAGCACGCGGTTCTGCTGGTCCTTCAGCTGGCGGTAATCGCAGCGCAGCGGCACGCCGTTCCCCGCGTCGCACTGGGTGCTGAAATTATCCCGCCCGTCCAGCGCGATGCCGCAGGATTCCAGAAACCGGGCGCCGGGCATCTCCCGCTGAAAGGGTACGCCCGGCAGCAGCTGGCCGGCCTTGCGGTTGTACATGATGAGTTCGTCCATGTAATCAAACAGCACGATGCCCTGGCTGATGTTTTGAAACACGGTCATGGACAGCGATTCCAGCATGTCCTTTTCACGGTAATCGTAGGCCGTCCAGTACATCAGATAAAGGCCGATGCTGTAGCCCAGGATCGAACAGTCCACCTTGGTGAAGAAGGAGCCCTCCTGCTTGAACAGGAACAGCGCGTTGATCAGCACCACCACGCCGATGGCCATCACGATCTGCAGGTACTGGTTGCGGTACTGGCGCGGCGTATGCACGCACTTGTTGATCAGCACGGCGAGCGTGACCAGGATCATGAAATAGCTGTAGGCGAGGTGGATGATATAGGGCGTCTTCATCTGGTAACCGATGCCCACGGGATTCAGCCGCACATAGGTAACCGCGATGCCGGTAAATATGTTCACCAGCATGACGATGATATCCGCGGAAGCGAGCGCGCGCAGGACGGTGTTCGCGGCACGGCTGCCCCTGCGGCGATGCAGGCCGGTAAGGAGGAACGCAAAATAAGCCAGGCTGACCAGCATGCAGTCAATCCCGGCAAACGTGACGCTGGACATCACCGATACCAGCGCGTCGCTGGACGTGTTCACGCTCAGCACATAGGCCAGCGTGATGATGCCGGCCGAGGTCGCGGAAAAGCCCAGCGCCCTGCCGATCTTGTTCGGTTTTCTGAATGCCTTGACAGCGAAATAAAAATCCACCCCGCACAGCAGGAACGAGATGATGGTATAAATGATGAGATAATGCTCTGCCATTCAAAGTCCCTCCTTGCGCCCGTTGATAAAGAAGCGGTTCCGGAAAGGGGCTGTGTTCCCGACTTCCGCCGCGCAATCCGCGGCATTCCGTCCGGTTTCATTATAACAGATAAAAGCCGCCGCTGTCTACCGCGCGGCGGCCTTTTTTATGCGTTTTCAAGGATATCCACGGCGTTTCGCACGCATTCCGCGCAGTCGCACAGCGGCTTTCCCGTGTCCAAGCCCTTCAAATCGCGGCAGATCGTCGCGCCGCAGCGCTCCCGGAAGGCGCGATGCAGGGCTCTGGCAGCCTGCCGAGCCGCCGGACCCGCGCCGCATTTCATGCCCATCAGCATCTCCGCCGCGCAAAGCGCGCCGCAGGTGGCCTCCATGCAGCCCATGCCGCCGCCGAAGCACGCGCCGAGCCGCATCCACTGGTCCTCGGTCAGTTCCCTGCCGCCGCAGGCGCACAGCACCGATTGACAGCAGTTGCGGCCGAGGCTCCTGAGCCGCACGGCGTATTCCCGCATCAGGCGCGCGCGAAGCAGCCGGTAGCGCTGGTATTTTTCCTGTTTGGCAAAGTGATCCTCGCGGAACTGCGCCACGGCATGGGCGTAATCCAGCGCCATATCCCCGAACTGCTCGCTGGTGAGATCAAAAACGGCGCCGTCCACCGCGTTGAAGCAGTGGAAATTCCCGTCCCCCAGCGGCACGCCCAGCACCTGCCCGCCGAAGATATCCTGCATCAAAAACGCGGTGATGGAGCACTGGCCCAGCGTTGGGTTTTCCGCCGTCCATTCGCCGCGCATGCGGGGCGCGCAGGTTTCCGCGCACCAGATTCCCGACAGCAGGTCGTAAAAATCCGCGGGGGCCAGGCCGTTGGCCCGGATGCCGGTCTGCTCCCATCCGTAAAAGCGATACATCTCGTCTTCCTCCCGGTCGCGGTATCTGCATTCATTATATTATCCCCGGCGGCGTTCGTCAACGTTCCCTCCGGCGCGGCGCCGCATTTCCCGTCCACGGGGCTTGACAAACCGGCCTTCGCCGCGTATAATAACATATGTTATAATACATGAAGGAGCTGGTTTCGTGCCTCCTCAGGCAAAAATCACGCGGGAGATGATCCTGGACGCCGCATTCGACCTGGTGCGCTCCGAAGGCCACGAGGCGCTGACGGCCCGGCGGCTGGCCGGCGCGCTCGGGTGTTCCACCCAGCCGATCCTGTATCAGTTCGACAGCATCGGGAAGATCATGGAAGAGACCTATCGCCGGGCGGACGACTGCCACACCGCTTTCCTCACCGAAGGGCTGGAATCGGAAGCCGATCCGCTGCTGGCGCTGGGGCTGCGCTACATCCGCTTCGGCGCCCGGGAAAAGCCGCTGTTCCGGTTTCTGTTCCAGTCCGGGCGGTTCTCCGGCAAGACGCTGGAGGAAATGACGTCCGGCCCGGAGATCGCGGCGCTGTTGGAGATCGTGTCCCGGTCGGCGGGCATCGACCCGGAGGCCGCGTTACGGATGTTCCGGACGCTGTTTATCGCGGTGCACGGCTACGCCAGCCTGCTGGCGAACAACGCCATGGCGTGGGACCCCGCCGCCGCTGAGGCCACGCTGGCGGTTCTGTATTCCGGATTGACCGAACAAAGGAGAGGATAACGATGAAAAAGCTGTATGAAAAGAAGCCGATACTGTTTGCGGTGCTGTGGATCATCGTCTACTGCGTTCTGACCATCCCCATCCGGGGCGAGCAGGGCGACGAGAGCCCGTGGATGCTGGCTGCGCTGGCGGCGATCGCCGCCGGGTCCGCGGCGTTCATCTGGAAGAACGGGCTGGCGGAATACTACGGCCTGAACGGCTGGTCGAAGCACGCGCGCGCCTGCCTGTACTTCCTGCCGATCTTCTTCCTGTCGACCGGCAACCTGTGGGGCGGCTTCGGGCTGGAATACTCGGGCATGGCGCAGGTATGCGCCACGCTGTCGATGCTGCTGATCGGCTTCGTGGAGGAAGTGCTGTTCCGCGGGTTCCTGTTCAAGGCGCTGCTGGAAAAGGACGGACCGAAGCCCGCCATCATCATCTCCGCCATCACCTTCGGCATCGGCCACATCGTGAACCTGCTGGCGGGCCAGGCCAGCCTGGAAACCGTGGGGCAGGTGGTCTTCGCCGTCGCCTGGGGCTTCCTGTTCACCTTCGCCTACTACAAGGGCGGCAGCCTGTGGCCCTGCATCGTCGTGCACGGCCTGGTGGACGTGTTCAGCAAGTACAACGTGGAGAGCGTCACGGCGGACTGGATCTACATCGGCGCCACGATACTGATCGCGCTGGTCTACTGCCCGTACCTGGCCAGGCAGAAGACCGCGGAGAACCACCTCGCGGCGCGGCGGTGACGCGGCCCGCAAAAACGGCTGTCTCGCATGAGACAGCCGTTTTTTTATTTCGCAGCCGGTTTCCGCCGGGGCCGCAGCGCAGCGCCCAGCAGCAGAAGCAGCACGCCCCACCGGGCCAGCCCGCCCCAGAATTCGACAGCGCGGAGCTCCCGCGAACCCACGCGCACCAGCTTTCCGGCGGCGGTGGTCAGATTCCAGAACACCTTCGTGATGGCCGACCAGGCCACCGGGTTCTCCGGCACCCATTCGGTGAACACGTACAGCGGCTGCGCGGAAAAGCTGAGCAGCAGCCACGTCGCGCCCGTCAGCGCGCCGTAGCCCAGCAGCCCCAGCGCGATCAGCCCGGCCAGCTTCGGCGCCAGCGCGCCGAGATACTTCTGCTTCAGATCCCGCCGGAAACCCTCGGCCCAGCGGCGGCAGAGCGCCGTCATGCGCCGGAACAGCCCGGCCAGCGCGTAGAGCCCGACGATCAGCAGCACCATGCGCGGCAGGATCGTGCGGCGCATCGTCTCCTTGCGCAGGTCGATCATCGTGCCGTCCTCGCGCCACAGCGCGCGGGCGTTCTCTTCAAACGCAGCCGAAGCCGCGCCGGGGCTGCCCGCCGGAAGCGCGGAGATCGACAGCGCGTCCAGCCGGATGCCGTCCGCCGCCGCGGCCAGCAGCGGGATATAGGCGTCGTATTCCTGCGCGTCGCCCACGCCCCGGCCGCCGCCGATGCCGCCGGCGTGGCGCACCGTGCCCACGGCGCGGTATTCCCGGCCCTCCAGCTGCACGCGGGCGTCCGCGGGCAGTTCGGCGCCGAACAGCCTGAAGGCCAGCCCCTCATCCAGCACGGCCACGCGCTCGCCCCGCCGCAGTTCCGATTCGCTGATGCGCCGTCCCTGGACGATGAATCGCGGATAGACCTCCAGCCAGCCTTCGCCCATGGCCACCAGGCTGCAGTTTTCCGAATGATCGCCCGCGCCGAGACTGACCGCCGCGGCCGCGCCGCCGGCAGTCGTCCACGAAAGGCCGTCGCCCATCGCTTCGTCCAGCTTGCGCGCCGCCTTCGCCAGCGCCTGTATCTCCGTTCCCTTGCCGTCCGGCGCGCCTGCGGGCGCGCAGTATTGCAGCACGTCGCCGCCCCGCAGAAGCATCGCCAGGGCGAACACCGCCAGCGCCGCGCCCAGCGCCATCAGCACCCGGGGCAGCAGGCGCCCTTTTTCCTTTTTCATGCGCCCTCCCCCGTCACTTCAGGTATTCCATCACCACGTCGCCGTCGCTGATCGCGCGGTCTTCGCCGTAGGCGATCGAATAATAGGACAGATCCTCCTGCACGGCGGTGGTGCCGCCGTATTCGCCGATCACCTTGACGCTCATCTTGTGCACCTTCAGCGTGTTGCCGCCGAAGGCCGCGTTGTTCTGTTCCACGGTAAAGACATAGCGATCGTCTCCGCTTCCGCGCACGGCGTTGGTGGGCAGCAGCGTGGACGCTTCCCGGGCTCGGAAGATCAGCGTCATGGGCGTCTCCTCCTGCAGCATGGCGTACACGCTGCCCCGGGAGCGGATGATCTGTTCCGTCAGTTCGATATCCGCGTACGGCTTGCCCTCGGCGTCCGCGCCGGTATCGACGACCGCGGTTTGAATGGCGTCGTAGCTGTCCGCGTTCAGCGCAGCGGTCATTCCCTCGCTTACGGTGCGCTCCACTTCGCTCACGTCGGCACGCAGCACGGGCAGCTTGCCCTCGGCGGTGATGCAGTACAGCGGCTGGCTGCCGTCGCAGACGTCGCCTTCCTTGATCGCGATTTCGGCGATGTAGCCGTCGTGCGGCGCGGCGAAAGCCTGGACGCGGTCGTTCAGCTCCATCAGCTCCCGCAGGGACGCTTCGGCCTCGGCGGCCTTCTGCCGGTTCTCGCGCTGCTCGCTGATATAGGTCCAGACCGATTCCTCCACGGTATACCGGGCGGCCTCGTCCATCGCCTTCTGCGCGTCCGATTTGGCCTGCGCCGCCGCGCGCCAGGCGTCAATGGCCGCCTTCAGTTCGTCGCTGGCGCCCTCGGGATAGCCGGTTTCCACGCGCTTCAGGCCCTCGCGGGACAGCAGCATCTCCATCTCCAGCTCCGCGTTCACCGCCGCGCGCCGCGCGTCCCGCAGGCCGAAATAGGCGTCGGCGTATTCCTGGTCCCGCCGGGTGACGCGGATGCCGCGGTTCTTGTTCTCCAGGATGATCAGCGCCTCGGAAGCCTCGTCATAGGCGTCCTGGTAGCGCTTGCGCAGCTGTTCGTAATTCGTCACCTTCGCCTCCACCACCACGTCGCCCGCCTTCACGGAATAGCCCTCGCGGACGTTGACGCGGGTGACGGTCAGCGTGATGTCCTCCGGCAGGTCGATCTCAACCGGCTCCTTCTGGGAAAAGACCAGCTTGCAGGACAGTTCCACACGCTCCTCCAGCTTGCCGCGCTTGGCGCCGGTCAGCTGCACCTTGGGCGTGGTGATGGTGCGGATCGTGCCGGAAAAGAACAGGCACAGCGCCACGAACGCCGCCAGAATCACGATGCCCCGAATGGCGAATTTCTTCAGATCCATATCCATACCTTCTTAAGCTTTCTGTCTGCGCGGGCAGGTCCGCCGCATTATTTCAGCTCCGTCAGCTGTACGCCCGCCAGGATATCCTTCAGGAAATACAGGTAGATGAACAGCGCCGGCAGGATGTACAGCGCCGCGCCGGCAAATTCGATGCCGGAGCTGGAATCCACCAGCTGGTTGAACATCACCGAGAGCGGCTGCAGGTCGACGCGCTGGTTCAGATAGGTCATCGGCTGCTCCACCAGGTTCCAGCAGTCCGCGAACGACAGCGCCACCGCCGCGCCGATCACCGGCCGGCATACCGGCAGCACGATCTGGAAAAAGCAGCGGATCGTGCCCGCGCCGTCCACCTGCCCGGCCTCGATCAGTTCGTTGGGCAGGCCCAGCATGAACTGGCGGATCAGGAAGATGTAGAACGGCGCAAACCACATGGGCAGGATCACCGCCCACACCGTGTTGCGGATGCCCAGGCGCTCCAGCGTCAGCACGTTGGGCACCATCGTGACCTGGAAGGGCAGCAGCATCAGCATGATGATGGCGAAGAACAGCGCGTCGCGGCCCTTGAAGCGGAACCGGCTGAGCGCGTAGGCCATCATGGGCACCACCACCGCCTGGCCCAGCAGGATCATCACCGTATAAAACGCGGAATTGACGAACATGCGCAGCACGGCGTTGTCACGGATCAGGATCTCATAATACTGGTTCAGCGAAAACACCTGCGGCGACAGCTTCACGGCCATCCACTTCGCGTCGTCATAGCTGCCGCGGGTCTGCATAAAGGCCTTGATTTCCTCCGGTGAGGAGAAGGAATACAAAAACGTGACCGCCACGGGGATCAGCATGAGCAGCGCCAGCGCCAGCAGCAGCGCGCGGGTCAGCACGTGGCCGCGGGGCGGCCTGTATCGTAACTTCTGCATGGCACGCCTCCGTTACATCAATTTGCGGATCAACCGCCGCTGCATCAGGAACAGCGCGCCGAACAGCGCGAAAACGATGACCGCGAAGCTGTAGGCCGCGGTGGTCACGTTCTGGTAATTCAGCTTGCCGTACATGTTGTTCATGTAATTCTGCAGGGTGTAGACCGTCTCGTCGGGATAAGCGCCGCCGATGAAATAGACTTCCTTGAAGATCTTGAAGGCGTTGATCCATTCCAGTATGATGACCAGGAACGCCGTGGGCACGATCATCGGCAGCGTGATGCCGAAGGTCTGCCGCCAGAACCCGGCGCCCTCCAGCCGCGCGTATTCGTACAGCGGTTGCGGAATGGCCTGCAGCGCAGAGAGGAATATGATCACCGCGAAGCCCAGGTTCTTCCACACGAAAAGAAGCACCACCGGCACGCGCAGCGCGGCGCCCTCCAGCCAGATCACGCGGTTCAGCCCCAGCGCCGCCAGAAGGCGGTTCACCACGCCGCCGTAATCGAAAATCACCAGCCAGATCAGCAGCATCGCCGAAGAGGGCATCAGGTACGGCAACAGCACGCTGTTGCGAAAGAACGCGCCCTGGGGCCGCAGACGGTTCAGCAGCGACGCGATGGCAAACGAAAGCACCCATACCAGCGGGGCGCACACCAGCGAAAGCTGCATGGTGTTCTTCAGTCCCAGCAGGAACATGGGGTTTTGCCACACGGCGATGTAGTTGTCCATGCCCACGAAGGCATTGCGGAAGCTGCCGTCGGTGAGGCTGTAATAGATGCCGCCGAAGAACGGCACGATATAGAAAAGCATCAGCCCCAGCAGCCCCGGCAGCAGAAACAGCCATACGGATTTTTTGCCTGTAAACACATTGGCCTCCCATGGAAGGGAACAGACTGGGAGCAGGAGCTTCTCCTGCTCCCTGTTTCCTACTCCCTAATTCCCTTCCATCAGCATCATCTGAACCTTCTTATCGATGCCGGCGAGCATTTCCTCGCCGCTGATCTGGCCCGCCTGGTACTGGTTCAACAGCTCCCAGGCTTCGCCCGCGCCGTCGGAATAGAGCCAGTTCGCCTTTGCGATGACCAGATGATCGTCGTTGGCGCGATACCAGTCGATATCCCGCTGGCCGACGTCCCAGCCGTTCTCCACCGCATCAGCCAGCGTTTCCTCCCACTGGCGGATGATCTCCTCCAGATCCTGCTTTTCCTCCGGTTCGGCGGTCTCCAGCAGCGCTCGCTGGTTCTCAAGCTCCGTTTCGAGCTCCCTGATATTCCGCTCGTTGTATTCGCCGCGGATCGGCTCGTTCAGCTCGGGATTGAAGCTGTATCTCACGTTGTCCGGCAGGTTTTCCGCGAGCATCTCCATGAAAGCCTTGGCCGCCTCGGGATTCTCGGTAAACGGGTTGACGAAGGCCATCATGGTCTCCAGCGTCATGATCGCGGGCGTATCCGCGTCCATCGCCATCAGCAGCGGCGTGCAGTAGCCGTAGAAGCTGCCGAAGGAACAGCCCACGCCAACCTCGAACAACACCGTGCTTTCGTCGTCGGAACTGACGCCGTATTCGGTATAGCCGCCGTTTTCATCTTCTTCCTGGTGGGCGTAACCCATCGACTCGAAGTCCACGGCGTCCAGCGCGGCCATCAGCCGGCGCATCAGATCGGTGTTGTAGCCCATGGCGGGGTCGGTGGCGTTCACGTACCGCTGGTAGTTTTCAAACAGCATGTAGAACAGCTGCATCTTCAAATCTTCGATCGTGGTCCCGCGATAGAACGGCGCGACCTTGCTGTCCTCGCCGATGTGCTCCGGCAGCGTGTTCAGGAAGGCCAGGAAATCCTCCCAGTTCGTGGGCACGTCGGAAAGCTGCAGCCCGATGCTGTTCAGGGCCCTCTCGTTCACGCCCATCGTATAGCTGTGCGCATCCACCGGCAGGGCCACCGCGCAGCCCTTGTACATCAGGCTCTCCGCCAGCGAAGGATAGGCGCTGTCGATGAAGGCGCGCACCTTTTCGCAGTCGTCCAGCTCCAGCATATAGCCGCGGTTGTACACCGCCTCGTAATCGGGTGAGGAGGAGGACAGCACGTAGATATCCACGCTGGAATCCCGGTTCATCATGTTCTCAATGACGTTGTTCGCGTCATCGTGGGAAAGCACGACGCGCACGTCGCCGCGGGAGTTGGCAAAGCGGAAATAGACGTCGTTGACCGCTTGGCTCCAGGACGCGTCGCAGATCTTCAGCCGGCTTTCAGCCTGGGTATCCGGATTCAGGCTGCGGATCGCCACGCCGTTCTTCGCCAGGACGTAGTATCCGCCCGTCAGCACGCAGGCGCAGCACGCATCGGAATAGGTCTCCAGCGGCATATCCGCGATGCCCTCGCCGATCTCGCCGGTCGCCAGATCCAGCGGGCACACCTCGCCGCCCTTGATGCAGTAGGCCGCGTCGCCCTCCGGGTCGTAGACCAGGCCGGAAACGGGACCGTAACCGGGCGCTTCGAACTCGGCCAGCGGGCGGACGCTGCCGCTTTCGGGATCATAAGCCGTCAGGTGCACGGTGTTGTCCGGGCCGTATTCGAACTGCTCGATCAGCGCTTCGCCATCCTTGTAGGGCGCCATGGCGACGGCGTCGTCCAAATCATCCGCCCGGGTGATAATGCCGTTGGAGATATCCAGGACGTACAGATTGTTGGCCTCGCTGTAGCAGTGGATCAACAGCTTGCCGCCCATGGCCAGCAGGCCGTCCGGGGTGTTCGCATAGGAGCTTTCACCGTAGTATTCCACCATGTCGGACCAGTCCAGTTCCCGCTGCTCCTCAGCCTTGACGACGCCATTTTCCGCGTCCAGTGTCAGCGTGCACAGCGCCGCGCGCAAGAACTCGCTGTATTCATCGTATTTGCTGTACAGCACGATGGCATAAAGCGTGCCTTCGCTGATGAACGGCAGATACTGGATTTCATAGCCGTTCCCCGACATCTCCTCGGGAATCTCAAAGTTGTAATCCTTCAGATTGTCGTCCCCGAGGCGATAGGTGCTGAAATCGCCGTAACCGGACAGATACAGCATATCGCCGTCGGAAAAGCAGTAGCGGAAGTATCTCTGGTCATCTTCATCATCGCGGCCCAGCACCATGTCGCCCGTAGCGGCCTGCGCCGAAGCGGCCAGCGCCAGCAGCGCCGCCAGCAGAATCGCAATCCATCTTTTCATTTCTAATATCCTCCAAACGGAAATTGGCAGACCTTATTCCTGCGCCGCGCCGTCCGCGCCTTCGGCGGCGGCGTCCTCCGCCTCGCCCTGGGCATAGACGATCACGGACATATCCAGCCGCACGGAATCCACCGGCGTGAAATCCACATAGGCGCTGTACTGCGCGTCGCCGCCGGCTGCGCCCTCGGCCTTTTCCGCGCCGACGCGGGAAATGGCGGAAACCACGCCGTCCAGCAGCAGCGCGCCGTCGGCGTCCCATTCAAACTCGATGGAGACCTTGTCGCCCTCGTGGATCTCGTTCAGATCCAGCTCCGACACCTTCATTTCGATCTGCATGGCGTCGCTGGGATACACGGTGATCAGCTTGCCGCCCTTCTCCACCGCGCTGCCCTGAACCGCCTCCACCGAGGCCACGATGCCGTCCAGCGGCGAAGGCACGGTGTTGTCCACGGCATACAGACCGTCCAGCACGCCCTCCACCGTCTCAAACAGCACTTCCCCGCGCTCCACGTGGTCGCCCACCTGCACGTGCAGCTTCAGCACGCTGCCGGCGCCCTTCACGGGAATGGCGGCGTTCTGCTGGATCGTGCCGCGGCCGATGCGGCTGCCGGAGGAATGGTTGGGATCGCGGTAGATGCCCACCGATTCGCCCATGTAAAAATCGCCGCCGGTCACCTCCAGCTTGTAGGGGGTGTTGCCGGACTCATCCACGTCGGAGACGCTGGTGACCACGGCGGTGCCCACATGGGTGCCGTCCTTCGTGCAGGAGAGATACACCTTTTCGCCGATGTGCACATACTTGGTCTCACTGCTGTTGAAGGCCTTTTCGGTGGTGGCGGAGACCACGTAGCGGTTGATGGGCTCCAGGTACATCACGCCGCCGTAGCGGGCCGTGATGCCCTCGGTGTCGTCGCCCTCCCGGGCGAAGATGCCGCTGACCACGCCGTCCATTTCGGCGTAGACCTTGGTGGTCTTGATGGTGGCCACCGGATCGCCCACGTGAATCGGATCGCCCTTGCGCAGCGCGATTTTTTCGATCAGGCCGCCGAACGGCGCGCTGACCGCCACGGTTTCGCGGGAAATCACGGTGCCGTTGAACGAGACCTGCGCCAGCGCCTGCGCGCCCGTAAGCGCCGCCAGAAGAACCGCCAGCGCACAGATCCACAGCTTTTTCATGTTCATGGGAAAGCCTCCTTCGCCTTATCGATGGTCAAGCATTATCATTCGCGCGGTACGCGCCGAAGGGCTGATCCAGCATATCGGCCGGGCCCAGATAGACATCGTAGAAGTACATGACGGACCGGGTGGAACTGCTGAGCTCGTAGGCCATGTTCTCCACCTCCGCGCGGATGGACAGGTCGCAGTCCAGCGAATAATCGCTGTCCGAGAGCGCGGATACATAGCCCGGATCCAGGTTCACCTTCATCGTCAGCGTGTAATCAAACCGCCGCGTGGAAACGCCCAGCATCTTCAATTCGGTGTACTTGGTGCCGCCGGTAAAGCCCTCCGTCGGGAAGGCGGCCACGTCGTCGCCCACCCGCAGCGCCACGTAACGGATGCCGCTGTTGGCCAGCAGGCGGTAGACTTCGCCGTTGAAGCGCCATTCGTAGGTGAACCGGTCGCCCAAGTTCGCCTCCGGCTCCGCCGTCAGAACCAGCGTGTTCAGCGCGTCGGGATCGTCCGCCGCGGGCGTCGGCCCCGCCTCCTCGTCGTCGAGCGGCGCGGGCGTCCAGTGGGCAAGTCCCGCCGAGAACGGCTGTTCTTCGCCCAGGGCGGCGCCGGGGCCTTCGGCCGCCGTCAGCGCCAGTGTCAGCGCCAGCGGCTCGCCGTCGATGGTCAGCTGCGTCATCGGGTCCTCCGGCAGCTGCAGCCGCAGCGCCTCGTATTCGCCGGAATCCTCGCCGCTGCCGCTGGCATGGGTCTTGGCGGGCTTCTTTTCGCCGCTCTCCCCGCCGCCGCCACCGCCGCCGTAATAGCCGGGATAGTCCGGTTCGGGCTCGGGCTGGTTTTTCTCCAGCACGTAATCCTGGGTGGATTCAAACACGTTGCCCGCGGCATCGCGCACGCGGATGGCGCCCGCGGGAACGGTCTGCGGGCCGCCCGCCGCATAGACGAAAACCCCGCCGTCCTCCATGTCGGTCCAGTTCTCGCCGCCGTCCATGGACAGCGCCGTCACGCCGCTGATGGAATCGGAAGCGGCGATGTTCAGCGTATAATCGGCGGTCTCGTCGATCGCGATGGTGACGTCGTCCGGCGGCGTGCAGTCCAGCATCAGCGTGTATTTCTCGGACGCGCTGACGAAATCGCCCAGCTCGTCCACGATGGCGAAGCGCAGCGCGAACACGCCCTCCTGCTCCGGCACGTAGCTGTCACCGGAGAGAAGCGCGATGCGCTCGTCGTAGATGACCGCGGCATAGTCCCATTTCTTCCCCTCCGGGATGCCGGAAAGGCGGAACACCGGCCAGGTGGTCATCCACGTGCCGGAGGTGAATCCTTCGCAGGATACCTGCACGGTCACGGGCGTTTCGGCGCTCTCTTCCCCGCCCGGGTTCGACCCGGCGGGCTTCTCCTCCGCGGCCTCGGCGGGTTTTTCCACCCACACCCACAGGTCGGCGGTCTCCGCGTCCGCGTCCTTCATCAGCGCCTTCAGGCTCTCATAGGTCTTTTCCGCCTTGGCGGGATCGGCCGTGGCGAAGCGCACCGCGCAGGCCTTATCCTTGTAAGCCGCCTCGTCGGGCAAAAACTCCGCCTCCGAAAGCGTCGCAAGCGCCGCGGCCTTCAGGCAGACCGGCCGGTCTTTATCGGCGTTCACATAGATCTTTTCGCCCTTGGTTACGCCCTCGACGGCGGCCTTCAGCGCGTCGTCGGCCATGTCCGCCGCCAGCACGCGCCTGACCTCGGCGGACTGATCCGCCGGGTCTTGGGCGTCTCCGGTGCCCTCCGGGTTTTCGATGTTCTGCGGCGCATCGGCCGTCTGCCCGCCTTCCACGGGTTCCGCGGCCTCCGGATTCTCCCGGCCCTCCTCCTGGGCGCCGGCGTTCCCGGGAGCGTCCGCTTCGGGAGCCTGCTGCTCCGCTCCGCCTTCAGATGGCGCGTCCTGGGCAGGCGCCTCCTGCTGTGTCGCCGCCGGCGCCGCGGGTTCTGCCGGCGCGGCAGGCTCAACCGGTGCGGCGGGTTCTGCCGGCGCGGCGGGCCCCGCCTGCGGCTGCGAGGGTTCGGCCTGGGCGGGCGGTTCCGGCGCGGGATCGGTCTCCGATGCCAGCGCGACGCCGTTCAGGCACAGGCAGATCGCCAGGATGTACAACAGCTTTTTCATCGCTCTATTCCTTTCGGACGCAAGTGTCCCGTTTCATTTTCCATTTATTAGACGTCGCAAACAGAGAAAATGATGCACATTTCCCATATTTAATCATAACATTACAAAAGGTACGGCGTCAACTCCGTACTGCTCCGAAATAGCGCGATATTCCAACAAAAATGCGATCAATCGTGACAAGCCGCGGCGCGGCGCGTCAACGCGGCGGATCACCGGTTTTACGCTGGAAACGCGCGTCGCAAATCCGGTCCATGAAAAGGGTTTTATCGGCCACAATGCGAAAAAAAGTCCGGATGAAACAAAGGTATCATCCGGACGGACGACTGTCTGCGGCATCGGAATCGGGACAGGCCGGCGCTTCCGTCAGAAGCTCCATTCGTTGCACCAGCCGATGGTGCCGCCCTTTATCAGCTGCACCGGCACGGTAAAGGACCCCGCGTCGGTGGAATCCGGCTGCTCGATGCGCCGGATCAGCCGCGCGGCGGCCTCGCGGCCCATCGTCTCGCCGTCCTGGCGGATGGTGGTCAGCTTCGGATTCATCAGCTGCGTCACGCGGATGCCGTCATAGCCTGCGAAGGAGACGTCCGCGGGCACGCGCAGCTCGCACCGGCGGGCAGCGTCCTGCGCGCAGATGTAAGAAACGTCGTCGGGCAGCAGGATGCAGGTGGGTCGGTCCTTGCGGGACAGCAGCTGTTCCACCAGCGGGCCGGTGACCTCGGAATCGTCGTAATTGCCTTCCACCAGATACCCTTCCGGCACCTTCAGCCCGTGCGCCTCCATGGCCTCGCAGAACTGGGTGATGCGGGTGTGCGTCACTTCGGAATTGTCCTGGCCGTGGATGAACGCGATGCGCTGATGGCCCATGGACACCGCGTAATCCACCAGCATGCGCACGCCGCCGGCGTTATCGGACATCACGCAGGCCGCGCCTTCATAGCTGTAATCGATGGACACGCAGGGCAGGCCGCTTCGCGCCAGTTCACCCGCCTGCGGATTGGAGAAATTCATGCACACGATACACGCGCCGTCCAGGCCGCGACGCCGGCAGTGCTCCACGAAGTCCACTTCTTCATCGCCGACGCGATCGTTCAGAAATGTGATGTCATAGCCGTGCGCCTCCGCCTCGATCTTGAAGGAATTCAGTATGGAAGCGAAGAACGGATGCGTGATGCCGCGGGCGCTCTCTTCCCTGAAGATCACGCCGAGGTTGTAATTGAGGCCGCGGGGATTCGCTGCGGACAAACCGATCACCTCCGTGGAGATTCGACTGTAAACACATTCTATACCGATATTATTTTACACCATGGATACAATTTTTTCAACCCCCAACGTGCGCGGGATTCCGGCAGGTATGCGCGACGGCTTCGGCGATTTCCGCACGACGGACGCATTTTTCACGGGAAAATGCTTTCTACGGGAGTGAAAAGCTGGTAAAATAGCGGGTAGATCCTGCGATTTAACATTTCCTTTCTTGAATTTATCGTGCTAAAGTGCTAAGATGATAAAGCAATAAATCAACGGAGGCCCGACATGAACCCGATGGAATATCCGCTGAAGCCCGAAGAGCGCGTGCTGTTCGCGCTGCGCGCACTGTACCAGAGTTACGGCTACAGCCAGTTCAAGATGAGCAAGTTCGAGGAATACGACCTGTACGTGCGCAACAAGGATTTTCTCATCTCCGACGGCGTCATCACCTTCACCGACACCGACGGGCGCCTGATGGCGCTGAAGCCTGACGTGACGCTTTCGATCATCAAGAACACGCGCGACCTGCCCGGCTGCGTGCAGCGGCTGTGCTACAGCGAAAACGTCTACCGCATCTCCGGCAGCACCCGCTCGTTCAAGGAGATCATGCAGACCGGCCTGGAATGCATCGGCGACGTGGACCTGTACTGCCTGTGCGAGGTGATCTCGCTGGCGGAGCGGAGCCTGCGGATCATCGACGAGCGCTGCGTGCTGGACCTGTCCCACATGGGCGTGGTCTCCGCGCTGGCGGACGGTCTGGGCCTGGAGGGCGAAGCGCAGGCGGCGCTGCTGAAATGCATCGGCGAAAAGAACGCCGACGGCGTGCGCAAGCTGTGCCCGAACGGGAATATCGACGGCATACTGGCGCTGATCGCCGCCCACGGCGTGCCGGAGGAAACCATCGCCGCGCTGCGGCCCTGGTGCGCGGAGGGCGCCGCGAAGGCCGCGCTGGACGAGCTGGCCGCCGTGACCGCGGCGCTGTCGGCCATGGACTGCGACCGCGTGCGCGTGGATTTCTCCATCGTGAACGACATGAACTACTACAACGGCATCGTGTTCCGCGGCTACATCGACGGCATCCCCACCGGCGTGCTCTCCGGCGGGCAGTATGACAAGCTGATGCAGCGCATGGGCCGGCAGGCCCGCGCAGTCGGGTTCGCCATCTACATGGACCTGCTGGAGCGCCTGGCCGACGCCCCGCGGCCCTACGACGTGGACACCGTGCTGCTGTATGAAGACGGCGCGGACGTGACGGCGCTCAGCCGCGCGGCACGCGAAATCGCCGCCTCCGGGCGCAGCGTCACGGCGCAGAAGGCCGTGCCGGAAAAGATGAAATACCGCGAACTGGTGCGGTTTGACCGGGAAGGAGGCGAAGGCCATGCTTAACATCGCGCTGCCCAAGGGGCGTTTGGGCGAGAAGGTCTACGGCATGTTCGCCGCGGCTGGCTACGAATGCCCGGCCATCCTGGAAAACAACCGCAAGCTGATCTTCGAAAACGAGCGCGCGGGCGTGCGCTACTTCTGGGTGAAGCCCTCGGACGTGGCCATCTACGTGGAGCGCGGCGCGGCGGACGTGGGCGTGGCCGGCAAGGACATCCTGCTGGAGTACGCGCCGGACGTGTACGAGCTGCTGGACCTGAACGTGGGCCGCTGCCGGATGGCCGTGGCCGCGAAGAAGGATTTCCGCGACGACACCGGCCGCACGCTGCGCGTGGCCACCAAGTTCACCCGCATCGCCCGGGAATACTACGCGTCGCTGGGCCGGGATATCGACATCATCCACCTGAACGGCAGCATCGAGATCGCGCCGATCCTGGGGCTATCCGACGTGATCGTGGATATCGTGGAAACCGGCAAGACGCTGCTGGAGAACGACCTGGAGCCGCTGGAGACCATCGCGCCCGTCAGCGCGCGGCTGATCGCCAACAAGGCCGCTTTCAAATTCAAGTCCCAGGCCATCGAAGCCATACAGGAGGGCCTGCGCAGGCAGGTGAAATACGATGATTAGGATCATGAAATACGGCGAAACCGCCGTCGATGAAATCTTTGCCCGCAGCGTGCCGGAAGTGGACGTGGCCGCGGTGGTCTCCGGCATCATCGCCGATGTGAAGGCCCGCGGCGACGCGGCGCTGCTGGAATACTGCGAGAAGTTCGACAAGGTGCGCCTGGCATCGCTGGAGGTCTCCCCCGCCGAATTCGACGAGGCCTTCGCCGCCGTGGAGCCGGAGTTCCTGGACGTGCTGGAGACCGCCGCCGGGAACATCCGCGCGTTCCACGAAAAGCAGGTGCGCCAGGGCTTCGTCATGAGCCGCGGCGGCGCCGTGATGGGCCAGAAGATCACGCCGCTGGACAAGGTGGGCCTGTACGTGCCCGGCGGCACGGCGGCCTATCCCTCCACCGTGCTGATGGACGCCATCCCCGCGAAAATCGCCGGCTGCGGCGAGATCGTGATCACCACCCCGCCGGGCCGCGACGGCCGCGTGAACCCCGCGATCCTGGCTGCGGCGAAGATCGCCGGCGTGGACCGGGTGTTCAAGGTGGGCGGCGCGCAGGCCGTGGCCGCGCTGGCCTGGGGCACCGAGACCGTTCACTGCGTGGACAAGATCGTCGGCCCGGGCAACGCCTTCGTGGCCGAGGCCAAGAAGCAGGTGTTCGGCCGCGTGGGCATCGACATGATCGCCGGGCCCAGCGAGATCCTGATCGTCGCGGACGGCAACAGCGATGCGCAGGAGGTCGCCGCCGACCTGCTCAGCCAGGCCGAGCACGACAAGCTGGCCAGCGCGGTGCTGATCACCGACAGCATGGCCCTGGCCGAGGCCGTGCAGACCGAGGTGGAACGCCAGGTGCAATTGCTGCCCCGGGTGGAGATCGCGTCGGCGTCCATCGACCGCAACGGCAAGATCATCGTCACGGACAGCATCGACCAGGCGGTGGAGGTCTCCAACGCGCTGGCGCCGGAGCACCTCGAATTGTGCCTGGATAACCCCTTCGATTACCTGGATAAGGTGCGCCACGCCGGTTCCATCTTCATGGGCCGCAGCTGCCCCGAGGCGCTGGGCGATTACCTGGCCGGGCCGAACCACACGCTGCCCACCGGCGGCACCGCCCGGTTCTACAGCCCGCTGGGCGTGGACGATTTCATCAAAAAATCCCAGTTCACCTATTTCACCCGGGACGCGCTGGGCGAAGTCGCCGACAAGATCGCGGCGTTTGCCCGCAAGGAGGGCCTGGAGGCCCACGCCCGCAGCGCGCTGTCCCGCTTCGGGGAGGTCTGAACATGAGCCGTTTCCTCTGCGAACGCTACCTGTCCCTGGAGGCCTACACGCCCGGCGAGCAGCCCCAGGACATGCAATACGTCAAATTGAACACCAATGAAAGCCCCTATCCGCCCTCGCCGGGCGTGGTGGAGGCCGCGACGGCGGAGGCCGGGCGGCTGCAGCTGTACTGCGACCCGACGGCCGCGAAGCTGCGCGACGCGCTGGCGGCGCGCTGCGGCGTGAAGCGCGAGAACGTCTACGTGGCCAACGGCTCCGACGACATTCTCTATTTCGCGTTCATGGCCTTCGGCGGCGACGGCGCGTTTTTCCCGGACATCACCTACGGCTTCTACAAGGTCTACTGCGAGCTGCTGGGCGTGCGGTATGAGAAGATCCCGCTGAAGGACGATTTCTCCATCGATCCGGCGCAGTACGCCGGCCTCGGCGGCATGATCGCCTTCGCAAATCCCAACGCGCCCACCGGGCTGGCGCTGAGCCGCGACACGGTGGAGGGCATCGTCCGGGCAAATCCCGGGCACGTGGTGCTGGTGGACGAAGCCTATGTGGATTTCGGCGCGGAGAGCTGCCTGCCGCTCGTAGAAAAGTACGACAACCTGCTGGTGGTGCAGACGTTCTCGAAGTCCCGCAGCCTGGCGGGCGCGCGGCTGGGCTTTGCCGTGGCGCAGCCGGCGCTGATCGACGATCTGAACCGCATCAAGTTCAGCACCAACCCCTACGACATCAACCGCATGACCCAGGCGGCGGGCATCGCCGCGCTGGCCGCGGACGAAACCAACATGGAGAACTGCCGCCGGATCATCGCCACCCGCGAGGACGCCGCGCGGCGGCTGCGGCAGATGGGCTTTGAAGTGCTGCCCAGCAGCGCCAACTTCCTGTTCGCCCGAACGGACAAAATCGGCGGCGGCGACCTGTACCGCGCGCTGAAGCAGCGGGGCGTGCTGGTGCGCCACTTCGACGCGCCGCGCATCTCCGACTATAACCGCATCACCGTCGGCACGCCCGAGCAGATGGACGCGCTGATCGACGCCATCACGGCCATACTGGAGGGATGAACCATGCGCACCGCTGAAATCGCCCGCCGCACGGCGGAGACCGACATCCGCCTGACGCTGAACATCGACGGCACGGGTAGGAGCGACATCGACACCGGCTGCGGCTTTCTGGACCACATGCTGACGCTGTTCGCGAAGCACGGGCACTTCGACCTGGCGGTGAAGTGCGGCGGCGATACGAACGTGGACGACCACCACACCGTGGAGGACATCGGCATCTGCCTGGGCGAGGCTTTCGCGCAGGCGCTCGCGGACCGGGCGGGCATCACCCGCTACGCCAGCACCATCCTGCCGATGGATGAGGCGCTGATCCTCACCGCCGTGGACATCTCCGGCCGGGATTACCTGGGCTTCGAGCTGCCCTTCCCCACCGAGAAGATCGGCACGTTCGACACCCAGCTGGTGCAGGAATTCTGGCTGGGCTTCGTGCGCAAGGCCGGCGTGACGCTGCACATCCGCAAGCTGGCGGGCGTGAACAGCCACCACATCGCCGAGGGCGCGTTCAAGTCCGCCGCCCGGTCGCTGCGCGCCGCCTGCGCCGTCGACCCGGCGCTGAACGGCGAGATCCCGTCCACGAAGGGAGTATTATAAGAGTTGAGAGTGAAGAGTTAAGAGTTTAGATTGGTCACCCGTATGTGCTGCGGCCATTCAATCTCAACTCTGAACTCTCAACTCTGATCTCTGAAAAAAATGACCAAAGGGAGTTTTCTATGATCGCCATCATCGATTACGGCGTGGGCAATCTGTTCTCGCTGAGCCACAGCCTGACCGCTGTCGGCGCGGAGGTCGCCGTCACCGGCGACGCCGGGGTCATCCGCCGGGCCGACCGCGTGGTGCTGCCCGGCGTGGGCGCGTTCGGCGACGCCGCAAAAAAGCTGCGGCAGACCGGCCTGGACCAGGCGGTAAAGGACGCCGCCGCGCGGGGCGTGCCCGTGATGGGCATCTGCCTGGGCATGCAGCTGCTGCTGGACAAATCCTTTGAGTTCGGCGAGCACGCGGGCCTGGGGCTGATCCCCGGCGAGGTGCGGCCCATCGCCGAGGTCATCCCGGCAGATTACAAGATTCCCCACATCGGCTGGAACGCGCTGGAGATCGCCCGGCCGCACCCGGTGTTCCGGTCGGTCCGGCCCGGCGACTGCGTATACTTTGTGCATTCCTATTACGGCGCGAAATGCGATGACAGCGTGATCGCCACCGCGGAATACGGCGCGCCGCTGACCGCCGCCGTGGGCCGGAAGAACGTGGTCGGCTGCCAGTTCCACCCTGAAAAGAGCGGCGAGGTCGGGCTGGGCATATTGAAGGCGTTTTGCGAATGGGACGGTGAGGACGCATGATCATCTTTCCCGCCATCGACCTTGTCGGCGGCCAGGCCGTGCGGCTCTACAAGGGCGATTACGACCAAATGACCGTCTATGACGCCGATCCGCTGAACACCGCCCGGGCCTTTGAGACCGCAGGAGCCGTCTGGGTGCACATGGTGGACCTGGAGGGCGCGCGGGACGGCGGCACGCCGAACCTGGAGACCGTACGCCGCGTGGTGGAGAACACTGCGCTGTCCGTGGAGATCGGCGGCGGCATCCGTTCGATGGAGGTCGTCGACCGCTACCTGTCCATCGGCGTGAAGCGGGTCATCCTGGGCACGGCGGCCATCGCCGACGAGGCCTTTGCCCGCGCCGCCATCGAAAAGTACGGCCCGGCAGTGGCGCTGGGCGCGGACGTGAAGGACGGCCAGGTGGCCATCCGCGGCTGGCTGGAGCTGTCCGGGCTGTCGCTGGCGGCGTTCTGCGAAAAGTACCAGGCCATGGGCGTGCGGACGCTGATCTGCACCGA
>CACWVN010000021.1 GCA_902764285.1 uncultured Eubacteriales bacterium
AGGGAACAGGGAACAGGGAACAGGAATAGTCGGGAGCGAGGCCGAAGGCCGAGGAGCGCCCGCCGGGGAAAAACGCGGGGCGATCACAGCGCCCGCGAAGAGAGAGGAGGAAATTTCGCGATGCGTCATGATATGCCCACCCAAATGGTTTGCAGCCAGATGATCAGCTTTGACCTGGACGGCGACGTGGTCCGCAACATCCGGTTTACGGGCGGCTGCAACGGCAACCTGAAGGCCATCTCCAAGCTGGTGGACGGCTGGACGGTGGACAAGATCGAACAATACCTGCTGGGCAACACCTGCGGCCGCCGGCCCACGTCCTGCGCGGACCAGCTGGCGAAGGCCGTTCGCAAGGCATACGAAGAAGAGAAGAAGGGGGCTTAATCCATGAGAGTTGATGTGCGTTACTTTTCCAAAAACGGCGCGACCCGGAAGCTGGCCGAAGCCATCGCCGCCGCCGTGGGCGCCGAGGCCCTGACCGTCGATATCCCGCTGGAGAAGCGCGCGGACGTGGTGTTCCTGGGCGCCAGCATCTACGGCGGAAAGCCCGATCCCGCGGTGCTGCAGTTCATTCGCCAGAACGCGAAGAGCATCGGCAAGATCGTGGTGTTCGGCAGCGCCTGCACCAGCCGGTCCGCGTTCCCGGCCATCAAGGCCGCCGCTGCGGTCGAGGCCGTGAAGACGGCGGAGATGTTCTTCCAGTGCAAGGGCGCGTTCTGGTTCTTCAACAAGGGCCGCCCGAACGACCAGGACTGCGCCGACGCGGCGGAGTTCGCGAAGAAGCAGGTCAAGCTGCTGGGCGTAACCTGATGACCGGGTTTCCGGCGTTCCGGACGCGGGTCGGCATTCGATTGCCGCTCCGCGTTTTTTTCTTGATTTTTTGTGCCCGATGCGATATATTGATAGTGGGAAAGCTTTGGAATCCGATTGAATGAGGATGGCTATGGACAAGCGGAAAGAGCGAATCAGAGAGCGCAGCGGACAGGACCCGAACGAGAGACTCCTGCTGCTGCAAAAGGGCAAGCGCGGCGTTTTGAACGTGGTGTTCGGCCGAACCATGATCATTTTGGTCATGCTGGGCGTGCAGATCGCGCTGATGGTGCTGGCGTTCAGCTCGGTTTCCACGTTTCCCTACCTGTACGGCGTGCAGATGGTGCTGAGCCTGTCGCTGCTGCTGCACCTGGTGAACAAATCCTCCGAGCCCACCACGAAGATCACCTGGATACTGATGATTACGCTGGTGCCCGCGGTGGGCATCGCGCTGTACCTGTTCGTGGAGCTGGACATCGGCCACCGCGTGCTGAACCGCCGGCTGAGCGAGCTGATCCGCCAGACCGCGCCGCTGCTGCCCGACAAGGCGCCCTTCAAGCGCGACCTGGCCGCGGAACAGCCGGAGATGGCCGGGCTGGCCGACTACGCCTGGAGGCACGGCAATTATCCCGTCTACGACGGCACGGCCGTGGAATACTATTCCAGCGGCGAAGAGAGCATGGAGGCGATGATCCGCGACCTGGAGCAGGCCAAGGATTTCATCTTCATGGAGTTCTTCATCATCGACGAGGGTTACGTCTGGGGCCGGATATTGAAGATCCTGGAGGAAAAGAAGCGCCAGGGCGTGGAAGTGCGCGTGATGTACGACGGCACCTGCGCGCTGTTCCGGCTGCCTTACCGCTACCCGAAGATGATGGAAAAGCTGGGCATTCCCTGCAAGATGTTCTCCCCGCTGCGCCCGGCGGTGTCCACCCACTACAACAACCGCGACCATCGCAAGATCCTGGTGGTGGACGGCAAGGTGGCCTATACCGGCGGCGTGAACCTGGCGGACGAATACGTGAACCGCGGCGCGCGCGCGATCGTCGGCCACTGGAAGGACGTGTCCATCCGGCTGGAGGGCGAGGGCGTGCGCTCCTTCACGCTGATGTTTTTGCAGATGTGGAACATCGACGAATCCGGCGACGACTACGCCCGCTACCTGGCCGCCAGCGACGGCGCGTCCGACGGGCTGGACGCGCCGGGCTACGTGCTGCCCTACGGCGACAGCCCGCTGGACGACGAACGCGTGGGCGAGATGATCTACATCGACATTCTCAACCGCGCGAAGCGCTACGTGCACATTATGACGCCCTATCTGATCCTGGACAGCGAAATGCTGACGGCGCTGACGTTCGCGGCCAAGCGCGGCGTGGAGGTGTGCATCGTCCTGCCGCACATCCCGGACAAGAAATACGCCTTCGCCCTGGCCAAGACCCACTACAAGGAGCTGCTGCTGGCGGGCGTGCGCATCTTCGAATACACGCCGGGCTTCGTGCACGCCAAGAACTTCGTCAGCGACGACTGCGAGGCCGTGGTGGGCACCATCAACCTGGATTACCGCAGCTTCTACCTGCACTTTGAATGCGCCGCGTACCTGCGGGATATGCCCGCGGTGGCGGCGGTGGAATCGGATTTCAATGCGACCGTCGCCCGGTGCCAGGAGATCCGCCTGGACGACCTGAAGGCGATCCCGCTGGGCACCCGCGTGGCGGGCTGGCTTTTGAAGATCTTCGCGCCGGTGATGTGAGGGTCAGGGAGCAGGGAGCAGGAAAACTGGAAAAGGCTGCGTTCGGTTCAAGCGGAGAGGGCGGCGCGCCTTGGATGGGAGGAGATGAGGCTGTGACACGGGAAAGGGACCATGCCGTCGATATCATGAAGGGCGTCGGTATACTGCTGGTTATACTGGGCCATATCGATTCCACGCCCCTCGCGTGCAAGGTCTGGCTGTATTCTTTTCACATGCCGCTGTTTTTCGCCTGTTCCGGACTGGTTTTTTCCGTGGATCGTTATGACAGCTTCCTGAAGTTTGCAAAGGCGCGGGTCAAAAGCGTGCTGATACCGCTGGTTTGCCTGGGTCTGGCGCTGGCGCTGCTGGTGAATCTGAGGGAACAGATTTTGCAGGTGGCAAATGGAGGCGAATGGTCCTTCAAGTGGGGAATCAAGAGGATCCTCGCGTCCCTGCTGCTGGGACATCGCCTGCACAGGCATTATTTCTCGCTGTGGTTCCTGTATGTGCTGTTCTTCGGCGAACTCGCGTTTTATCCTATCGTCAAAAAGGGACGCGACAACCCGCTGCTGTACGCCGGCCTGATGGTTCTGGGGATCGCGGCGCAGTACCTTGTGTCGCGGCATGTCAGGGGCTGGTACTGGAGCCTCGATCTGCTGCCGTCCTCTCTGGCCTTCCTTTCCATGGGTTATCTGCTGCGCCTCATGCGGCAAAAATGGAAAGACAGGCGCCTTGACCGGCTGCTCCCGGTGCTGCTGGCCTGCCATCTTCTTTTTTGTGCGTTGAACTATCGGGTGTGTGTTTATATGGATCTCTATGCCGCCAGAATCGGGAATCCGGTGTACTGCCTCGCCGCGGCGTTTCTGGGCGTTTTTTCCATGCTGATCCTTGCGGAGAAACTGGAACGCCTCAAGCTGACGGAGTACTTCGGAAGGAATACCCTGGTGGTCTACGCTTTCCAGAATGCTTTTTCCATTCCGATCGCGATGGATACGGCGAATACGCTGGCAAAGCGGGCGGCAATCTTCGATGATGCGGTATTCCGCTGGATCGTCGTCGTGCTGGCAGCTTGCCTGGTCTCATGCGTCCTTATCGAAATCATCAACCGTTGTTTTCCCTGGCTTCTGGGGAAGCGGCGAGGCGCGGGAAAAATAAAAAGCATCCGGGAATCGGCAAACCCATAAAAACGACCGGGCTGTCCCCAAAGGCGGACAGCCCGGTTTGCGGTTTATTGACTACAGTGCCCGGGTGATGGCGGCCAGCAGGTCGTCGTAGGCCTCGAAGGCCGGCAGATCGGGGTTGTCGGCGATGATCTTTTCCGTCGAGCGGAACAGGAACCCGGCCTTGCCGGCGCGGATCATGTCCAGGTCGTTGTAGCTGTCGCCGCAGGCGATGGTCTCAAAGCCCACCGACTGCAGCGCCTTCACGGTGCTGAGCTTGGAATGGGCCACGCGGATCCTGTAGCCGGAGATCATGCCGTCCGGGGCCACCTCCAGCGCGTTGCACAGCAGCGTCGGCCAGCCCAGCTTTTCCATCAGCGGCTGGGCGAACTGGGTGAACGTGTCGCTGAGGATCACCGCCTGGGTCCGCGCGCGCAGCGCGTCCAGGAATTCCTTTGCGCCGGGCAGCGGGTCGATGGTGCGGATCACGGCCTGGATGTCCTTCAATCCCAGTCCGTGCTCCCGCAGGATGCCCAGGCGCCAGCGCATCAGCTTGTCGTAATCCGGCTCGTCCCGGGTGGTGCGCCGCAGCTCGGGGATGCCGCTGGCTTCGGAAAAGGCGATCCAGATCTCCGGCACCAGCACGCCCTCCAGATCCAGGCAGACGATGTTCAAATCGCTCATGATTCAGCCCTTCTTTCGTATCGATGCATCCAGTTTAGCATAATACCCGGGAAAACTCAAGCGCCGTCCGCCCGCGAGGGCAGCAGCGAATAGACGGTGGCCGAGGCCAGCACGATGGCCGCGCCCACCAGCGCCAGCGGGCCGGGCGCCTCGCCCAGGAACAGGAACACCCAGAACGGGTTCAATATCGGCTCCAGGTTCGCCAGCAGCGCCGCCGTGACGGGGGAGACCCGGCTCATCGACCGGGAGATGAAATAATACCCGCCCGCCAGGCACAGCCCCAGTCCCAGCACCGTCAGCCAGTGCAGCGGGTTCAGGCTGACCGCCGGGTCAAAGCAGGCGCTCACCGCAAACGGCGCGCAGAACAGCATGCCCAGATAGGAATAATCCATCGGGTTCGCGCCGGGCAGCCGCGCGCAGAAGAACACCAGCGCGAACGTGACCGCCGACAGGATCGCCAGCGCGTCGCCCGGCAGGTTGCCGCCGGAAAGCCCCTCCCAGCTGCACAGCACCACGCCCAGCATAATCAGTGCCGCGATGATCAGATCGCGCGCCTGGGGCCGCCGGTGGAAAAACGCCCATGAAAAGCCGATCACGAACACCGGCATCGCGTATTGCAGCACGATGGCGTTGGCGGCGCTGGTCAGCTTGTTGGCCGCCATGAACAGCATGCCCGTCAGCGACGCGCCCAGCGCGCCCAGCGCCGTGCCCTTCGTCAGGCGCACCCGGATCGTGCCCCGGGACAGCGCCAGCAGCAGCGCCGCGATCAGCGACCGCACGCCGTTGATGGTCAGCGGGTTCCAGGGCAGCGACTTGCTCAATACGCCGGCAAAGCTCCAGCAGATCGCGGCCAGCGCCACCTGCAGCGCGCCGATGCGTTTATCCTTCATTGGTACACTTCCGTTTCCCTGAGCGCGTGGAGAACAGGATCATCGCCTTCCGCAAACGCGCCCGGCCATCCTCTTTCAACTCTGAACGCTTGTCTTCAGTCGTTCCCGGCGGCATGTACGGCGGGAACGGAGCCATTTTTGCGGCCGGGAGCCTGTCGACCAGAGCAAAAATGGCTTCCTTGCAGATTTGCCGCCCGGAAATTATCCATAATTTCAGGCAAATCTGACAGGGGGAGGCAGTGGAGGGGGATGGAATCCCCCTCCACAACGCTTTAGTCCTGCGGCCGCCGGTAGAACCGCCCGGTCAGCGAATCGGTGCGCTGGGCGTTGATGAAGGCGTGGGGGTCGACGGCGCGCACATCGCGCACCACGCGGCGGATATCGTCGCCGGAGAGCACCGTGTAGATCATCGAGCGCGGCTCGTTTTTGTACAGCCCCGTGCCCTGGAACAGCGTCGCGCCGTGGTGGGTGGCGTCGCGGATGATGGCGTATACCTCTTCCGGGCGGTCCGTCACGATCCACAGCGTGCGGTGCTGATAGCGGCGGAACAGCGCGTGCAGCGCCTGGGTGGTGGAGAACTGGAAGATCATGGAATACAGCGCGCGCCCCCAGCCGAAGACCAGGCCCGCGACGGACAGCATCACCATGTTGCCGCAGAGGATGATGTTGAAGGCGTCGCGCCCGCTCTTTTCCGCCAGGTAGATGCTGATGAAATCCGTGCCGCCGGTGCTGGCGTCGGCCCGCAGGCACAGCGATATCGCCAGCCCGTTCACCAGCCCGCCGAACACGCTGCACAGCAGCGGGTCCTCCGAAAAGGCGTAGGCGGGGATCAGGTCGGTCAGCACGCTGGCGATGGCCACCGACAGCATCGACAGCATCGCGAAATTCCGGCCGATGTATTTGAAGCACAGCGCCGCCGCGATGAAATTCAGCGTGATGCTGAACAGCGAATAGGGTGGCGTGAAGCCCAGAAAGCGCTGGCAGGATTCCTGGATCAGCAGCGAAAGCCCGGTAAACCCGCCGGGAAACAGGCCTGCGGGCCGCGCGAAGCACACGATGCCGACGGCGTAGAGCGCCGCGCCGACGACGATCAGCAGCACGCGCCGCCACATGGGCCGCGGAACGTTGGGCATGGAAGCATCACCTCGTGTTTCGGGAAACGGGAAACGCCGTAAAAAAGGGCGCCGGCCGCCGTTTTTTCCGCTGTTTTCCCTCCCCTAATTCTATCGCACATAATTCATTTGCGCAAGGGATTTACTTTTTCATTACATTATGATATAATGATTTGACTTTTATGAATCTCGCGGAAAACGGCGGCGTTCGCGCCGCCGCGCGCGGCGTCGGAACGGGCGCCGCGCCGCACGGAGGACGACATGGATTACCTGAAGGAATTGCCGCGGGAACAGGCCTATACCGCCCGCGTTCAACAGCTGCTGCTGGCGCTGATCGAAAGGGCGCAGATCATTTCCGGGGACCACCTGGAATCGATCCACGCCATCGTGGCCGACGCCTGGGAGGACCTGCGCGTGAAGCCCACGGCCCTCTCGGAGGAGGACCTGGAACAGCTCTCCGCCGAGGTGGACCGCTTCGTCGTGCGCCGCCAGTTCGCCGACAGCATGGCCGAGCGCTCGCGCCGGATGCTGATGAACCCGTTCTTCGCGCGGGTGGATTTCGTGGAACAGGGCGCGGACCAGGTGGAAAAGATCGTCATCGGCCTGTACAGCCTGAAGGACGAAAAGGGCGAGCTGCTGGTGCACGACTGGCGTGCGCCGGTGTGCAGCCTGTACTACGATTCCATGCCCGGCGAGACCGCCTATGAAAGCCCCTCCGGCACCATCCGCGGGCAACTGACGCTGAAGCGCCAGTACCGCATGGAAAACGGGCGGCTGAAATACTACGTCGATACCCAGGTGAGCATCGACGATTCGCTGCTGCTGGACATCCTCTCCGGGGCCAGCAGCCGGCGCATGCGCCAGATCGTGGCCACCATCCAGACCGAACAGAACGCCGCCATCCGCCAGGACAGCGCGCGGGTGGTTTCCGTGGTGGGCAGCGCCGGCTCGGGCAAGACCAGCGTGGCCATGCACCGCGCGGCCTATCTGATGTACCGCCGCCGCGATCTGCTGGACGCCAGCAAGATCACCATCCTCTCGCCCAGCACCGCCTTTTCCGAATACGTCTCCGGCGTGCTGCCGGAGCTGGGCGAGGAGAATATCCGCGCCCGCACGCTGCGCGAAGTGGTGGAGGAGCTGCTGGACAAAAAGGTGGAAAAGCCCTATCACCAGCTGGAGACGCTGCTGGACACCAACGACGCGCTGCGGCTGCAGTCGGTGGAATACAAGTGCGGCATGGATTTCCTGAAGCAGCTGGAGCGCTTCGCCGACGATTTCACCGCCTACGGGCCGGATTTCCAGGCCGTGAAGCTGGACGACCAGGTGCTGATCAAGCGGGAGGAACTGGTGCGCATGTACCGGGGCGAGCTTTCGCTGCTCACGCCGGCGCAGAAGCTGATGCGCATGCACGCCACGCTGGAAACCCGCATATCCGGCTGGGAGGAGCGGCTGTACAAGCAGTATGAAAAGAGCTTTTCCGACCGCTACGGGCAGCGCGAACTGCGGCAGATGAGCAACATGGCCGTGGCCCAGCGGCTGCAGCCGGTGCGCGCCCAGCTGCGCGCCATGCTGGAAAACAAGGGCGGAGATCTGATGCGGCGGGTGCTGCGCACCGCGCCGAAGCCGCTGCGGGACGCCTACGAGGAGAACCTGGCCGCGGGCGTCACCTGGTGGGAGGACGCCGTGGCCGAGGCCTATCTGGCCGTGCGGCTGGGGTTCGCCGCGCCGGACAAGATGATCTATCACCTGCTGGTGGACGAGGCCCAGGATTATTCCGAAACCGCGCTGGCCATGCTCAGCGCCTATTATCCCAACGCCCACGTCACGCTGCTGGGCGATCCGCGCCAGCGCACCACCCCGGGCATGGGGCCCTGCGACCCGGCCCACTGGGGCGCCTGCTTCGGCATGCCCGACGCGCCGACGTTCCCGCTGACGAAGTGCTATCGTTCGTCGATGCCCATCGCGCGGTTCTGCAACCGGCTGCTGCCCGACGGCGACGCGCTGGAGCCCTTCGGCCGCGAGGGCGAACCGCCGCTGGCGGCCCAGTATTCCGAGGCGCTTTTGAAACAGACGCTGGATCGGTTCCGCGCCGCGGGGCACCAGTCCATCGCCGTCATCACGCGCAGCCAGTCCCAGGCCGATTCCCTGTCCACGAAGCTCGACAACGTGTACCGGCTGGACGGCGGCGAGGCCGACCTGGACTATGAAGCGGGCGACAACGTGGTGGCCTGCTACCACCTGACCAAGGGCATGGAATTTGACGCCGTGATCGTCGTCTGGCCCGAAGCGGAGCTGACCGGCGACGAGCGCCGGCGGCTGTACACCGCCTGTTCCCGGGCGCTGCACGGGCTGGCGCTGCTGGGCGGCGGGAAGCTGATCAAGGAACTGGGACTGAACGAAGCCGGGGACGCTCCGGCCTGATCCGGAGGGCGGTTTATGATCTACGATGTCCTCATCGCCGGCGGCGGGGCCTCCGGGCTGATCGCCGCCTGCGATCTCGCCCGGCGGGGCCGGCGGGTCGCGCTGCTGGAAAAGCAGGACCGGGTGGGCCGCAAACTGCTCAGCACCGGCAACGGGCGCTGCAACCTGACGAACCTGCGGGCCCGCGCGGCGGATTACCACGGCGCCCGGCAGGCCGCCCAGGCCGCGCTGAAAGCCTGGCCGCCCGGGCGGATCGTGAAATATTTTGAATCCATCGGCCTGTTCTGCGACGCCGACGAGGCCGGCCGCGTCTATCCGATGAGCCGGCAGGCGGCCTCGGTGCTGGATGCGCTGCGGCTGTTTTGCGATGAAAACGGCGTGGAGGTGCTGACGGGCTTTGCCGTGGCGAAGCTGGCGCGCGGCCCGGAGGGCTTTCGTGCCGAGTCGGCGGACGGCCGCGCCGCGGCGGCGAAGACCGCGCTGGTGTGCTGCGGCGGGCTGGCCGCGCCGAAGCTGGGCGCCTGCGGCGACGGCTACCGGCTGCTGGAGGGCTTCGGCCACCGCATCGAGCCGCGCTTTCCGGCCGTCGCCGCGCTGAAGACGCCGCCGGAGGCCGTGCGCGGGCTGAAGGGCATCCGCGCCGAGGGCAAGATCGCGCTGGTGCGCCGGAACGACGTCGTGCGGAGCGAGTCCGGCGAGATCCTGTTCGCCGAATACGGCGTGTCCGGCATCGCGGCGATGCAGCTGGCCCGCGCGGCCAACGAGCTGCTGAACAGAGGCGAAAGGTGCGGCGTTGTTCTGTCGTTCGTTCCGGACTGGGAGCGTCCGGACCTGGCGCTCGTCGCCCGGGCGAAGGAGATGCCGAAGCGCAAAATGGAGGACTTCCTCACCGGCATCCTGCCCAAGCGGCTGGGACAGTCACTGGTGAAGTCCGCGGGGATTGCCCTGGATGCGGCCGCCGGGTCGCTGGGCCGCGCGGACTGCGACAGGCTGGCGGCGCGGCTGGCGGGCTGGTCGCTGCCGGTGACGGGCACGCAGGGGTTCGATCAGGCGCAGGTCACCGCCGGCGGCGCATCGATGAAGGATTTCGACGTCCGCACGATGCAGTCGCTGCGCGCGCCGGGCCTGTTCGCCGCGGGCGAGGTGCTGGACGTGGACGGCGACTGCGGCGGCTTCAACCTGCAGTGGGCCTGGAGCAGCGCGCTGATGGCCGCCGAGAGCATCGAGGCGCGGCTGTCGGGCGCGAACGATTGACGGACAGGGCGATTCATGGAAGTCGGAAGGGGAACCGGCCATGATAAACTGGGTTAAGAAAAAGCTGGGCGGCACGACGCAGATCGCGATCGTGGTATTTCTGGTGCTGCTGGCGGCGAACATGGCGCTGAGTCTGGTGCTGATGAACCAGACGCGGAGCATGATGAAATCGCTGATCCGGGGCCGCTTGATGGATATCGCCAACACCGCGGCGGACCTGCTGGACGGCGATTCGCTGGAAAAGCTGACCGCCCAGGACGCGGACACCCCGGCCTACCAGGCCGCGCTGAGCGCGCTGACGGTGTTCCAGGAAAACATCGAACTGGAATACATCTACGGCATCCGCGCCGAGGAGGACGGCAGCTTCACCTTCACCATCGATCCCGCGGAGGACGACCCCGGCGAGTTCGGCGAACCCGTCGTGACCACCGACGCGCTGCGCAAGGCCAGCCTCGGCACGGCCGCCATGGACGAGGTGCCCTATGAGGACGCCTGGGGACGGTTTTACAGCGCCTACAGCCCGGTGTTCGATTCCCAGGGCCGCGTGGCCGGCATCGTCGGCGTGGATTATTCCGCCGATTGGTATGAAGCGCAGATCAGCCGCTATACGCGCTCCATACTGGTCATCAGTCTTCTGTCGGTCATCGCGGGCGCGCTGATCGTGCTGATCGTCACCAGGCGCATCCGCCAGCGCTTCCACGAACTGAACGACCAGCTGCACGGCCTGGCCGGGGACGTGGACGCGCTCATGCGGGAAGTGCGGGAGGACGAAAAATACAAGCGGCTGGGCCAGGGCGCGGAGGACCCGTCGGGGACGACCGGGCGCGGCGGCATCCAGGAGCTGAGCCAGGGCATTCATTCGCTGCACCAGGAGATGCGCCAGTACATCGATTACGTGCACGCCCAGGCCTATACCGACGCCATGACCGGCGTGGGCAACAAGACCGCCTATTTCGAGAAGGTCGACCGGATCAGCAGCCAGATCGACCGGGGCACGGCGAACTTTTCCATCGCCGTATTTGACATCAACGGCCTGAAGAACGCCAACGACAACTGGGGCCATGAGATCGGCGACCAGATCATCGTGGACGCCGCCGCCGTCATCAAGAAGGTGTTCGGCGCGGAAAACGCCTATCGCATCGGCGGCGACGAGTTCATCGTATTGATGGAGCGGATCCCCGGATCGGAGATGCAGACGCTGTTCAAGCGCATCGACGCCGCCCTGGCCGAGTTCAACCGGGGCGAAAAGCGCTATGAAACGGATCTGGCGATCTCCAAGGGCGTGGCCGTGTACGATCCCGGCGCGGGCGAAAGCTTCAAGCAGGTGTTCAAGCGCGCGGACGAGGCCATGTACCGCGACAAGGCCAATTTCTACATCCAGCACGGCGACCGCCGCAAGCGGTGACGAGCGGACAGCACCATACGAATCCTCCAGCCGGACGCGCGTCCGGCTGGATTTGGAGAAGGGTTGAACGTGAAGATACGCATTTCCCAGCTTCGGCTGAATCTGGACGACTGGCGGATGCCGCCGGCGGAGATCGCGGCGCGGGCGCTGCGGGCAAAGCCCGGGGACATCCTGTCCGCGCGGCTGGCGCGGAAATCCGTGGACGCCCGGGACAAGGGCGACGTGCACTTTTCCCTGACGCTGGACGTGGAGACCGCGCGGCCCGTGCGCCTGCCCAGGAATGCGCGGGAGATGACAGACGAAGAGTGGAGCGTTGAGAGCGGAGAGTTGAGAGAATACAGTCGGGGCAGGTTTTCTGCGCTGGAATCCGTGGCGCGGAAAACCGATGGCGGGAGCGCGGCAGCCGATTTGCCCGCTGACGATCCGCAGGAGAGCGCGGCAGCAGCTGGGCACGGGCACCGCCCGCTGGTGGTGGGGATGGGGCCCGCGGGGCTGTTCGCGGCGCTGACGCTGGCGCGGGCGGGGATGAAACCCGTGGTCATCGAGCGCGGGCGTCCCGTGGACCGGCGCGAGCGGGACGTAGCCGCCTTCTGGGCGGGCGGTCCGCTGGACCCGGAGAGCAACGTGCAGTTCGGCGAGGGCGGCGCGGGCACGTTTTCCGACGGCAAGCTGAACAGCGGCATCAAGGACCCGCGCTGCCGCCGGGTGCTGTGGGAGATGCACCGCGCGGGCGCGCCGGAATCCATCCTGTGGCAGGCCAAACCCCACGTGGGCACCGATCACCTGAAGGCCGTGGTGAAGCACCTGCGCGAACAGATCCTCGCGCTGGGCGGCGACGTGCGGTTTGAGACGAAGCTGACCGGGCTGATCGTCCGGGACGGCACGGTCGCCGGCGCAAAGCTGCAGGGTCCGGACGGGGAATACGAGCTCGCGGCGGACGCCGTGATCCTGGCCGTGGGCCACAGCGCCCGGGACACCTTCGAGATGCTGTACGAGACGGGCGTGGCCATGTCCCGCAAGCCCTTCGCCATCGGCGCGCGCGTCGAGCACCGGCAGGCGGCGGTCAACCGCGCCCAGTACGGCCCGGCGGCGAACCACCCGGCGCTGGGCGCGGCGGACTACAAGCTGGCCGTGCACCTGCCCGGCGGGCGCTCGGTGTACACGTTCTGCATGTGCCCCGGCGGCCAGGTGGTGGCCGCCGCCAGCGAGGCGGGCGGCCTGGCCGTGAACGGCATGAGCCTGTACGCCCGGGACGGCGAGAACGCCAACAGCGCGCTGCTGGTGAACGTGCTGCCGGAGGACTTCGGCGGCGACGACCCGCTGGCCGGCGTGCGCTTCCAGCGCAAATGGGAGCGCGCCGCGTTCCAGACGGGCGGCGGCGATTACCGCGCCCCGGCGCAGAAGGTGGGCGACTTCCTGGCCCGGCGGCCCTCCGACGGCCCCGGCTCCGTAATGCCCAGCTATCGCCCGGGCGTGAAGTGGGGCAGCATCGACGGCTGCCTGCCGGGGTTCGTGACCGACGCCATGCGTGAGGCGCTGCCGCTGCTGGACCGGAAGCTCAGGGGTTTCGCCGATCCCGACGCGGTGCTGACCGGCGTGGAGACCCGCTCGTCCTCGCCGGTGCGCGTGGAGCGCGATGGGAACTGCGTCGCCAGTCTGCGCGGGCTCTACCCCTGCGGCGAGGGCGCGGGCTACGCCGGCGGCATCATGTCCGCCGCCGTGGACGGCATTCGCTGCGCCGAGGCGGCGATGGAGGCATACGAGGAGGGCGAATCGTGATGCGTGATATTCCCTTCCGCGCGGCGCTGTTCGACCTGGACGGCACGCTGCTGGACAGCCTGGGCGTGTGGCGGCGGGTGGACGCGACGTTCTTCGAGGTCCGGGACATCGAATATTCCCCGGAGGAATACAGTCGCGCCGTGCAGGGCATGAGTTTTTCCGAGGCCGCCGAATACACCGTGCGGCGCTACGGCCTGGCGGAGGACCCCGCGGCCGTGGCGGCGGAGTGGATGCGGCTGTCGGCGGAGGAATACGCGCGGCGCGTGCCGCTGAAGAAGGGCGCGCGGGCATACCTGCGCATGCTGAAGCGCGCGGGCGTGAAGCTGGCGGTGACGACGGCGAACCGGCCCGAGGTGTTCATGCCCGCGCTGGAGCAGGGCGGCGTCGCCGAGCTGTTCGACACCTTCTGCACCTGCGGGGACATCGGCGACGCGAACAAGCGCGGCGGCGAGCTGTTCCTGCTGGCGGCGCGGAAGCTGGGCGTCGATCCGGCGGACTGCGCCGTGTTCGAGGATACCGCCGAGGGCATCGAGGGCGCGCAGGCCGCGGGCATGCGCGCCTACGCCGTGCTGGACCCGCTGACGCACGCCTGCCACGGGGAACTGGCGGCACACGTCGACGGCGCGGTTTCCGATTTCGACGGGATGCGCCGGTATCATCGCTTCCCGGAAAACCGGCGGCGCTGCGCGATCTTCACCGCCCGCTGCGAGGGCGATCCCCGCGCGGCCTGGTCGCCGCGGCCGGATGATATCATCCTCTGCGCCGACGCCGGCTGGCAGCTGGCCAGGCGGCTGGGCGCGAAGCCCGACTGGGTGATCGGCGATTTCGATTCCTCCGACGCGCCCGCGGGCGAAAACGTCGTGCGCGTGCCGGTGGAGAAGGACGACACCGATACGATGCTGTGCCTGAAGAAGGGCCTGGCGATGGGCTTCGACGACTTCCTCGTCGTCGGCGGCTTCGGCGGGCGGGCGGACCACACGCTGGCGAACCTGCAGGCGCTGCACTACGCCGCGCGGCGCGGCGCGCACATCGAGATGGCCGACGGGAATACCTGGGCCGCGGCGGTGTCGGACGGCGCGATCGCCGTGCCCGCCCGGCCCGGCACCCTCTCCGTGTTCGCCCTCAGCGACACCTGCCGGGGCGTGACGATCCGCGGCGCGAAGTACGCGGTCGAGGATGCCGAGCTGACCAACGCCTTCCCGCTGGGCGTCAGCAACCAATTCGCCGCCGAACGCGCGGAGATCTCCGTGCGCGAGGGAACACTGCTGGTGATGACGTGTAGGGAAGAGGAGAGAGGAGTGAGGAGTGAGGCGTGAGGCGTATGAAGTGCCCGGGCGGACAGCCCGCGTTCCTCACATCCGCGACGAATCCTCGCGCCTGATGGCGCGGGGATTCGCGTTGTAGCGGGTCTCTTTTCACATCGGCGCCCCTACGGCGAAACAGCCGCGTTCTCCTACTCCCTACTCCCTACTGCCTACTCCCTGCTCCCTAATTCATTCACCATCGTGAACCCCAGGATCATCGTGCCGCCGGCCAGCTGCAGCGCGGTCACGGGCTCGGCCAGCAGCGCCACGGAGACCAGCACCGCCACCAGCGGGTCGATGTAGCTGAGGATCGCCGTCTCCTGGCCGGGCAGTTTTTTCAGCGCGGAAAAGTACAGCACGTAGGCCAGCGTGGAATGGACCGCGCCCACCGCCAGCAGGCACAGCCAGCCCGCGGGCGTCATGCCGTCGAAGCGGACGCCGCCCGTCAGCAGCACGTAGGGCAGCAGCACCGCCGCGGCGGCCGCGAATTGCAGCATCGTGCGGTCGATGCCGGAGACGCCGCGGATGCCCTTGTTCAGCAGGATCACCGCCGCGTACAGCGCCGCCGCGGCCAGTCCGAACAGCACGCCCCTGATCTCGCCCGGCCCGGACAGCCCGCCGGGGCTGACGACCAGCGCCAGGCCGATCGCGCTGCCGGCGAAGCACAGCGCCTGCCGGCGGGTGACGCGCTCGCGGAACAGCACCGGGCTGGCGGCCATCACGATCACCGGCGCGAAGTAATAACTCAGCGTCGCCACCGATACGCTGGTATAACGGTAGGCCTCGAACAGGAAGATCCAGTTGAAGCCCATCGCCGCGCCGGACAGGAACAGCAGCAGGGCGTCGCGGCCCGTGCCCTTCAGCGGCAGGGGCTGTTTTTTGACGGCTTTCATCGCCGTCAGGCACGCCAGCGCGAAGACCGCGCGGAACAGCGCCACCTGGGACGAGGCCAGCGGGATATTGCGCACGAACAGGGCGATCGTGCCGAATATGGCCATCGAGGCGATCATCTGGATCTTGGCTTTGTTCATGGGGTACGTCCTTCGGCGCCGGCCGGCGCTCGCTTTATTTCGCTGCTATTTTAGCACGCCGGGAAAAACGGCGCAAGCCAAATCGTATTTTACAGGACGCGCCGTTGCAAAGCGCGCCGCGGGATGTTATAATAGTTGGGATAATGGGTGATTGTGCCGTCTGGAGGGTTGGACATGTATTTGAAGCTGAACGGCATCGAAATCAAGTGCGAGGGCAGCGAGCGCTGGGGCGATCTCCTTGATCGGCTGCCGGACGGCGGCGCGGGCGCGCTGGGCATCACCGTGCAGGGCCGGACGGATTCCCTGAACGACAAGGTTCAGGAATACGCCTTTGCCCGGGTGCTGACGTACGCCGACGAGGAGGGCCGCCGCATCTACGAGCGGACGCTGCAATTCATATTCCTCACGGCGGCGAACCGGCTGCATCCCGGCAAGCGCGTGCGCATCCGCCATTCCTTTGTCCAGGGTCTGTACATCGACCTGCCGGACGTGGCCGTGACGGAGGCGATCGTGGACCGGCTGAAGGCGGAGATGCGCGCCATCGTGGAGGCAGATATGCCCATCCGGCGCATCCGCGTGTCCACCGAGGACGCCCAGGGCTATTTCGCCCGCACCGGCCAGACCGACCGGCTGCGGATACTGGGTTACCGCAAATTCAGTCATTTCACGCTGTACCGCATCGACGACGGCCTGGACGATTATTTCTACGGCGAGATGGCGCCGGACACGGGGAGGATCGACGTGTTCGACCTGCGCACCTGCGCCGACGGCATGCTGTTGCAGATGCCGGACGTGAAAGACCCCCGCAGGCCCGCGCCGTTCGTGAACCTGCCGAACCTGCTGCACACCTATTCCGAGGCCGCCGAATGGCACGCGATCCTGAACTGCGAAAACGTGGCCGACCTGAACGACATGATCGTGAACCGCAGGCTGCGCGAGTTCATCCGCGTAAACGAGGCGCTGCAGGAGCGCCGCATCGAGCAGATCGCCGACCAGTTCATCGCCTCCGGGGCGCAGCTGCTGCTGATCGCCGGGCCGTCGTCTTCCGGCAAGACCACCTTTGCCCACCGGCTGTCCATCGCGCTGCGCGTGCACGGGCTGCGGCCGGTGAAGGTGTCGCTGGACGACTACTACCTCGACCGCGACAGCATCCCCAAGGAGCCCGACGGCTCCATCGACCTGGAGCGCATCGAGACGCTGGACATCGCGCTGCTGTGCGACCACCTGGAGAAGCTGCTGCGAGGCGAAACGGTGCAGGTTCCGGAGTTCGATTTCAAGAGCGGCACGCGCACCGAGAACACCCACGCCTTCCGCGTGGAGCCCGGCCAGCCGATCATCATCGAGGGCATCCACGGCCTGAACGACCGGCTGACGGCCACGATCCCGGCGCACCTGAAGTTCAAAGTGTACATCAGCCCGCTGACGATGTTGAACCTGGACGATCATAACCGCATCCGCACCACCGACGCGCGGCTGCTGCGGCGCATCGTCCGCGATTACCAGTTCCGCGGCACGCCGCCGGAGCAGACGCTGGACATGTGGGCGTCCGTGCGCCGGGGCGAGGAGAATTACATCTTCCCGTTCCAGGAAAAGGCCGACGCCATGTTCAATTCTTCGCTGACCTACGAGCTGCCCATCATGAAAAAATACGCCTATCCGGCGCTGCAGGCCGTCAAGCCCGACAGCCCGCACTATACGCTGGCGCGGCGGCTGGTGAAATTCCTCAATTACATCCAGACTGCCGACGTGGAGGACGAAATCCCCGTCAATTCCATCCTGCGGGAGTTCATCGGCGGGTGCTGCTTCTATCGCGAGGAGGATTAGGGATAAGGGAGTAGGCAGTAGGGAGTAGGGAGTAGGGAGTAGGGAGTAGGAGAAAGCTCCCGTAGGGGCGCCGATGCGGCGCCCGCCCGGATATTTGCCGCGGCGCGGGTAAGCTCCGGCTGTTTTCTTCCCGAAATGGTATTTTTCGCGCCTCCTTCGGCCACAATAGTGCCGCAAGGAGGTATGCAACATGAATCGCAAAATCATATCCGTGATCCTGATCGTCGCGGCGGCCGGCCTGGCGCTGGCGGCCTGCATGAACAACGATAACCTCGGCGCGCCCGAAGCCACCGCCAACTACGCCCCGCAGACCACGCCCGGCGCGAACGGCGTCTCCGGCGCCACCGGGAACGGCGCTGCGAACGACGGCGCCATGCCGAACAGCGGCAGCACCGACAACGCCGCTGACGGCGCGCTGACGCCCTTCGACTGGGCCAACCGCGTCTCCGAGATCGAAGGCGCCATCGCCCGCATTTCGGAGGTTTCCGAAGCCCGCGTGATCGTGACCGGCACCACCGCGCTGGTGGGCGTGAAGTTCGACAACGCCTACAAGGGCCAGATGACCGAGCGCATCCGCGAAATGGTGGCTTCCGAGGTGCTGAAAGCCGATCCTTCCATCCAGACGGTGGCCGTCACCGCCAACGCCGATGACGTGCAGAAGGTCTACGACCTGGCCGACCGGATCCGCTCCGGGCGTACCGCCGATGAATTGAGCGCGGAGATCAATTCCATCGTCAGGAACGCCACCACCATGAGATAAAAACCGGGCGGCGGGAGGCGGGGACGAAACGCGTTCCCGCTTCCCGGGCCCGCGACCGACGAAGAACGAAGAAGGTTGAGATTCGCCCATGTTCGCGCACCTGCACCTGCACACCGAATACAGCCTGCTGGACGGGGCCTGCCGCATCCAGCCGCTGATGGAGCGGCTGAAGGCGCTGGGCATGTCCTCCTGCGCGGTCACCGACCACGGCGTCATGTACGGCGTGGTGGATTTCTATCGCGCCGCGAAGGACGCCGGCATCCACCCGGTCATCGGCTGCGAGGTGTACGTGTGCCCGGACATGGACAACAAGACCAGCCTGACCCGCGATTACAGCCACCTGATCCTGCTGTGCGAAAACCAGACCGGCTACCGGAACCTTTCGCGGCTGGTCAGCGAGGGCTTCATCCGCGGATATTATTACCGGCCGCGCGTGGATTATAAGCTGCTGGAAAAGTACCACGAGGGGCTGATCGCGCTGTCGGCCTGCCTGTCCGGCGACCTGCCGAAGCTGCTGCTGGACGGCCGGGAGAACGAGGCCCGCGCCATGGCCCGGCGCTACATAGATATCTTTGGGAAGGACAATTTCTTCGTCGAGCTGCAGGACCACGGCATCCCCGACCAGAAGACCGTGGCGCCGCGGCTGGTGAAGCTGGCGCGGGAGATGGACATCCCGCTGGTGGTGACCAACGACTGCCACTACCTGACCCGCGAGGACGCCGAGGCCCAGGAAGTATTGATGTGCATCCAGACCGGCAAGACGCTGGCCGACGAGCACCGCATGCGCATGGACAACGACCAGATGTACGTGAAGTCGGAGGACGAGATGCGCGCGGTGTTCCCGAACTTCGGGGACGCCATCGACCGCACCGAGGAGATCGCCCGGCGCTGCCGGGTGGACTTTGACTTCTCCACCACGCACCTGCCGTCGTTCCCGCTGCCCGAGGGCAAGACGAACGTCGGCTACCTGCGCGAGCTGTGCGAGGACGGCCTGCTGCGCCGCTACGGGCCCGACCGGCCCGACGCCCGCGAGCGCCTGGAGTACGAGCTGGGCGTGATCGAGAGCATGGGCTACGTGGATTATTTCCTGATCGTATGGGATTTCATCCACTACGCCAAGACCCACGGCGTGGGCGTGGGCCCCGGCCGCGGCAGCGGCGCGGGCAGCATCGTGGCCTACACGCTGGACATCACCGAGATCGACCCGCTGAAGTACGCGCTGGTGTTCGAGCGCTTCCTCAACCCCGAAAGAATATCGATGCCCGATATCGACTGCGATTTCGACTACGAGCGCCGCGGCAGGGTGATCGACTACGTGCGCCGGCGCTACGGCGCGGACCACGTGGCCCAGATCATCACCTTCGGCACCATGGCCGCCCGGGCCGTGATTCGCGACGTGGGCCGGGTGATGGACCTGAGCTATCAGCGGGTGGACGCCATCGCCAAAAAGGTGCCCTTTGAGCTGAACATGACGCTGGAAAAGGCGCTGAAGATGAGCGGCGAGCTGCGCGGGGAATACGAAAACGACCCCGAGGTCCACAAGCTGATCGACATGGCCCGCAAGCTGGAGGGCATGCCCCGCAACGCCTCCACCCACGCGGCGGGCGTGCTGATCACCGCCCGGCCGGTGGTGGATTACTGCCCGCTGCAGACCAACGACGACGTGATCACCACCCAGTTCCCGATGGGCACGGTGGAGGCGCTGGGCCTGTTGAAGATGGATTTCCTGGGCCTGCGGACGCTGAACGTCATCATGGACACCATCGAGATGGCCCGCGACCGGCTCGGCCCGGATTTCACCGCCGCGGACATCCCGCTGGACGAGCCCGGCGTGTATTCGATGATCTCCGACGGCGAGACCGACGGCATATTCCAGCTGGAATCCTCGGGCATGCGGCAGTTTTTAACCAGCATGAAGCCCTCGAACTTCGAGGACATCATCGCCGCCATATCGCTTTACCGCCCGGGGCCGATGGAATCCATTCCCCGCTACGTGGCGGGCAAGCAGAACCCCGAAAGCGTGCAGTACCTGACGCCGCAGCTGAAGCCGATCCTGGACGTGACCTACGGCTGCATGGTGTACCAGGAGCAGGTCATGCAGATCGTGCGCGACCTTGCCGGCTATTCCATGGGCCGCAGCGACCTGGTGCGCCGCGCCATGTCCAAGAAGAAGCACGACGTGATGGCCCGCGAGAAGGAGATCTTCATCCACGGCCAGCTGGACGCGGACGGCAACGTGGTGGTGCCGGGCTGCGTGCGCAACGGCGTCAGCGAGGAGGCCGCCACCCGGCTGTTCGACGAGATGACCGCCTTCGCGTCCTACGCCTTCAACAAATCCCACGCCGCGGCCTACGCGCTGGTCGCCGTGCAGACGGCGTGGCTGAAGCTGAAATTCCCGGCGGAGTTCATGGCCGCGATGATGAATTCCGTGCTGGGCAACTCCGACAAGATCGCGTTTTACATCCAATACTGCCGCCGGCAGGGCATCCCGGTGCTGCCGCCGGACGTGAACCATTCCCGCGCGGTGTTCACCGTGGAGGGCGAAAAGGGCATCCGCTTCGGCCTGGCCGCGGTGAAAAAGCTGGGCATGAAGGCCGTGGAGGCCCTCGTGTCCGAGCGCGAGCAGGGCGGGCCCTACGCCGACCTGTACGATTTCGTGAACCGCCTGGCCGGCGGCGAATTGAACAAGGCGGGCGTGGAAAACCTGATCCGCTGCGGCGCGCTGGACGGGCTGCCCGGCAACCGCGCCCAGAAGCTGCAGGTGTACGAAAAGGCCATGGACGGCGTCAACCGCCGCCAGAAGAGCATGGTCGCCGGCCAGATTTCGCTGTTCGGCATGGCCGACAGCGGCCTGGACGCGCCGCCTCCGCCGATGCCCGCGCTGGCCGAATACGACCGCAGCCAGCTTTTGCAGATGGAAAAGGAGACCGCCGGCGTGTATATCTCCGGCCATCCGCTGGACGCCTACGCCGCGCAGCTGTCAAAGCTGACGGTGAACGCGCGGTTCCTGTCCTCGCTGGCGGAGGAAGCGCCCGACGGCGGCATGTCGTGGGACCAGAAGCAGGTGCGCATGGGCGGCATCATCACCGAAAAGAAGCTGAAGGCCGCCCGCAGCGGCAACATGATGGCCTTCGTGCAGCTGGAGGATATGTACGGCACCACCGAGGTGCTGGTGTTCCCGAAGGTCTACGAGCGGGTTTCCGCCCTGCTGACCGAGGACGCGCCGGTGGTGATGTCCGGGAAGCTGTCCGTGCGCGAGGAGGAATCGCCCAAGCTGCTGCTGGACCGGGTGGCGCCGCTCTCCGACGTGGACGCGCTGGACGCGCCCCGCGCGGGCGGCCCGCGGCGCTATGAGGACGGCGCGCCGCCGGAATACCCGGCCCCGCCGCCGGATGAGGATTTTACGCCGGCCCGGCCGGCCCGGCCCGCGCGGCGGCTGTATCTGAAGCTGAACGCGGGCCAGCGGGCGGACGCGCTGCGCATCCTGGCGGAGACGCCGGGCAATATCTGCGTGATGCTGTACATGGAAGATGAAAAGAAGACCTACCAGGCGCCCCGGGAATACTGGGTGGGCGAGGGATACGATTTCGGCGCGCTGGCCAATCTGCTCGGGCCGGACAACATCGTGCTGAAAGGATAAATATCTCTGATGCTGCTGATGCTGGCCGGATACGGCAGGACGCTGATCTGGACGGGCAGCCTGAAAGACGGGCTTCGGCAAGCCTATGTGGCGGTCGGGTCTCTGGGGCGCGCGGTGCGCGGCCTGCTGGCCGGCCAGGGCTTCCAGATGGTCGATTTCAACCTGGGCCAGGGCATGGACGTGATGACGACGATGAGCTATTACGGCTTCACCGATCCGCTGAACCTGCTGGCCGCGTTCTTCTCCCTGGAAAACACCGAGACGGCTTACATTTTGATCGACCTGCTGCGCATGTACCTGGCGGGCGCCTGTCTCGGCCTGTATGCCCGCAAGGTGGGCGCGAAGGAGCACTGGGCCGTGGCGGCCGCAGCGCTGATCTACGCGTTCTGCGGCTTTTTCCTGCGGCAGATGGGCCGTCATCCGTATTTCATCAACGCCGCGATGTACCTGCCGCTGCTGCTGCTGGGCGTGGAGCGGATCCTGGAAAACCGGCGCTGGCTGATGTTCACGCTGGTGACGGCGCTGATGCTGGTCGTCAATTTCTATTTCGCCTACATGAACACCGTCACGGCCATACTGTATATCGTCGTGCGCCTGATCGCGCGG
>CACWVN010000022.1 GCA_902764285.1 uncultured Eubacteriales bacterium
GATGCCCTTCTTCCTGGCCACGTCCAGCGCCGCGCGGACGATCTCGTCTTTCTGGAATTTCACCGTCGGAGGCATGTTCCATCGCCCTCTCGCAAAAAAAACAATCGTTATCTAACATAAGTTAATTAACGATTGTTATTATATCCGCGCGCCGCGCCGCTGTCAAGGGGACAGATGGATTTTTCGCAAAAAAACGAGGGCGGCGCGCAGTGCGCCGCCCTCGTCCGTTCGCCGAAGGGCGGGACGGGTGCAAAGGGAAAAATGGATGTCGATGCGCCTATTCGATCGGCTTCATCGTGGGGAATTGAACTTTTGGCCCCGGAATTGCCCGTAAATCGGTCAAAAATGCCGTTTTTACGGGCTTTTCCCGCATTTTGGTACTGTTTTCCACGCCTTTGAAAACGGTTCTGCATCAAGATTTTTTTCCCAGGATTTTCCCAGATTTCCCAATGAAACCGAGACGTGGGACATTTCCCAGATTTCCCAGAAAATGAAGCCGAAGCCTGTCAGTCGTCCTCGTTCAGGTAGTCCTCCAGCGACTTCACAGCACGGTTCTTCATGTCCTTCGTGACCTCGGTGTAGATCTCCAGGGTGACGCGCACATCAGCATGCCCCATGATCTCGGATATGGTCTTGACGTCTACCCCGGCGGCGCACAGGTTGGTGCAGAAGGTGTGTCTCAGCGTGTGGCAGGAGAACCGTGGGAGCAAAGACAGATTCTTTCAGAGGGCTGTGAGAGGAGAAAATAGCGTAATGTAGTCAGGCATTATTCGGGCTGAAGTGGTTAAATTTAAGACTGGAGCTAGTCAAATTTCTAACCCTGAAGTGGGTAAATTTAAGACCTGAGCTTGGTAACACTAAAGCGGGGATCACGGAGGATATCCCATGTGGATCAGAGGGGCCGGGGCCCCCGCCCCGCCTCCGAAAGGATGGCGAGAATGAGTATTGGCGGGCTGACGCCCGCGTCTACAGAGGAAAGACCCCCGCATGAGATAACATGAGCTACCTTGGGCCTTAGTTTATGGAATCCGAGGAGGAATTCACCGAGAGCCCTTTTTTTGTCGCCCAGGTATTGCTGTCAGCAATACTCCGCCCACGGAGAGAATACCTTATTCCTCTGGTGGACACACCTTGTTTTCTTATCAATATTGGTATATACTGTAACTGGGGGTATGGTCCATGAAGGGATATCTATCAGTGCGGGAAACATCATATAAGTGGAACGTATCGGAGCGTCGAGTCAACCAGTATGTGACGGAAGGACGCATCCCCAGCGTGGAGTGGTTTGGGCACTCATGGGGCCATCCCGTAGAACGCTGAGAAGTCCGCCGATCCGAGGAAGGAAAAGACCAAACGATGAGGTGGAGAAATGATCGAGACTGAACGACTGGTGCTGCGCCAGTTCCGGGAATCCGATGCGGCAGATGTGCTGGAATACCTGGCTTCTCCTGCTGTGCATTGCTTCGCTTTCATGAAGCTGAATTCGCTGGATGCGGCGAAGGAAGAGATGGAGAAGCGTGCGAAGTATGAACTGTATCTCGCCATCGTGCTGAAGGAGAGCAGCAAGGCCATCGGTGAGATTTTTGGGCATCCCGAAGGGACAGCGCCGGAAGATGAGACGATGGATACGTTCAGCCCGTGCTGGATGCTGAATTTGAATTATAGCGGTAAAGGTTACGCCTACGAAGCCGCCCACGCCTATTTTGACTACCTGTTCAATGAGAAGGGCATTAGGCGCATCTACGCCTATACAGAGGATTACAATCTTTCCAGCCAGCGGCTGTGTGAACGCCTCGGCATGCGACGGGAAGGACTGTTCATGGAGTTTGTGAGCTTCATCAAAAATCCCGATGACACGCCACTCTATGAGAACACTATGCAGTATGCGATTTTGAAGAGGGAGTGGATGGAAAAATGATGGATTTCAAATGGACAAGAGAGCCGAAGGACTACAGCATCAACGAGAGCCGGATCACGATTACAACTGAGCCGCATACGGATCTATGGCAAAGAACATACTACCACTTCCGCAATGACAATGCGCCAGTTCTGCAAATAGAAACAGAAGAGAAATTCTTTTCCTTCATCGTGAAGACAGACTTCACAGGTTCCCATCACCGCTTTGACCAGTGCGGCATTGTTATGTATCTTGATTCCGAGAACTGGCTAAAGGGTTCGGTGGAGTACGAAAACGAGCGGTTCCAGCATCTTGGTTCCGTGGTCACCAACCACGGCTATTCTGACTGGGCGACCACAGCCATTCCCGCCGATGTGAAGGTCATGTGGTATCGGTTCAGCCGCCGAGAGGATGATTACTGCGTCGAATGTTCGACTGATGGTGAGCATTTCAGCCAGATGCGAGTCTGCCATATGTGGGAAGGAGCCGGAAAGATCAGCTTCGGCATATACGCATGCAGCCCGGAGGATTCCAGCTTCACGGCTGTGTTTACCGATATGCGGATCACGGAATGCGAATGGAAAGCCCATGAGGGGCAAAAGCCAGATGAGGAGTAACAGCCATGTGGATGTGCCCTAAGTGTGGCCGCAGCTTTAAGAATGAGAATCAGAGCCATTACTGCGGAAAAGCCCCGGAGACGATAGAGGAGTATATTCTTGCACAGGACGAGGGCATCCGGGATCAGCTTCAGAGTGTGAGAAAAGCCATTCGTGATGAACTGCCCGATGCAACGGAGAAGATTTCCTGGTCTATGCCCACATACTGGCAGGGCCATAACATCATCCACTTCGCAGCGGCAAAGAAACACATCGGTCTTTATTCCGGCCCGGAGGCGGTGGAACAGTTTGCGGATAAACTGGAGGAGGCGGGTTGTAAATATAGCAAAGGCTCTATTCAGATCCCGTACTCAGACGAACTTCCCCTCGACCTTATCTCGGCGATTGCCGCCTGGTGCCGGGACACGGGGAATCACGCATGATCCGCTGTCACATCGTATTCTACGGCTGGGTGCAAGGTGTGGGCTTTCGCTACCGTGCCCGCCACGCAGCCAATCTGTACGGCTGCATAGGCGGGATCAGAAACGAATGGGACTGCAGCTTCACGATGGAAATCCAGGGAACCGAGGAGAACATTGACAAAGTGATCCTCGCCATCAAGCGCGGGAGCTATGTGCGAATCGAGAATATGGACAGCAGGACGATTCCCCTGGTCGAAGAGGAAACTGGATTCAGAAGAGGATAAAGGAGCCCAGTTGCTTTCTTGCTCACAGCGAGCGAGTTAGCAGCTGGGCCTTTTTTACTTTCTACACGTTGCGACGGACCAGAGGGGGGTGCAAAGTATTCACCTTGCAAGATAACTCCTATGAAGCGATCATCGACCCGGAGACCTTCGAGATGGTCCAGCGGGAGCTCGCCAGACGGACCAAGGGCAAGAATCGCCACAGCGGTGTCCACCTGCTCTCCGGCAGAATCAAGTGCGGCGACTGCGGCGGATGGTATGGCTCAAAGGTCTGGCACTCGCCGGAAAAATGCAAGCGGACTGTCTGGCAGTGTAACCAGAAATACAAAAACGAGGTCCGTTGCACCACGCCTTATCTCGACGAGGCATCGGTGAAGGAACGCTTCACGGTCGCTGTCAATCAGCTGCTGGCCGGACGGGATGCCGCCATTGCCGCCTACGAGGTTGGTATGGAAAGGACCCTCGACACCACCGAACTGGAGTCCCAGCAGCAGGAGCTTCTTTCGGAGATGGAAGTGCTCAACGGAATGATCCAGCAGATGATCCGGCAGAACGCTACGGTCGCGCAGGACCAGACCGAATACAACCAGCGCTTCGATGCACTCAGCCAGAAGTTCAAGGAGGCTGAAGCCCAGAAGCATGCGGTCGTACAGCAGATCAGCGACATCCGGGACCGGCGCGGCACGATGGAGGACTTCCTCCGGATTCTGAAACAGCAGGACGGCGAGGTCACCACCTTCAGCGAGAAACTCTGGTGCGGCCTGCTGGACTACGCCACGGCCTACACAGATGGCCGCCTAACCTTCACCTTCAAAAACGGCTCAACCTTCGAGGGCTGAACCGGATAAATGCAACGCTCCCGATCATCGGTTTTACGCCGGTGACCGGGAGCTGTTTGTTATTTTATCAGGTCAAGGATGACTCCTGCATCACCATCAAGACAAATCGACTGCTTTTCTATTTGCTTTGGACAGAAGGCTTCATTGTAATTGAGACAAGCATAGACTGCCTTCGGGTTATCATTCGTCATCCGCCAGAAAGGATACTTGATGATGACCGGTGTGTTTGCTCCTACACCAATTTCAAAATACAGGGTGTGCAAGTTTTCGTGCCTGAGAATGAAATCAGAGTAAGCTGCGGAAGCCCTGTGCCAGCCTTCATCCTCCACAAAGGAATCGTCAGCTCGAAGATTCATCGTCAACGGAGATCCATCGTCCATACACTTTGGTATCAGTGCAGCAGGAATCTTCATGACTACACCGCTTTGGGGAATTTGAAATATGCCTTCTGCATCTTTAATAAAGCCCTGTGCCCCCATTGCCTGCATGACCCATTCTTCATTATCATATGTTTTCCGGATTGATGGGTTTACACTCTGAAAAAGGCCATAGTCGCCCTGTGTATAGAATAGTCGCTTTTTATCAAACCCCGCTTGCTGGAACTGATGATCCACATTGGTGGTGATGACAAAGTAATCCTTACCGCACACACGCTCAAATAATTTCTGATAAACGGGCTTTGGCGCTTCAATGTAGCGATTGTAGTAAATATGCCGCGCCCACCATGCCCAGCGAGTCTCATCATCCGGAAACGGATAGAAGCCTCCGGAGTACATATCGGTGATGCCGAAACGCTCCTTGAAGTCTGAGAAATATTGATCAAACCGCTCACCGCTGTAGGTTAGACCGGCAGATGTGGAAAGGCCAGCTCCGGCACCGATCACAATCGCATCCGCCGTTTCGATTTCTGATTTCAGCCTTTGAATGTTTTCTTCGCGGCTCCCGGTTCCGTAGGACAGACCGGAACGGAAGGAGCGGACAGCAGAGAGTCCTTTTTGAATTGACTCCTGATATCCGTTTGGTCTGTTATTGTAAAAGCTGTTCATAGTATTCTTTGTCCTCATCCTTAAAAACATTGAAGATTACCCGGTCCATCTGACCAGCATGCAAGGGCAGCCACTCTGATACAGTCCGTACCGCGATCTGGGCAGCCCGCTTGTTGGGGAAACGAAAGACACCAGTGGAAATGCAACAGAACGCAACTGTTCTAAGTCCATTCTCCAAACACATATCCAGCGTATTGCTATAACAAGCTGCCAACTGTTCTTCCAGTTCTTTTGTCAATCCACATTCGACAATAGGCCCAACGATATGAACCACCTTTTTCGCAGGGAGGTTGTAGGCGTCCGTCAGCATGGGGACAGCCGTCGGCTGCTCATAATTGCTGCCATACCGAATGCGGAGCGCGTTCATCTGCCGATTGCATTCCGCTCGAAGCTGCACGCCCGCAAAGGTATGGATGCAGTTGTCAATACAGGTATGCATAGGAACGAAGCAACCCAGCATCTGGGAATTAGCGGCATTCACGATGGCATCTACAGCCAGCCTCGTTATATCGCCCTGCCAGATGGACATTCGATCTCGGATTATCGGAATATCGGCAGGCTCCACAATTCCGTTTTCACGGATGCGCTCCTGCAGATATTCATCCTGCACAGAAAGAACCGCCTCATCCATCTTTCGAGGCATTCGGATGTTCATAAGTGACCGCAAGATACGACGCTTTCCTTCAGTATCCTTTGGCATCTGCAAATCTTTATATTGAACAGAATCTGCTTTGAATTCTTCAACAAGATAATCCAGCCGCGCATTCTGTGTCATTTTCTCATTCATACGGTTACCTTCTTTCCACTGCGCTGACCGGACACACAGAGGCGCAATTTCCACAGTGAAGGCAGTGTTCCTGCCGGATCACATGCGGGATGCTGTCCGCAACAATACAGTTCTGCGGGCAGACCTCTGTGCAGCTTCCGCAACCGATACATGCGTTTGTGATGTAGTACCCCTCTGTTTTCTTTTCTGCTCCGCCGAAGGTAAAAGAGGCACGCTCGATCGGCTTTTTCGACAGGTCAAACCATTCACCGGTGCCCTCATAGATTTGAAAAACGGTCAGCGCCTGCATGGACTCATCGGTCGGATAGATTTGGTGCATGTACGGATTTTTATCGAACAGCTCCGGGATCTTTCCACAACCAAGTTCGCGCACTTTTCCTCTGACAGAAAGGGCCACACTTGACATGGTGTCTTCACCCTTAAGCGCCGTAAAGGCAAGGAAACCACGCTTTATAAGCCGGTCATAAAACCCTTTCCCTTTTGCAGTAAGGAAGTACAAGCTGTTCTCATCGCAATCCATCATGTCGATGGCCGCCGTAACTGGAAGGCCTTCATCGTCCACTGTCGCCACTATGGTCGTGTGGATTTCATTTACAAGATAGCGGAAATAGGTTTCTGCGTTCAACATCGTTATTCTTTTCCTTTCAGAAGCGGTCTGATCCTTTTATACGAAAGCGACTGCGGATAGTACCGCTACGGATGTCATGGTTCTGATGGATAATTGCTTTTTCATTTCCTGTCCTTCCTTTTGAAAAGGAGACTGAACCAGTTCGTCCAGCCTCCTTTGTTGTTAATCTCTATGTGTTGATGAACGATCAGGCAAGCAGCCAGTCCACCATCTCGTCGGCGGCCTTCAAGTCTTCAGGCTTCTCCATGATGCTGCCGGGAACGTTCGCATCACCTGCTACATGGGCTTTGTAGTCGCGGAATCCGGCGGTAGCAAAGCTCTTCAGATTGGTGTCCACCATCTGTGTGTACACATCAACCGGGCCGAAACCGGCAAAGAAGTATCCGCCGAGCTTCTTGTCCTTACGTCCTGCCATGGAGAAATCGGGCTGGGTGAAGTCCATGAAGGAGTAGGTACGGTCGAGGAACGCCTTGAGCTGAGCGGGGAACTGATCCCAGTGCACAGGCGCAAGGATCAACATAGCGTCACAGGAATCGATCTCCGGGATCAGGGCGGTGAAATCATCCTTCTGGATGCAGTTGGGGGTATGCTGGCGCTTGCAACCGTCGCAGGCAAGACATACACGGACGTCTTTCTCACCAATATTGAATGTGGTGACTTCCGCCTTGCCCTGAAGCTGCTCGGCGATGCGGGCCTCCAGCGCATAGGAATTACCCTTTCTTCTCTTGCTGCCGTTGACGATCAAAATCTTCTTCATGATAGATTACTCCTTTTCTTCATTCGATTCATTATTGACTGCCTGCCTCGTGTCTTCCACGATATCGGCAAGCGTTGTGGATCTGAGTTTCTCTTCCATAGCTTTCTGTGCATCAATGAGACGCTGATCCAACACCTTATGGATGTTTCTGCCCACAGGGCAGTCCGGATTCGGCTGCTCATGGAAATGGAAAAGGCCCTCCTCCGTATCTACACTGCCAACGGCTTTGTAGATGTCGTAAAGCGTGATCTCATCAAGCCGCTTTGTAAGCTCTGCGCCGCTGCTGCCACGCTGCGTCTGCACAATACCGGCTTCCCGTAACTGTGAAATGACTGTGCGGACGATGACAGGATTCACCCCGATGCTTCCGGCGAGGAATTCACTGTTCACCCGATCCATATCCTTGAAGTAGTCGATGGCCGTGATGATGTGAACCCCGATTGTAAATTTGCTTCCGATCTGCATTTTTCACCTCCACACATATTTTATCAGCTGACGGTTGTAATATATCACATTACAGCTAAGTTGTCAATACCTATATTACATCTTTTGCAAAAAAAAGAAAGTTCTCAACCAACAGAATGGAATGTGCTTTTCCGAAGGCTCGAACGAGCTCTTTTTGCCCGAAAAACGAGCCCTCGCCATTATGCCGCTGCCACCCGTATCAAAGACGTAGTGCAGTTTTCGAGGAAGGTCAGCGAGGCCAGTTTGTCCTGGAAGGCAGCCAGCTTCTGCTTGCGAGTGCGCTCTACGCCAATGGCCTTGATCTCGGCAAATTCCGCTTTGAGTCCGTCTAGGAATAAAGGATCGATGACCTTGTGGATGTTCTCAATGGAGGTATAGTGCATGCCGCCCTTGCGTCGGGTTTCCGGGTTCAGGGTGGATTCAAATACCGCGCCAAAGATGGTTGGGCTGATCTCCGACCAGTCGAAGTCCTTGGAGGCCTTGGTCAGCAGCAGGTCGAAGATTTCCTCGTTCAGCGCGGGAATCTCGATGTTTTCATCGGAAAACAGGCCGCCGTTCACATAGGGGAACGCTGCCAGCTCCGGGTCGTCCTCCGCGAGATAGGGGTCTCGTGCGTGCTCGTCCTGATCGAGCACCTTGAACAGGTCGATCAGTGCGCGGCGGGCGTTTTTCAGCCCGCGGTGCTTCATGTAATCGTGGAACATCAACCGCTTGCCAAAGATGCCCGCGTCCTCCGCGTACAGGCAGAACACCAGCCGCACGCACAGCGCGTTCAGGCTCTTTTGCGCGCGCGCTCTCCGGGTCCTTGTACTGCTTGTAGAAGGCGTCGTACAACCGCCCCACCAGCTCGCCGGCCTTGATGGAGATTTCCATTTCCTTCTTGAGGTTCTCGCTGCCAGTGTCCACCAGGAAGCTGAGACGGTGGTATTCCTTTTCCAGGTCGCTGAGCTTCACGATCTCCGGCTCAGCGTTGGGCTGGTTCATGTTGTGGATGTGGAATTCCTGGAAGTTGGAGACCACGATCCAGCGCGGGTTCATGTTGTGGGGCAAGAGACCCGCGTAGCGCCGCGCCTGCTGGAAGGGTGAGAGTAGGCTGCCATCGCTCTGCCTATATCCTTTTTTCAGGTCAACATCGAGGCTCTTCTGCTCAATCAGCACGCTAGTTGCGTGTATGTAGCCGTCAATGAAGATCGTCGTGCCGGTCTGGTCATTCTTGACCTTGTACTCAAAGGAAATCTATTTCTCCGGAGATTCCACACCATAGACATCATGAAGAAGCTGACGCCAGAAATTCTGAGCATCTTGTTTCTCGTCTCCACGGTTAATCCAATCAGCTACAAATTGTTTTGCAGCATTCCGCTGCCGAACGTTATCCATGATCGCACCGCCTCTGCGAGTTGTGTGATTCCATTATAACTGAATCAAGGGGTTGAAGCAAGACATTTGGTAATTTGACACACAGACTCTAACCCTCTAGATATTCTCCGATGATAAAAAGCTTCGAACATAGCTTGAAGAATCCCCCTTTGCACCAGTCCCGATTGGCCTAAATAGCCATGAGTTATCTTCCTTAATAAACTCACATAAATTCATAATCTCTGTTGCCGGGAGGTTTTTGAATAAGAATGGTTCAATCCGCCAAGGACCAAAGTTTGTAAACATATGGAAATGGTGCAATTGAGCAAAGCATTGTTGCCTACTGATCGCATCATAGATATATGCAAATACTTGTATCCGTTTTGTGCTTGTCTTCACTTTTTTAAGCGTAATGATGATGCTATCATCTACCAAACTAGCTTATCATGACATTGCCCCCTCAAACGTGGTGATTGTTAGTATACCATGGGGGAATGCTCTGGGAGTGACATGATTAGGGCATTCAAATGAAAAGATAAGCGCCAATCCGGGGAATTGTGGTGGTGTAGCTGATTTCGATTTATGACTGAAACCTCCTTTCTAACGCTTGGAACCATGCAAGATACCGTTTCTCGTCGCTCCTGTGGCAGTAGCAAAAAAAGTGCTCCACGGCGGCATTGTCTGAGATGGGCACATAGGCGCGCTGGGGATTGCGCCCGTACAGGCGAAGCGTCAGGTCCGTGGCGAAGTGCGGCAGGGACGAGGCGCGGACGAGTTCATGCAGCGCTTCCAGTCCGTTTTGCAGCAGGAAATGGGCGTTGGGCATCTGCTGACGGACGATGTGATCCCAATAGCCTACCTCACTGGCCATCAGGAAGCTCTCGCCGTCCATGTCTTTAAAGGAACACTCCGACTTGTCGGCGATGCGGTGTTCTAACGGGACAGCGAAGAGCAGGTGCTCCGAACCGCACGGATGACAGGACAGGCCGTCGTCATCCAACTTGTGATTGAGGATAATCATCTGGTAAATACCCTGATTGAGCCCTTCAAACAGCTCCTCCTCTGTGCGCAGCTCAGTGGCGATGGTCATGCCCGGGTAGAGGGAGGATAGCAGCGGGTTCAGCTCCATCATCGGCCCCGGCGAGATCATCCCCACCGCCAGCATGCGGGATGAGCGATCCAATGCTCGAACGCGGTTCACCATGTCCTGCTCCTGCATCAAAATCTGCCGCGCACACTCCGCGGCCAGGCGTCCATTCTCATTGAGATGGACGCGATTTTTTGTGCGCTCGAACAGTTTGACGCCAAAGATGTCCTCCAGCTTCTGCATGGAGCGCGTGAGGGTCGGCTGGGTCAGGTGCAGCTTTTCAGAGGCAGCGGAAAGCGTGCCGCACTCATAGACGGCGGTCAGCTGCTCCAGCAGATAGGTGTCGATCATGCGCTCATCTCCTATGTATACGTCATACGTATATTAGAATACGACATTTGCATTGTACTTTCCTTCAAGACCCTGTTAAAATATATACAAGTCAAGCATGGAAATTTCAAGGGAGGGCAACCGAATGAATACCCTGATCGCTTGGTTCTCCTGGAGCGGAAATACCCGGGACATCGCGGAGCGTATCGCCCGGAAGACCCGTGGCGAGCTGTTCCGGATCGAACGCGAGGTGCCCTACAGCACGGACTACAGCATCTGCGCGTACAGGGAGGCCAGGGAGGAAGCTGACAGGCAGCTGAGGCCTGCCATCAAGGAACCGTTGCCGGAGATCGCGGATTACGACGCGGTGATCATCGCCTTTCCGATATGGTGGTACACCATGCCCGCGCCGGTCAAGACCTTTCTGGAGCGCTGGCCGGACTGGCAGGGCAAGCGGCTGTATGTGTTCGCCAACTCCTACACCGACGACAGGAGCCAGTTTATGAACGCTATGGTCGCGGCAATGGAATGCGCGAATGGCGCGGATGTGCGTCCTGGTCTATACAATAAAGACATCGACAAGCTCTGTAGTTGGGTAAAAGAGAATGGATTCACAAGGAGGCGGCAATATGAAAAAGCTGATAACGATGATCCTTGCGGCGCTGGCGCTGACCGTGGGATCGCTTGCGGAAGGAGCGGAGACGACCATGAAGATTCCCCAGACGGGCATGACGAAGCCTGTGCCCACGGCCTATACCGCGCCGTCTGAGCATCCCGGTACCGTCGTGCAGGTGGAGTACGATTCCCAGGACTATCTTCGGGGCGACGCGCCGGTGAGCAAGACCGCCTGGGTATACCTGCCCTATGGCTACGACGAGAACGATACTGAAACCCGCTATGACATCCTCTACCTGATGCACGGCTGGGGCGGCGCTGCAGGGGAGTACTTCTACATGGGCGACGGCATGATCAAAAACATGCTGGACCACATGATCGAGAATGGCGAGATCCGGCCCGTCATCGCCGTGTCCGCCACCTTCTACAACGCGAACAGCGACCGGGATTTCGGCGCTTCCGAGGACGCGCTGAGGGAGTTCCACAGGGATTTCACCGACCACCTGATGCCCGCGGTCGAGGGGACGTTTCACACCTACGCCGCCTCCACCTCTCTGGAGGACCTGGCGGCATCGCGGGATCACCGGGCATTCGGGGGCTTCTCGCTGGGCAGCGTGACCACCTGGATGGAATTCTGCCATGATACGGATTATATCCGGTACTTCCTGCCCATGAGCGGTTCCAGCTGGTACTACGGCACCTATGGCGATTTCCAGACCGTGCGCAATGTGGACTATGTCCAGCAGATCGTCGAGGAAAACGACCTGAACGAGCGGGGCTACTTCATCTACCACGCTGTGGGCACCGAGGATGTGGTCAAGAGCCAGACCCTGATGATGGCGGACGAGATGATGTCCAGGGACGGCGTGTTCCCGCCGGAGCACTACGTTTTCTACCAGAAGGAAGGCGGCCACCACGACTTCGACGCCGTACAGGAATTCATGTTCAACGCCCTGCCGCTGTTCTTTCCGCAGGGCTGAACGATAGATCGAAAAGGAGGCAAACACCATGAAGAAACTGCTTACCGTACTGCTGATCGTTGCAATGCTTTTCAGCGCTCTTACCGCGCTCGCGGAGGAGGCGGATACTACCCTAAACCTTTCCGACATCGGCATGTTTTCCGCGGGCGGCACGGTGACCGAACCCGTGGAGGGCGAGTACGACCCGACCCAGAACTGGATGGACGTGAACCGCCCAGGCAACACCGCCCATGTGGATCACGCCAACGTGCTCTACATGACGCCTGCCAAGGACAACGGCAACCCCATCGTGTACCTGCACGGCTACGGCCAGAGTCGCATGGGCTGGCAAGGCAACCCTGCCGCTGGCAGGGTTGTCCCAGCCTGAAAGGCTGGGATGGCGCGTCACGATTCATAGAATCGGGACGTGCCACCTGACACGCCGGACGGGCGCGACGGCTGGGCCCAGATGTTCCTGCGCAACGGCCACGCCGCCTATCTGGTGGATCAACCCGGACGCGGCGAGGCGGGCGCGGCGGCCTCCATGACCACGGACGGCTTCCTGGACGCCTGGGCCGAGGATTCCAAGGACTACAAGCCCGGTGACCAGGCCAGAAGGCGCGAAACCGAAGGTTTCGCGGTCTGGCGCATGGCGCCAGACTGGCTTGGCTGAATCGGAGATTCAGGCAAGCCACCGCACACCCATTTCCGCATCGGGCGCGTGGCCCCGGAGCGCTACGAGGGCAGTCAGTTCCCGGAGGGTGAGGCGGCGCAGGACCAGTTCTTCCGCCAGATGACGCCCAACACTACCACCTTCGACATGGCTAAGTCCGCCGCCGCGGTGTCCGCGGTGCTGGCGGAGGTGAAGGAACGCACCGGCAACAAGCCCATCTTCATCACCCATTCTCAGGGCGGCGCGGTCGGCTGGGACGTGGATGTAGAGAACATCAGCGCCATCATCGCCATCGAGCCCGGCGGAGCGCCCGAGGTGGACAGCGAGCAGTACAACAGGCTGCTGGAGGCTAAGATCCCGATCATCTTCTATTTCGGTGACTACATGGAGAACGGTCCCGAGGACATCATGTCCAGCGGCTTCTGGAGCGGCATCAAGGCCGGTTCCTTCGCCTTCGCCGAGGCCTACAACGCCGCGGGCGGCGACGCCACCGTCATCGACCTGCCGGCCATCGGCATCACCGGCAACATGCGGTGCCGCGTCTCAAATCTCTGATTTGAGCCGTGGCAGTCTGGCCTTCGGCCAGACCAACCTTGCCTTTGGCAAGGTTGCCTTCACTTCATGTTCCAGGAGCTGAACAACCGGGAGATCGCCGACCACATCGAGAACTGGCTGGGCGAGCACGGCCTGAATTGATACGATGGCAGAAAAGATAATGGCTCTACTGACAGCACTCATTCTGATAGCTTCCTTCGCGCTTGCGGAGGGGGCTGTCACCACGGGAAGTGTTGAGGATCGAGGCTTCGTGCTGAACAACGTGCTGCACGACCCTGAGCGCGAAGACATTCACTTCAGTCTGTATGTCCCCGAAAGCTATGACAGCTCGCAGCCCGTGCCGCTGTACGTCGCGCTGCCGGGCTGGGAGGGGCTGTACTTCCAGGACGTGGGCGCGGACCTGAAATGGGAGACGATGCCCTTCGCCGCACGGGAATACGACCCGGACATGATCATCGCCTCCGCACAGTTGAATGACTGGGGCATGACCTCCGCGCAGGATGCCGTCGCGCTTACAGAATATCTGATGAGTGCCTACAGCATCGACCCGAACCGCGTCTACCTGAGCGGCTATTCCGGCGGCGGGGAGACGGGCTCCCTCGTCATGGAGCTGCGCCCGGAGCTTTACGCGGCCTACCTGATGATGGCCTCACAATGGGACGGGGGGTTGGAGCCGCTGGCGGAGGCCCGGACCCCGGTCTACATGATCATCGGCGAGGACGACAGCTACTATGGCTCCGAGTCCCTGAAAAACGCCTACGCCGAGCTTCACACGTTGTATGAGACAAAAGGACTTTCAGACGCGGAGATCGACGACATTCTGGTATTGAATGTCAAGGATGCCGACTGGTTCAAAGAGCGTGGTATTTCCGACCAGCACGGCGGCGGAATGGCCTTCCCGGAGGAACCGGGGCTGCTGGAATGGTTTTTCTCGAAGACAAAGAAAGGATGATATGAAATGAAGAAGATTATCGCTGTAATGCTTATGTGCCTGCTCCTCGTTCCCGCCGCCCTGGCGGAGAACGCCATCGTCGTATACTTCTCCGCCACCGGCACGACCGAACAGATTGCCAATGGCATTGCGGCACAGACCGGCGCCGATATGTTCCCCATCGAGCCCGTGGTGCCCTACACCGACGACGACCTGAACTGGCGCGACCCCGATAGCCGGGTCTGCGTGGAGCACGAGGCTGGTGAGGCGCCGGTGGAACTGGTGTCCGTGGAGGTGCCCAGCTGGGCGGATTACGATACCGTGTACATCGGCTATCCCATCTGGTGGCAGGACGCCTCCTGGGTGATGGACAATTTCGTGACCGCCAACGACTTCACCGGCAAGACGGTGATCCCCTTCTGCACCTCCCAGGCCTCCGGTTATGGCGAGAGCGGTGAGCGCCTGGCCGCGAAGGCCGGAACGGGAAACTGGATCGTCGGCGGAAATTTCTTTGGCGAAGCCGCCGATGAGGAGATCTCTGAGTGGCTGAACGGATTAGAGAAGTGAGCATGAAGGGGGTTATGTCGTGAAGAAATCAAAAGCGCTTCTATTCATCGTTCTCATGTTGAGCGTGCCTCTTTCCGCCATGGCGGAGAGCCTGGGCAATTCCATCATCATCTACTTTGACTACAGCGAGAACATCGTCACCGACGGTCTGGACGTGGACGCCGTCAGCTCGGCCAGCGTTGCAGAGGGCCCGGGCGTGAGGGATATCGGCAATCTGCTGGTGATGGTCGACCTGATCGAACAGCGCTCCGGAGCTGCGATCTATCCGCTTCATATCACGGAAAAGTACGCGCCGATGTACATGGACATGGTGGACGGCGCGCGTGCCGACAAGGAGAACGACCGGCAGTTCACCTTTGAGGAATCCCTGCCGGACCTGTCGGACGTGGACACCGTGTTCTTCGGTTCTCCCATCTGGTGGTATGACATGCCCCAGCCCGTGGTCAACTTCTTCCAGCAGGTCGACCTGTCCGGCAAGCGCTTCATGTATTTCAGCATCAACCGCGGCAGCGGCAACAGCGGCGTCATCGAGCGCCTCAAAGAGTTCCAGCCCGGGCTGACCGTGGCGGCGGAATACTCCCTGGACGCCATGCAGACCAACGAAAGCGCTGCCGAAGAGTTCAACGCCTGGCTGGACTCCCTCAGCCGATAATTCATGAAGAAGCTGATGATATGGCTGGCGCTGCCAGCAATGATTTGTGCGCTATTCATGATGGCGGAGGCAGAACCGATGATCTGGGACGAGAATACGGGCATCAATGAAGTGATTGCCTACTCCGGCTTCGGGGACTGGGGACGGCTGATCTTCCCGGTGGACGAGGGCTACTACAGCGGCAGCACGCTCAAGGACCTGCGCCTGACCTGGTACAGCAACATTCAGCCCGCAAAGACGGTGGAGATCGTCAATTACTTCAAAGAAATGGTCGACGTCGGCGAGACAGTTTTCTACGACATCTACACCGACGCGGAGAAGGCCGCTGATCCATGGAAGGCGGACACAGGACTGTTCTTCTTCCGAGGCAATCCCGGCGCGAAGTTCGCCATCTGCAACGCGGGCGGCGGGTTTGCCTACGTCGGTGCCATGCACGACAGCTTTCCCCACGCGCTGGAGCTGAGCAGGAAGGGTTACAACGCCTTTGCGCTGATCTACCGCCCCGGCGCGCAGACCGCCTGCGAGGATTTGGCGCGGGCCATCGCGTTCATCCACGAGCACGCGGATGAGCTGGAAGTGGATGTCAGCGACTACTCCCTCTGGGGCGGCAGTGCGGGCGCTCGAATGGCGGCGTGGCTGGGCAGCTACGGCACGGCGGCCTTTGGCGAGGCGGAATATCCCCGCCCCGGCGCGGTGATCATGCAGTACACCGGCCTCGGCGAGGTCTACGGCAACGAGCCGCCCACCTACAACTGTGTGGGCACCAATGACGGCATCGCCAGCTACCGCACCATGGAAAGGCGTATCGCGACAATCCAGGGCAACGGCACCGACGCCATGATCGAGGTGTTCCCCGGTTTGTCCCACGGCTTCGGACTGGGCACCGGCACCGTGGCCGAAGGCTGGATCGACAACGCGGTTTCCTTCTGGGAAAGAAATATGAATCCATAAAGAGGGGGAGCATCAACATGAAAGAACAGGTTTTGAAGCAGTCTCAGGTATTCTGGAAGGGGCTTGAAAGGGCCGATTCGGCGGCCATGCGTTCTGTGTGTGACGATAAGTGCATCTTTGTTCATATCGGCGGGAACTGCGATCTGGATAAGGAGATGGAAGCCTTTGAACAGAAGGTTTTCCAGCCCACAAAGATCACCCTGCACGGCCAGGAAGCCCGCCTGTTCGGCGACGTGGCCATCGTCATCAGCGACGTGGACTACGGCCTGCTGCTGGGCGGCCAGCCCACAACCCATCATTTCACCACGACGGAGGTTTTCCAGAAACAGGGCGACGAGTGGAAGCTGATCCAGTTCACTTTCACGGCCCTGGTGCATTGAGGCGCGATATGGACAGACCAAAGATCATCTGCCACATTCTGCAAAGCGTGGACGGAAACATCGACGGCGACTTCTTCACCCTGCCTGAACTGAGCCCCGCGTACCGGGCGTTTTCCCGCATCCGGGAAGAATTCGCCTGTGATGCCGTTATCAGCGGGGCGACGACTGCCGCGGAGATCTATCGCGGCAGATTCGTGGACAAACTGCCGACGAGCTCCGAACGCTGGCCCCGCACGGACCGGAAAGCCGCAAGCGCGGAGAAGTACGCAGTTGTCATCGACGGCACAGGCACCGTTCGCTGGGAGAGCGGCAGCGTCGAGCGCAAAGGTTGCTTTGCCTTTGGCAAAGCAAGTCGCTTCGCGACTGGCGACGGCTCGATTCTGCGAATCGAGACGCGCCACCGGACGCCTACATCAGCCACCTCCGCAAGGCGGGAGTATCCTATATCTTTGCCGGGAAGGACAGCCTGGACCTGGCCCTGGCGGCGCGAAAGCTGAAAGAGTTGTTCGGCATCCAGTCCATGCTGCTCTCAGGCGGCGGGGTCGTGGACTGGTCCTTCCTGCAAGCCGGTCTGATCGACGAAATCAGCCTGGTCGTTCCCCCGGTGATCGATGGCGGGGTCAGGCTGCCCTCCGCCTTCGACGATTCACCGTTAGCTGTCGGCCACGCGCCGGTCGCGCTACATCTGACAGATGTGCAACGCATGGAAGGAGACGCCCTGTGGCTTCGTTATGTGCCCACATAGTACTTTCGATATACGTGAAGTGTATACTGGTATTGATAATAAGTAATGTACATTTGCCGGAAACTCTGGTATAGTATTCACATAGGCAATAGACAGCGTGAATATAAAGAGGAGGAAGCACTCATGGCACAGAAACAGACCGCAGGCCGGGATTACCTCGGCAAGCTCGCGCCTCAGTTCGCGGCGCTCAATGACGACGTGCTCTTCGGCGAGGTTTGGGCGAGGGAGGAGCAGCTCTCTGCGCGGGACCGCAGCATGATCACCATAGCGGCTCTTTTCTCGGCGGGGCTGTACCCTCAACTGAAATCCCACCTGGTCCTGGGCAAGGCCCACGGCATCACGAAGCAGGAAGCGGTTGAGATCGTGACCCAGCTGGCCTTCTACTGTGGCTGGCCCAAAGCGTGGAGCACCTTCCCGATGATCGACGAAGTCTGGCCGGAGGAGGGCGAGGCGAAATGAACAACCCCTTTGGACTCGTGTACGAGGGCGCCATTACTGAGAACCTTCCCGGCAGGGTGCAGATCCGCCCCGTGACCTATGAGGTGGAGGGGATCAAGGTCGCCGCGAATCTGTATCTGCCTGCGGACTGCGATGAAACCGGCGACGTGAAGTATCCCGCCGTGGCCGTTGCCCATCCCAACGGCGGCTGCAAGGAACAGGTGGCCGGGCTGTATACCCAGCGGCTGGCGGAATCGGGCTTCATTGCGCTGGTCTGCGATGCCCGCTACCAGGGCGAGAGCGGCGGCGAGCCAAGGCTCAGGGACTATCCCGCCAACCGCATCGAGGACATCAGCGGCATGGTGGATTATCTGACGCTGCTTCCCATGGTGGACGCCGGGCGCATCGGTGCGCTGGGTATCTGCGGGGGCGGCGGCTACACACTGGCGGCGGCGCAGACCGACAAGCGCATCAAGGCTGTGGCAACCCTCTCCATGTTCAATTCCGGGCGCGTGCGCAGGAATGGCTTTATGGACAGTGCCGTGAGCACCATCCAGCAGCGCCTGCGCCGCTCCGCGGAGGCCCGCAATGAGGAACTCAAGGGCAACGTACAGTATGAGGGCTTCCTGCCTCCGAAGGCCACCGACGACGAGCTCCGGGCAAAGAGGGCGGAGCTTCCCGAAAACACCCTTTATCGGGATGGCATTGAATACTACGGCCTGTCCCACAGGCATCCCAACGCCACAGGCAGCTACACCACGGCGAGCTTCATGAAGCTGATGGCCTTCGACGTGGAAGACCGGATGGGGCTGATCGACCAGCCGCTTCTGATGATCGCGGGCGAAAAGGCCGACACGCTGTACATGACGCAGGATGCCTTCGACAAGGCCACCGGCACGGACGACAAGGAACTCTGCCTGATCGAAGGGGCCAGCCACATCCGCACCTATTGGGTGAAGGAATATGTGAACAAGGCCGTAAGCAAGCTGGACACGTTTTTCAAGGACAATCTGTAGGAGGGCAATATGGAGTATATCACTTTGAACAACGGCATCAGGATGCCCCAGGAAGGCTTCGGCGTGTTCCAGGTCCGCGACAAAGAGGAGTGCAAACGCTCCGTGTTGGATGCGATCCGCGCTGGCTATCGACTGATCGACACGGCAGCTTCCTACACCAATGAGGACGCTGTCGGCGAGGCGATCCGGGAAGCGATCGCAGAAGGGCTCTGTACCCGCGAGGAGCTGTTCATCACCTCCAAGATGTGGGTGCAGGATATGCAGAACGAGCAGATGGCTGCCGCCGCCATCGACGCTTCTCTGAAGAATCTCGGCTTGGAATACCTGGATCTGTATCTGCTGCATCAGGCAATGCGGGACTATTTCTCGGCCTGGCGCGCGATGGAAAAGGCCTATAGGGCTGGCAAGATCCGCGCCATCGGCGTTTCCAACTTCTATTCGCACACCCTGACCAACTTCTGTGAAACGGTGGAGATCCGTCCTGCCGTCAATCAGGTGGAGCTGCATCCGTATTACACACAGGAAGCGGCGCTGGAGACCATGAAATACTATGGTGTGCAGCCCGAGGCCTGGGCACCGTTGGGCGGTGGACGCTACAAGCCCTTTGAAAATGAAATGCTTGCCGGCATCGCCTCAGCCCATGGAAAGACCATCGGCCAGGTGGTGCTGCGCTGGAATGTGCAGCGCGGCGTCGTGGTGATTCCCAAGTCCACGCACAAGGAGCGCATTGAGGAAAACTATGACATCTGGGATTTTTCCCTCACAGACGAGGAAATGAAGCAGATTTCCTCGCTGGACATGGGCTATCAGGGCACGGCCATCAAGCACTTTGATCCGGATTTCGTGCGCATGTGCACGGGGCGAAAGATTCACGATTGACATGAAAGAAACGGATTGTATTGAGGAGGATCATCATGGAATACGCCCATGGGGAAGCTCATGGTGACGATGCTGCTGGGTTTTGCCGAGTTTGAAAGGGACCTGATCTACGAAAGGACGCAGTCCGGCAGGGCTGCCGCGAGGGCCAATGGGGTCCGTGTGGATGGGCGCCCGCCGAAATATTCGCGGGATCAGCGTAAGCTCGCCATGGATCTGCTGGCGCAGGGAAAATCGTATACGCAAGTGGAGCGCATGACTGGCATCAGCCGGAGCACACTTGTGCGGGAACACAGGAAAGTCATTGCGTCCTCGTAGAGGATGGTCCAATAAAAAAATACGGAGGTTCCGATCATGGAACCTCCGCTTATTTCTGGGAAAAACTGGTTTTCCCAATCGAGAAAACTCCGTGATTTTTCCCAGATTTTTCCCAGAAGCCTCTTGGGAAAGCACCGAACCACAATATATAGGGTTTCGACACCGGAAAGCCACGATATAGTGGGGCTTTTTAGTCGATCGGTTTCATCGTCGGGAAAACCCGGCAGATTTTCACATAAGTCCACGCATGTCTCCAAATGCCTCATACAGAGCGGGACTATCCTGTCCACCCCCACGCATCTCTACGATTTCCAAACGTATTTCACCAGTCATTTGGTGTAAAAACGGTGTAGTAGTGTAGGTGTAGTGAAAACGTACCGATTAGCCATCGGCGACTGCTGCCCTTGGTGTAGTGCCAATCCTGCGAAACGCCTTGCTCTCAGCGGATTCTGATCTTGCCCGACAGATTGGCGAATGACTGAACTTTAGCGTCCTGAGTAGCCTCAGCGTACACATCCATCGTGGTTTTGATGTCCTTATGGCCGAGAATCTCCTGGATGACCTTCAGGTTCGTCTCATTCTCACAGTAGCGGGTCGCAAAGGTGTGGCGAAGGTTGTGGCAGGAAAAGTGGGGGATAAGCAAGGGCTTGCGATTCTGCTTGTCCGCCCGTTCGAGTTCTTCTTCGTTGTAGGCGAGGGTGATCCGGGCGATGGTGCGGTTGATCGTTTGCGGGTTGTGCGGGCAGCCGTCTCGATTCAGGAAGATGAAATCGGTGTAACCGTCCACAGTTGCCTTGCATTTTAAACCAACCTCAGTCTGATACGCCTTTTCGTCCAGTATGGCCTGCCTGACCTCTGGCAGCATCGGAATGATGCGTTTCCCAGCCGGCGTCTTGGGCGTTGTGACCGAATAGTAGCACTTGCCCATGTCGCGCTGGTAGTAGACCATGTTGTGGTTGATAGAGATCAGATTCCGCTCGAAGTCGATATCCTCCCAGCGCAGGCCGACAATCTCGGATACGCGGCAGCCCGTTCCCAGGAAGAAGGTGAACAGCGGCAGCCAGTGCCGGTACTTTGGCATCTTCGCGGTAAATTCGACGAACGCTTGCTGCTGATCGATGGTCAGAGCGTGACGCTTGGGCGTTTCATAGTTGTGTGCCCGCTTGATGTCGCCCAGGACTTCATCCGTAGGGTTCAGGCGGATGTATCCATCCTCCACAGCCAGCTTGAAAACCTGATGCAGCACGTTGTGGATGGTCTCCAGCGTGTTTACCGCCATCTTCTTCGCGTCCAACATGCCATTGTACAATCGCCGTACATCGGACTTCCGTATCTTCTGAATCCGCCTCTTGCCAAACTCGCCCATGACGAAGTGTTCATACATATAGATGTAGTTTCCGAAGGTGGTCTGCTTCAAACCCTTCTTGTCCTTCTTCCACATCTCATAGACATCGTTCAGCGTGATGTTGGATTCCCCGACACGGATGCCGTCCCGAAGATCGTGCAGTATATCGTCCTCTTTTAGCCGCAGTCCTTCAAGCGTCGCGTCATAGATCGTATGGCGCTTCTTGTCATCTGTCGTCCAGCGGTACATGTACAGCCCTTCGCTCTTGCGGTAGCTCTCGCCCTCTCGAAGTACTCTTCCCTTGGCATCTTTCCTCTTTTGCATTGATACTCCTCCTCTCAAGTTGTGAAGACTTCTATCCCCACGACTGTCGAAGAGGGTCCCTGTAGATATTATACCATACAGGGACCGTTTTGTGTGAGGATTAGGTCGATTTTTACACATTTATTTAGATGGAATATGCCTTTTCGATGTATTCATCCAGCTTTCTACGCTTAATCAAGCGGCGGGTGCCGTTCCACAGCACGAACGGACAACGTTGATCATCGCTCATTTTGCGCAGCTTATTGATACCAATGCCGGAATAAGCCGCAGCCTCCTCCAGCGTCAGGTTACTCTTTTCCCAGACAGGAACCATCTTTCTTTCCATTGATTCACCTCCTTCTTGCAAATAATAATACACTGTAAACATACTGTACCGTGTGTCTATAGGGAATGATAATCTCTTCGGGAGGCTCTGCGCTGCTGTGCCAGCAGCCGCTCCCGATGCTCGGCTTCCCGCTCCATCTGCTCTGCGGCAGCCAGCGCGTCGTCGACGGTCGGGTTGCCCAATACCCGCCGGACGCGGGAGAGATCGTGCTCCGCTGTCCGCATCCTGCCCATCGCCTGTTCGTTCTCATCCTCCAGCCATCGGCATTTTCCCGCCAGCCGGTCATAGTCCTCGCACTTGCTCTTGTAGAGTGTCACCAGCTGGTTGTACTTCCGTATCAGGTCTTTGAACTGCTTGTAGATATCCCGAAGTACCGTGATGATCTTCTCGTAGACGGGCTTCGCCCTCTTCTCTCGGTAGGTCTTTGCGGATTCCAGCGCGCCAGCCTCTGGCAGCACCGCCTCCGCGTTCTTGGAGTATTTGTCCGCGAAATGCTCCAAATCCTTGATGGACGGGGCAAGCTCGTTCACGCGCCGTTTCATCTCCGATTCCTGCTTCTTCGCGGCTTCGGCTTCTTCGATGGCTTTGTCTCGCTCCGCGAGCTGGGTATCGATCACCCGGCTGACTTTCTCCAGTTGCTCCTGGAGGATGCCGTTCGCGTTTTGAAGGCTGTCGTTTCTTTCTTCGAGCAGCTCCTTCCGTTCGGTAAGCTCGGATACCTCTTTTGCCCGTTCCTGCTTTTTGAAATCCAGAACGGACAGATGCTCTTCATGGGTGCCCTTCTGCACCCATTCGATGCCGTGTTCCCGCATGATCTCGGCCAGGTGGTGCTTTTCCGCACCCACCCATTGATTCCACTCCGTCACGCCCCGCGTGCCACCCTTGAAGCCCAGCGCCGCCAGCGCTTGCTTCAACGATACCCGCGTGTCCAGGCCGCGCTTGCTCCCGGTCGTGTAGGGGACGAAGTCGATGTGCAGATGCGGAGTGGCCTCGTCCATGTGCAGGTGTGCTGAGAACACCCGCAGCGTGGGATTCCGTTCCTGGAAGCCGCGCATGTACTCGTCCAGGATCTGCGCCGCTTTTTCGCCGTCCGGCGTGGAGGCTCCGCAATCGTCCCTGTTGCCGATCTGGAGGATCAGTTCATGGAACGGCTTTTCCTGCTTGCCGGAGCATATCTTCTCGTAGTAGTTGGCAATGCACCTGTCCTGCCGGGTCTGCCTGGCGTTATACCGCGCTACGGCCTCGTCAAAGAGTTCATGGTAGACGGCCTTGATATCCTCGTTGATGTATTCCCGGTTCAGATGGGTTCTCGTCGGGTCGGTGTTCTTGGCGTTGAACGTCCTGCTGTTGTGGTTCACCGATCCCTTGCCCACCATCGCGCTGATCGTTCTCTTGATTTTCTATCACATCCTTTCGCCGCGCAGCGGCGGCCTTTGTTACTTTCTGCGAAAGTAACGCAAAAGCACTTTTGACAGCCTTCGTCCATCAAAAGTGCTATTGCGCTCTCCGAGGGGGCTATCAGGGGCGCTGCCCCTGCCGCCTGCGGGCGGCGTACCCCGGCAGGACTGCCCTTTGAAAAGGGCATCCTACGACCTCGCCTAAACTTCATTTGCTGCCGCGCCGTAACGCTTTTCTGCCCTGATTTCAGCATGGACGATCATAGCTGCGTCCTGCTGAAATCTTCCGTTCGGAAAACCTGACCTGCTGGCTTCCTCACGGGCAAAAGCGTTACATCTTCCGGCAGCTTCGGCATCCCCGGCAAACCGCGAAGGGTTTGCCGTAAATGCCGTAAATGGAGTAAATGCCGTAAATGGAAAATACGGCATCACTCCGAGGACTCGTACACCGCTGGATTCACCAGCACCAGTATGTCCGGTCGGCGTCCCGGCGTGGGTTGCGTGTTCGCGTCTGTCTGCAATATGTAGCCGCAGCTTTGCAGCAGCTCCAGCGTCGGGTATAAATCCTCTGACTTCTTGAAGAACTTTCCCCGACACAGCTTCGCCAGCTCCCAGCGTTTGATCGAAGTGATCCTGTCCTTTTTCAGCTTTCCCAGCACGAACTGCGCTTTCTTGATGGAAAGATCATTCCCCATCATGGAGTAGGCATAAGCCGAATGTGCCAGGAAATACCGTCCGATCTCAATAGCCCGCCGCATGGTATCGGAGGAGATTTCCACGTCCTCCCTGTCCGGCTCCGCGACGTGCAGCAGACCGGCGATCCGCAGCACCGCGCCGATGTACTTACTGGCCCAATCCGAAATCATCTGTCCCTCACCGGCCAGATAGATTTCATGTTCATGGAAGTGATGGGCGATCACATCCGTGGCATGAGGCGTGAGCGTCAGCACCGTGGGCTTGTCCGGCTTTGGAATCGCCATGAGCCGATAGATCATCTCCTTGTAGGCCGTTCTGATTTCTGCTGGTATCTCCGGCGTACAGAACCGCCTGCCGCCGATCATGGACGGCGGCGAGGCGTACAGAAACCGGGCGATCAAGCCCCGTCCCGCCATCGTCGCGTTGGACATGATCTCGTCCAGGACCACCGGCTGAATGGTCAGGATCGCGGACAGCGCCGGATTCGGGATGTACTCCGGCTCCCTTCCCAGCCGATCTACCCGAATCGCGTCGCCGCAGTGTCCTTTCAGCCATACATCGATGTTGACGCGGTTGTTGTACCGCCCCGCCATGATGTCGAAGATGCCGCCTTCCGTGGAGATCACCGACAGCACGCCGTCGTTGTTTGCCAGCAGGTTGGTCAGAGCTTCGCTGGAACAGTCGTCCGCGAAAAAGCGCACTGGCTTCACGACGGGCATCTCCTCAAGCTGGGCCTCCATGTGCTGAAGCTCCAGCTCCAGCATTTCATCCATACTGTGCCGCAGCTTCTCCTGCAGGCCGGAGATATACCGTTCCAATGATTCCCGCTCCTGTCGGTTCCGGCGAATCTCCGTCTGCCGTCCCTCGTTGAACTCCCGTTCGTAGTCGTATAGGAACTGCATCATGTCCCGCATGACGCTGGACTTGCGCTCGCCGGGCGGCGCGATGACCACCGTGTAGAGGCTCAACGGCTCCCGATAGCCGGGCGTGCCCTCCACGACGTATTTCCCTTGCAGGCAGACCGCCAGCACGCCCAGTCCGATCACCGCCGCCATGTCCACGGCGGTCTGGCTGTGCTCCGCGACGGCCCGCACATAGTCGCGCAGGACGGTGGGCAGACAATCAACGGGAAACGGTGGCAGGTTCTCTTCCTGCCCTTTGAGTGGTACGAGCGGCTGAAACCGTCTTTCAGTCGGCGGGCTTGCCGCTGCCGCTTCAACTGCGCCGGGTGGTTCTACGGCATTTGCGGCATTTACTCCATTTACGGCATTTACGGCAACACTGTGCGCGGGAGAGGGCGTTGTCGCGTTATATTCTCCCGCCATGTTCTGAACCTCCGATTGTCGAATGGTCGTGTTCTTTTCGTTCAAGTATTGTCAACCTCCAAAAGTTTTACTTTTCATTTGGCGGCTGCTGTGCTATACTATTCTTGCAACGGGATAGCAAGCGCGGCAGCCGCCGCGCGGACTGTCTTTCAAAACGCTCTTGTCTGCCAGGACGAGAGCTTTTTGTTTTTATCCGCTGCCTCGTTGATGCTGAAACCAGCTTTGTATTCTCCCATTGCGTCACCTCCTTCCGCTGAGAGGATAGACTTATCCCTTGGTGTGATTTTTGCTCCGTTCTTCCCACCCGCATCTGGCCGATGCCCACAGGCTTTCGCCTCCCCGCTCCCGCCGGGCTGTCCCCATTGCGTGATCCGCTTTCGCGGGCTGTGGCTGGACAGGAGTATCATTATCCCCATCATGCGTCCTGGCGATCAGGCCCTGCCGCGGACCCGACTGGCACCTCCGTGGATCGCTCCCCGCTTGTCAGCGGATCGTCGCGCCGGGATGCCTTCGCTCGGCATGATGGGAACGTAGGTTGGAGAACCTTATGAAGTTGTCTGTGATGATGAACTCTACTGTTCATTATCACAGCTTGCATTATAATGTACATCTGTGTTCATGTCAAGAAGAAATGAGCAGTTACGCACATATTTAACTTGATATTTGCATTACAGCCGTATATAATGGAATCAGCGAAGAAACGGCACGAAACGGGGAGGAACGACCCATGACGATAGGCGAGAAGATCAAGCGGGTACGCAAGTTCCGCAAGATGACGCAGGCGGAGCTGGGCACGGCGGTTGGCCTGGGAGAGAACGCCCAGAATCGCATCGCCCACTACGAGCGCGGCACCCGCGTCCCGCAGAAGGAGCTGCTGGACAGGATGGCGGAGGTGCTGGACGTGAACCGCTATATGCTCTATGATCTGACCGGGCAGAATAACAGCGAGTTCATTCAGATGATGTTCTGGATCGAGGAAGTCAATCCCGGTATCTTTAAGCTGTTCCAGCTCCAGAAGTTCCCCGGCGAGAAGTGCAACGAAAGCGACGATCCGGGCGTGTACTATCACGACACCGACAATTGGCCCGCGCACCCGCCCGTGGGTATGTGGTTCTCCGGCGGCATCCTCAACAGCTTTATGAAGGAATGGCTGCTCCGCATGGAAGAAAAAAAGGCTGGCCTGATCTCCAAGGAAGAATACTTCGAATGGAAGATCAATTGGCCGGATACCTGTGACGACTGTGGGAAGTTTGAACCGAAGAAGCAGTGGAGAAAAGTATAAAAAAGTGATGACATGGCTCCCGGAAATAATGCCGGGAGTTTGTCATGCAGTCTGAGAGATTTTTTGTTAATTTATTATGAATCGCTCCTAAATGCAATTCTGTAATATGACTCAATTGTATTATGCGTGAAAGGGGGGATGAACATGGAGCTGTCTCCGGCGCGCAGAGACGGTGTAATGGACGCTATGAAGCGGTATTCATCCATGGTCTATCGCCTGGCCTACGCGCGGACGCGCAATCATGCCGATGCGGAGGATATCTATCAGGAGGTGTTCCTGAAGCTGGCGAAGGCCGACATTTCCTTTGAGGATCAGGAACACGTGAAGGCGTGGCTGCTGCGGGTGACGGTCAATTGTTCGGTGAATTTCTTTCGGAGCGCCTGGCGGCGACATGTTCAGACGGTCGAGGCGCTTCCGGAGAGAGCCTCTCCATTGATTGACGATGCTCGCTATGAATCGCTGAACCGGGCATTGGACAGCTTGCCCGCCCGCTACCGCGCCGTCATACATCTATATTACTATGAAGAAATGTCCGTGGATGAAATATCGGCTGTATTAAACACCAAGCCCGCTACGATCCGCTCCCGCCTCGCGCGGGGCAGGGAACGACTGAAGCGGGAACTGACGCAGAACAAGGAGGCGAATCCGAATGCTTAAAGACGAATACAAGGCCATCTACGATCGGATTCAGCCCAGCCGATCATTAGAAGCTGAAACGGAGGCTCAGATTATGGCACACTTTGATGGAAAGAAACTGGTAAAGCCCATCAGCCGGACCGCGGTCATCGCCATCGCTCTGGCGGTGCTGCTGGTGGGGACGGCTATCGCGGCAACGTTGCAATCCAATATCCTGTCGAACCTGTTCCGCGGCAGGACGCCCAGCCCGGAGGCGGAGGCCGCGCTGGTTCGGGATGCAGGGCAGGTGTCCGACGCAGGCATCACCTTGAAGCTGGACGAGTACCTGGCGGATCAGAATACACTGAATCTGTCTTGGACGGTCACCTCCGAACGGGACGAGCCCGTCTACTACGTCACCTGGGCGGAGGTCGACGACCACGGACTGACGGAGGCGGACGAAGCGCAGGGCTATGTGCCCGGCTTCCCCTACGGCAGCAGCGACGAGAGCATCGGCGACAACGCGCTGGTGCGCCTGGCCCCGGGTGCGAACGCCTATACCAGCGATATGTCCCAGGGCTGGGCCCACGGCATCGACCGTCCGCTGACGGCGCGGGTATTTGTTCGGGCCTACACCACGGATCTTGTCATGAGGCAGACGGACTTTCGCGCCCCGGAGCTGTACTGTATGGAGCCCGGCGACGCAGCGAGCGCCGTGGTCAGGGACATCGAAGCCGCCGGCGGCATCCCCATGGCCTGCAACCTGCCGCTGTGCTATGTGGGCAGCTACGACGCCTATCAACAGGCGCTGGGCAATGGCACCGAGCCGGAGGAGATCTGCGACGCGCTGGCGGCATCCGGCCTGTTCCAGCCGCTGAAGGATTTGACGCTTGAAGTGGAAATTGCCGAACCAATCGATACCGCCGGCTTTGAATTGGGCGAGCCGCAGACCTTCGAGCTGCCCGGTAGGACGGTCGAGCTGAAAGCCATGAAGTTTGACATCGCCTCCACGTTGATCCGGTATGACGTCATTCTGGACAGCGACACGGACGCGAATGCCGCGACGTGTTGGTATTTGGTTGCAGGCCCGGATGGAAAGGTGAAAAATGTGGAGTGGTCGCTGAGCCTGAGTGGAAGCGAAGTGGAAACCATCGAGCACGACGGCAAATCCTGCACCGTAATCCATTATGACCTTGGCAGCGATTCGCCGGTGACCGACCTGCCGGAAAGCCTGACCTTCATTCCGGTGAGCGATCTTCCCCGGCAGGAGGGCGAACCCTCGACGACCTACTGGCAGCGCGTCGCCGACCAGGCAAAGAAGGAGGATTGCTTTACTGTAAAACTGAAGTAAGGTCCTCGCACGTCTATCAATGCCTCGTTGCGAATGCATCGAGGCATGATACATGTACTGAGACACAGCCTTTAAAAATCCTTTTTACCAGTTGCAACATTGTTATCACAATATCTCTGTGTTATAATGTAGTGAACAGTTTCCTATTTGACGAGTTGTAATGTTTCTGCAGTTGATATGGTGGCACCGATCATGCCATCAAATAAGAAACGTATACCAGTGTGGGATGCTGTCTAGTAGCAGATTGACTGGGAGGGAATGTAATGAGTATCCATGATTTGGTGTAAACACATCGGGAAATTGCGTAACAATACAACTGAAACATAAGTTCTTATTATGGAGGTGTTGGAATTGTATGGTATAAAACATATTCTTTCGCTGGTACTCATTGTTATGCTGCTCTCCTGCCCGGCTTACGCGATGACGGTACAAGAAGCCAAGGAAGCCGTGCTGACAAACGATCCCAAAGCAGCCAATGCCAAACAGTATTGGATGAACCAGTCCTCCGAAACGGACGGCATGTGGGTAGTATATGCCACCGGCATTGACAAATCGACGATGGATTTCGAAGGCGGAGCCTGGTTCGTTACTCCAGATCAAGCGGTATCCTTGGGATATACGCAATCGCTTAGCAGCTGGGACTTCTTCTCTTGTGAACCGCAGCCGCCTGTACCTGATGATTCAGATCAATCAAACGCCGCCGTCTGGCCCGCCTCATACGTCGCCCAAGGGCCGGAACTTATGGTCAGCAAGACCGATCATCTAAACGCTTGGAGGCTCGACCCCGCAAGCCATCTTCCTCAAAGGGTGGATACCGGAAAGCTGATTGCCATTGACAGCGAATATGGCCAGCTTCAGGGAATGGTAAAAGCACAGGACTGCAACTATGCCTTCCTTGTGATCGAAGGGGACGCGCTGCTGCAAATCGCAGCGACGCCGATAGAGGAAGCCATTGTGCGCAAATTCCCCGACGGATCAAAGCTGCTGGACCAGCTGTCTGCGCAGGGCTATGCCTTTACCGGCTTCCTCTATCGCGCCGCCGTGCCCGGAAGCGTCGAAAAACTCAATGACCTTCCGAACGCCGCAGGCACCATTGCCGTCAATATGGAAAAGGACGGCCAGCCGTGGCATACCTATCTCTATTATTCTCTCGGAAAGGCGCTGAACTATATCGACGGCTCAGATTGGGGAAGCGAGGATGAACTGTGGATCGCTGCATTCGAGGGCAAAGCATCCGACAGATTGGATGTCGGATTGGAAACGGTGGAAACTGTGATCCAATAAGGCAGTCATTGTATGGAATACAAAAGAGTTTGAAAGAGAGCCTATCTCATGCGTCAATTAATGCCTCGGTGCAAATGCGTCGGGGCATGCAAGCTTATGAAACCGCATCATAGATGACTACAACATATACCCGAGGGGCATGGCCAACGCCGTGCCCCTATTTAGCAACATTTTTATATGAACTTTTGATTTGCCTCTTGACATATATAGATAATCGATATATAATTGATATATAGATAATCTATATAAAGGAGAGCGATATAATGTCCATAGACCGTAAACTGATGATGGGGAACACGGATATGCTGCTCTTGAAGCTGCTGGCTCAGGAGGACATGTACGGCTATCAGATCATTGATGAGCTTCGCAAGCGCTCGAATCATGTATTTGACATGAAAGCGGGAACGCTGTATCCGCTGCTGCACCATCTGGCTGAAAAGGGCTTTCTTACCACCTACGAAAAGAATGTCGGCGAGGTGAGGGTTCGTAAGTACTATCATCTGACCCGGAAGGGAGCGGATTATCTGGCTGAGCGGGAACAGGACTGGCGTATCTTTACGACTGCCGTACAGGGTGTGCTTAGAGGTGATGGTTGTGTTCTGGCCTAACGATTACCTGGATCGGGTTGCCCGGCAAATACGTGTTGTGCGCATCCGTGAACCGCTGACGGCGGAGTTGAAGGATCATATGCTTTCACAGAAGGCGGATTACATGGCTTCAGGGTTGTCTGAGGATGAGGCCGAGCGCAGAACCACGGAGGATATGGGAGACGCGCTGCTGGTCGGCGGAGAACTGGACGCGGCGCACCGCCCCGCAACCCAGTGGAAGGGTATTGCGATTACGATGTTGCTTTTGGCCCTTGGATTGGGGATACAGGTGGTCAACGGCAGGCTGGCAGGTTGCTCCATCATGGATACACTGACCGGCAACCGTGCGCTCTTTACCGCGTTGGCCCTCGCACCGCTGTGCCTGCTTGCCCTGACGGATTATACGCATTGGATTCGATGGAGCCTGCCAATCATGGTCGCTTGGCTGATTTGTATGGCGCATCGGCTGATTCCGCTTCAACGCCTTATCGCATACGACCCAGCGATATTCCGTGTTCTGGTTCCACAGGTCCTGGCAGTTTCGCTTCCCATGGTCACAGCGCTGCTGGCCTGTCGCCTGCGCGGACGCGGTCAGGGTGCGTTTGCGGTGGGCCTATTCCCAGCCGCTTCCATGATGCTGCTGTGCGGGGAATACCGATATACGGGATTTGATATTGCACCTTGCATGCTGATGGTGGCCCTCGGGCTGTTAGTGCTGACTCTGGCCGTTCGGGATGGATTCTTCAAGATTTCCCGGCGTTGGGCTTATGTGCTGCTGATCAGCCTGATTGGCCTTGCGGTCATTTTCTCCGCTGCGCGGTTTAATCCTCAACCCAGCGACGGGGATATGCGCCGACTGATTGGCGCGATTCTCCGTGGTGCCAGACCTTTTGGACACTCGGCGAATGTCGCAGCCATCTCAGACGCTTGGAGGCGCTTTATTGACATGGGTTATGGCATGGCGGATTACATGCTGCCGGGCATCGTAGCCTATGTCGGCTGGGTACCCTGTACGCTGCTGACTCTGGGTCTGGCTGCCCTGCTTACTTGGTGTGTCCGCCGCTTCTCGCGCCTCGAAAACCGCATGGGCGCACTGTTGGGGATGACGGCTGCTCTGACGATGTGCCTTCAGGCGGTTATCTATGTGCCCGCTTCCTTTGGCCTGATCGGCGAACACCTCTGCCTGCCGCTTCTGTCCTACGGCCATGCCATTCTGATGGTGGACGCCGCCCTGGCAGGCATGATGCTGGGCGTATTGCGCGGAGAAACGCTGCCGGAGCCGGCTGTAGCTTTTCAGCGCTCGTGTCTTGTGATGACAAAACAAGCATAAACACTTTTTTTCGTGTCGACGCTATGATTTCTTCCCGTCATAGCGTCTTATTAGTGCATATGCGAATGGGACAGGGTTTCATGAAATCCGAAATGGGAGTGAACCGCATGACCGAGAGTGTGTTTTCCGAAAGGGTCCGGGCGTTGCAGGGACCGCTGTGGCGCATCGCCTGGGCGATCCTGCGTAACGGCGCGGATTGCGACGATGCCATCCAGGAGGCGTTGCTTCGGGCCTGGAATCGCATCGGCAGCCTTCGGGATGAAACGGTGTTTGACGCCTGGCTGATGCGCATATTGGTCAACGAGAGCAAAGACCTTCTGCGCCGTCGCGCTCGGCATCCGCAGACGTCGATGGAAGCCGCTCCGGAGTTGGCCGCGCCTGTAGAGAACACCGCTTTGCGCGACGCGATATTCGCCCTGCCGCTGTCGCTGCGCCTGCCGCTGCTGCTGCATTACATGGAGGGCTACAGCGTGAAGGAGACAGCGCGGATGCTGCACCTGCCGGAGACGACGGTTCATTGGAGACTGCACGCCGCACGCAAGAGAATACGGGACGAATGGAATTGACGGGAGGTTGAAAGCATGACGCGCAAGGAATTACAGAATCTGTTTCCTCCGGTTCCCGGTCACTTCCTCGACCGCATAGACCAAACCATGGAGGAAATTGAAGCCATGAATACGAATAGCATCAAGAGAATACGCCGGGTGAGCCGCCCGGTACTGATCGCGGCCATCGTTTTTGCACTGACTGCCGCCACGGCTTTGGCGGCGGTTCTGGGCCACCACGCACTGAAGGACGCGCTGAACGCATCCGGGCTGGAAGATGTCGCCGAACAGGTAAAGGATATCCAGGCGACAGACGCCTCGGACGGCTTCTGCCTGACGCTGGATGAGGCCGTGTGGGAGGGCGAAAAATTGTATTTATCCTGCACCGTCGCTGTGCCGGAGGATGGGAATACCTACCTCTATAGCCTGATGCTGCCGACGCTGAACGGCGGGCACGTCCCAAGTAATCTGGCCATATACTTCGATCAGCCCTTCGGGCCCTTCGTCTACCCCATCGGAGGCGCTTTCCCCACTCAGGCTACGCTGATCCTGCCCCTGGAATCGGATTCAAGCATGCTGTCAGGTGGGCCGGTGGAGCTTGGGCTCCGGGCAGACTTTTATACTACGAATCGCAAATTAGCTCCCATACCGGATGAAGAAAATATGGATGAGTATCTGGATGCGACGCGGGACGCCCTCGTCTACAAATCCTCCGACGTCCTCTATTACGCTGAAGGCAGCAACCCCGGCATTCAATTGACCGCTTATCGGGAGGTAGCCGATATGGACTGGCAGGGAAACGTGGATGGCTGGCTGTCCAGCGGCGCGGAACCGGAGAAAATCGCAGCAACCGGGCTGATCGACCTTCTGTCCACCCGGGAATTGCAGGTGCCTTTGAGCGAGGACATGCTTTCGGGCACCGTGATGAACAACTTGGATGTCCGTGATTTTACTTGGAAAGACGTAGCTTTCACCGTTGAGCGCTTCCGCATGACCCATTTCAGCATGGAGCTGGTGCTGCATGCGGAGCAGAACGGCATTGCCAGGGACAACGCCTCTTGGGATGATAGGGATGATGCCGAGCTCCAATTCCCGGAACGCCTGCACAACGCCAGGTTTGAACTGGTGAACGGCGACGGCAGTCCTCTCATGGACATCTACGGTGAGACCTGCACGGACTGCCGCATTTCGGACGCACCGACGGGCGGCTACACCGTGAAAATCACTGCAGAGGCATTATTTCCTGATGAGCCGGAACCGTTCATACTGTTGCCGCAGTATTGGGTGTCCGTGGAGAACGAGGACAATGAGAAGGAACTGGTGTCCGATACAGATGATCCCATTGTCACGCTGACGCCTGTGTACAGCGAGGAAGTCCATGAGACTGAGCTCGAAGAGCAGGAACGGTTTGAAGCCATTCGCGACTGGAAGCAGGGAGATGCAGCACAAACCGTCTACGCCACCGATCAGGGCAGCTATTATCACTACAAGCCTGATTGCAGTGGCATGATGGGTTCAAAGGCAGTTTCCATTGAGGATGCGCTTGCCGCCGGGAAACCCGCCTGCCCCGTCTGCATTGGCGGCCACAACAGTCGTGTGAGCACAGTAAATGACTCCGAAGCCTCAGGCCCATGGTCATCAGATAACTGAGGTTCCGATAATGTATCATTATAGTATTCTCTTTTGGGCTGTTCCATCGTGGACAGCCCTTATTCATCATTATCCTCTTTACATCATATCTTATTTGTGATAGAATACTATCAGTAAAAGCCAGATTAGCCTGTGATGTGAAAGGAGATCCCTATGATTATCAAGCCCTCTTCTGCGTTGCGGAACAATTACAGCAGCATATCCACCATCGCGAAGGAGACTCAGGAACCGGTCTACATTACTGTGAACGGCGAAGGTGACGGGGTTTTCATGGACATGGTGGCGTTTGAGCGGCGGGAGCAACTGCTCAACCTGCGAGCGCGCATCCTTCAAGCAGAGGAAGATCGTCTTCGCGGCGCCAAAACCATGAGCATTTCCGAGGCACGGGAGGCGTTGAGAAAGCAATGAGAGTCGAAATCCTCCCCTCTGCCTGGGAAGGGCTGGCACGGATCAAGTACCGTGTGCAGGCTGATTTCGGTGAGGATGTAGCTCTGAGTGTGGCTAATCGCATCCTTGACAGCTTGGAACGCTTGGAGCAGTTCCCAGATTCCGGCTCTATGACACCCGACCCTTGGCTGAACAACATGGGCTTCCGCATGGTCATCAGCGACAAGAGGAATGTATCCATTTTCCGCAAGGTAGGCGAGAGCATTTTCGTTTACATCATTGCGGACACCCGAACAGAGTACACCAAGGTATTCAAGGATATGTTGTTATCTGATCCAGGGGTTATCGGATAGTAGACGAAAGTAATAAGCAATTGTAGAAAGAACAAATTGCTTCGATGTATACAAGATATATGAAATAACACTTGAGAGAGCTAAGGCTGACTACTGGTCATCTGAGGGAGAAAACGTTATGGGAAACTCTCATTCATGGATTCGGAAGATGTATTATATACTTTCTTTATCTATGCTTTTGTTTATTTGTGGAGCCATAGTATCTATCAGTACTATTCAAACTCGGTTTGAAAAGTGTTGGATTGTTTTCCCTATAATTATTTATCTTGTGCTATATTGTATAAAGCATTTTTCAAGAAGAACAAGCCTCTCTCGAATTCCCCTTGAAATAGTTGCGATTCTCGCTTCTATCTGCCTTTTCCTATTTCAAAAAGTGGAAGTTATGCAACAATTTATTATTCAACATATTGAAGTGTTGGCCTTTTTCATTATTCTCAATTTCCTATTAAGCATAACATATTTTAAAAAAATAAGCGAGATAGATACTATTCCATCTGAGGAAACAAAGGATAACAATCCATTGTTTAATATTTTCTATCTCAACACATCTAAAGCCCATGAAATAGCGATGCTTATTGATAATCGTATTATGAAAACAGTTGAAAAAGAGCAGACTTCCGAAGCAATAATAAAACATCAGAATGCTATAAGACTTGGGAAAAGCGACTATCTTGCCTCAAATGTTGAATATGCATCCGAGGATAGCACAAAGAAAAGAGTATATGAAAGCTTCGATGTCAAAAACACTAAATCAATAATGCTGAAAAAAATCTATGAAACTGTTGCAGGAAAAAGAATTAGTCAAGATCTTGGCGTAGGTCAATTAATTCTCTTTAAAGACATCAAACTAAAGCAACTCAATGTAGATGATACTGTGATGATACTTAAAATATTGCAAGAAAGCAAACTAAGGAATCAAGCTAACGATAGTATCGAAATTAACTTTAACAAGATGATGGAGAAAATGCTGGATGATTTTACGATTGACTATTCTTTCACTTATTCCATGGGGAATGGAGACAAGAGTCCTTGTCTGATTCAACTACCATATAGATCCATAAGCAACTTTGAAAACGGATACCAACATAATGATTTACAGTTAGGACAACTCAGTCTAATTGGAATTTATAGAGGCAAAATCGACTTCAAACAACAAGAAAGCATTTCTTCGAGATTTCTCGAATTGATATCAGACTCAATTAACCAAGAAATGCAGATAGAGACGCCTGGCATTGGAATGAGGCTAAGTGAAAAGAATACAATAGTAAATCAAGTTCCTTTCGAGTTTAAGCATAAGAAGCTAACAGAGGAATACCATCTTATTGACGTGATCGCGATAATACAGGAGATTCGTTTCAAGGAGACAAATAATGAGTAAGAAGCTATACCTTTACCATCCTGAAAGACTACATGAACTTCAAGGATCTTTGCAAGAATACTCTTTTTGCAGCATTTCCTCATTCATTTATCATTATGAAAGCGTTGAAAAGCTGATGGCGGAAGGGGACGATATTGATAATATAGTTGTAGATCTTTCAAGTTTGATTAAAGACGGGAATTTCTTTCGAGTTTTCACTGAACGGTATATTATGGCTCTTGCTGATCAAGGAGAAGAAGTTCATTTCTGCCTTATGCAGGACTTGTTTGATGCCTTTAATAATCAATATCCGTATCTGTTCGATAATGAGGATATCGACAAGAAATTCTGTAAGTTTGAAGACTCTCAGATAGAAGACAAGTATCATTTCAAACCTTTTCAACAAGTACCTTTGTATATTTATGACGCGCAGGAAATAGTGAATTCCATCATTCATGATAAGCATATAACATCCTTAGCCTGTCTTATTGACGATTGGGAGGGTGTAATCCTAAAATACAATCTTTCCGATATCATTATGCGATTAATGAAATCCGAGATTGAGTATATTGATATTTCTTCTGCACTTCGAACGATGAAGCTTCGAAGTGATCTAGTTTTTCAATTCGAAATCCTTTTTCAGAAGATTGGTGAATCGACAAGTGTAAAGTACTGTGCAGATAGCAGTACTTCGGAAAATGCAATCGTTCTATTTCCTTTTGTTTTTTCGGAATTATGCGAAATGAGCATGATTGATGTAGCAAATCAAGATGCTCTTGATGAGCCAACCAAAGTTGATATCAATACTCTCGTGCAACAGGTCCAGCAGCAAGGAGATAAAATCTGTTCATTGCTAAAAGGACATAGTGTTTTTAAGACCGATTTCAGAGAAAGCCTACTGAAATTCTCTTTCTTCAATGTGATGAAAGAACAGAGTATCTTTTCGATCTTAATCTGTGGGGAATCTGGTATTGGAAAAACCGAGTTTGCTAAAATTGTTTCCAAGATCATTTATCCGGAGGAGTCATTAATTAAGATAAATTTTGGCAATTATTCAACAGAAGGTGTTCTGAATAGTCTTATCGGTTCGCCTTTGGGATATGTTGGTAGCGAAGAGGGAGGTGAACTGATCAATAAAATAGCTTTATCTAGATCGAAAGTTATACTTATTGACGAGTTCGAAAAAGCCACAATGGGTGTATATAATTTCTTCTATGAATTATTGGAAGATGGTAAATTCACAGATAGGCATGGAATAGAGCATGATTTAAATGGATACATTATCGTGTTTACTTCTAACATGACTCAAAAACAATATCAAAGGCAAATTCCAGACTCTCTAAAATCAAGGTTTGATATGGTTTACTATTTTATCGAGTTATCACAAGAAGAGAAACAATCCTATATTATTGATACTGCAAATAAGCTTATTGATAAACTCAACATTCATTTTGGTGTTATAGTAGATATTAAAACAATAGAAAAAGAATTGAACGAACTAACAAAATATAAGAATCTTAGGGATATGAAAAAAGAAATTGAAGGGCTAGTTTTCAGTGCATTTATAAAACGGTTAGATGAGCAATCGAATAAACAATAAGAATAGAGCAGAGTAAGATGGTTGCCTTTACTCTGCTCTATTCTACACCACATTTCCACACCGCAACTCACTCAGGGACCCATCTTCGACGGTTTTTAAGAAAATTGGTGTAAATCTGGTGTAGTAACCGGCCTCTGCCAGTATCATTGTGCCTGAAAAGCCCCACACCGCAGGGCTTTTCGGCCTCCACATCACTCCAGCGGTTTCATCGTCGGGAACAGCAGCACGTCGCGGATGCTGTCGGAATTGGTCAGCAGCATCACGAGCCGGTCCACGCCGAAGCCCAGTCCGCCGGTGGGCGGCATGCCGTACTCGTAATCCACCTGGGCGCGGCTGGCGGGATCCAGCGCCTTGCGCTGGGCCACCTGCTTTTCGAAGCGGCCGCGCTGGTCCAGCGGGTCGTTCAGCTCCGAGAAGGCGTTGCCGAACTCGGTGGCGTTGATGAAGTACTCGAAGCGCTCGGTGAACATCGGGTCATCGCTCTTGCGCTTGGCCAGCGGGCTGATCTCCACCGGGTAATCGTAGATGAAGGTGGGCTGGATCAGCTTTTCTTCCACAAAGGCGTCGAAGAACTCGGCCAGGATCGCGCCGCGGGTGGGCACCTCGGGCAGCTCCACGCCGTGGGCCTTGGCGGCGGCGATGGCGTCCTCGTCGCTCTTCCAGTCGGCAAAGTCCACGCCGCTGTACTTCTTCACGGCCTCCACCATGGTCAGCCGATCCCAGTGGCCGATGTCGATCTCGTGGCCCTGGTAGGGGATGACCAGCGATCCACAGACCTTCTGCGTCACGGCTTTCATCATGTCCTCCACCAGATCCATCATGCCGTGGAAATCGGTGTAGGCCTCGTAGAGCTCGATGGTGGTGAACTCGGGGTTGTGCTTGGTGTCCATGCCCTCGTTGCGGAAGATGCGGCCCACCTCGTACACCCGGTCCAGGCCGCCCACGATCAGCCGCTTCAGGTAAAGCTCCGTCTCGATGCGCAGCACCATGTCCATGTCCAGCGTGTTGTGGTGGGTGTAGAAGGGCTTGGCGGCGGCGCCGATCTCAAACGGCGTCAGGATGGGCGTGTCCACCTCCAGATAGCCGCGGCCATCCAGGAAGGCGCGCAGTTCGCGCAGGATCCGGCTGCGCTTGACGAAGGTATCCTTCACCTCGGGGTTGACGATCAGGTCGACATAGCGCTGGCGGTAGCGGGTGTCGGTGTCGGTCAGACCGTGGAACTTCTCCGGCAGCGGGTGCAGGCTCTTGGTCAGCAGCTTCACCTCCGCGGCGTGCACGGAGATCTCGCCGGACTTGGTCTTGAACACCGTGCCGGCCACGCCGATGATATCGCCGATGTCGAAATCCTTGAAATCGCGGTAGCTGTCCTCGCCCACGTCGTCCCGGCGGACGTAGATCTGGATCTGGCCGTCCGGATCCATCAGGTGGGCGAAGCTGGCCTTGCCCATCACGCGGCGGGAGAGCATGCGGCCCGCGATGCGCACAGCCTGTCCCTCCAGGGCGTCGTAATCGGAAATGATCGCGCCGGAGGTGTGGGTGCGGTCGTAGGTGGTGATCTCGTAGGGGTTGCGGCCCTGTTCGATGAGGGCGTTCAGCTTGTTCAGGCGGATCGCGTCCTGCTCGGTATAGCCGGCGGGAGTCTGGTAGATCTGGGCCATGTTATTCGTACTCCTCTCGATGGGGGATGGATCAGCGCTTGCGGATGGACAGCACCTTCAGCCGGATGATGCCGCCGGGGGTGTTGGCCTCGACGATCTGGCCCACGCGGGCGCCGGTGCCCTTGCCGTCGGTATCGCACAGCGCGATGCCGATGGGCGATTCGTTGCTGATGAACAGCTTGGCGGGATCGGCCTCGGTGAAGCCCACCATCGTGTATTCGTCCTCTTCATTGTATTCCATGTCCAGCACGCGCACCACGGTGCCCAGGGAGACGGTGCTGGTATCGGCCACGCTGTCGTCCACAAAGGTGGCGGTGCGCAGCTCGGCCTCGATGCGGGCGATGTTGCCGTAGACCTCGGCCTCCTTGGCCTTGGCGGCGTCATATTCGGCGTTCTCGCTGAGATCGCCGAAGCCGCGGGCGATCTGGATCTCCTCCGCGACGCGCTTTTTTTCCTCGTTCAGCTGTTCCAGCTGCTCTTCCAGCTTCTTCTTATCTGTAAAGGTGAGAATGCGACTTTCTGCCATGATGATAACCTCCCGGGTCATGTGTCCTGTTGACGCAATATAGCCGAATAAAACAACACTGCGCCTTCAACGCACAGTGCCGGCTTATTCGGTCTGGGCTATTATACAACATCCCATGCCGGCTGTCAAGCCTCGCGGGCGAAGGTTGAGCGGAACGGGACAAATTCTAATTCATAATTAACCAAAGCGCCGGGGGAATGTGTTATAATAGAAAATGGATTTGTATGTACGGGGGATAATCGATGTACGCGCACGTCAAGAGGATACTGGATTTCGCACTGTCGCTGCTGGCGATCATCGCGCTTTCGCCGCTGCTGCTGGTCATATCCGCGGCGGTGGCGCTGACGTCGCGCGGGCCGGTGCTGTTCTGCCAGAAGCGCGTGGGCCGGGGCAAGCGGCTGTTCACGATCTACAAATTCCGCACCATGCGCGTCGACGCCCCCAAGGACGCGCCCACCCACCTTTTGAAGGACCCGGCGGCGTACATCACGCCCGTCGGCCGGCTGCTGCGCGCCTCCAGCCTGGACGAGCTGCCCCAGCTGGTCAACATCCTGAAGGGCGAAATGTCCGTCGTGGGGCCGCGGCCCGCGCTGTGGAACCAGGACGACCTGATCGCCGCCCGGGACGCCGTGGGCGCCAACGATGTGCGGCCGGGGCTGACCGGCTGGGCGCAGATCAACGGCCGGGACGAGCTGCCCATCCCCGTCAAGGCGCGGCTGGACGGCGAATACGTGCGGAAGATGAGCTTCCTGTTCGACGCGCGCTGCGTGCTGGGCACGGTGTTGAAGGTGGCCCGGGCCGACGGCGTGGTCGAGGGCGCGCAGGAGGGCAAAGACCGTGATTAACGTGCTGATCACCGGCGGCGGCGGATTCATCGCCGGGGCCGTCCGTTCGCGCCTGGAGGAATTCCCCGGCCGGTACCGCGTCGGCTGCGTCAGCCTGCGGGACGGCGCCTGGCGCGAAAAGGGCTTTTCCGGATGGGACTGCGTGGTGCACGCGGCGGGCATCGCCCACGTGAAGAACGACCCGGCGCTGGAGGGGGAATACCTGCGCGTGAACCGGGATCTGACGCTGGAAGTCGCCCGGCGGGCGAAGGCGGACGGCGCGCGGCAGTTCATCTTCCTCAGCAGCGTCATCGTCTACGGCGATCCGCCGCCCGCGGGCGCGCGGTTCACGATCGGCCCCGATACCCCGCCCGCGCCGGCGAACGCCTACGGCCGCAGCAAGCTGGAGGCGGAGGAGGGCCTGCGGGCGCTGGCGGATGAGGGCTTCCGCGCGGCCGCGCTGCGGCTGCCGATGGTGTTCGGCCGGGGCTGCAAGGGCAATTACAACGCGCTGGCGGCGCTGGCGCGGAAATCGCCGGTGTTCCCGCGGTTTGAAAACCGGCGCGGCGTGCTGTACGTGGAGAACCTGGCCGAGTACATCCGCCGGATCATCGACGCCGGCGAGGGCGGGCTGTTCTTCCCGCAGGACGAGATCGTCTCCACGGCGCAGCTGGCGGCGCAGATCGCCCGCGCCCACGGGCGGCGGCTGTCGCTGCTGCGGGCGCTGAACCCGGCGGTGCGGCTGCTGGGGCGGCGGGGCATGGTCCGGCGCGCCTTCGGCGATATGGCCGCGGACCCGGCGCTGGCGGCCCGGTTCGAAAAATGGCGCCGGTATGATTTTGAAGCATCAATCCGCAGGACGGAAATAGAATAGCAGCACGATCCATCGTGCAAGGGGGAGTTTGCCATGAACATCATCGAAATCTTGAAGGCCGTACTGTTCGGCATCGTGGAGGGCATCGCCGAATGGCTGCCCATCAGCAGCACCGGCCATATGATCATCCTGAACGAGATCATGCCGCTGAAGGTGTCCGATGCCTTCTACAGCCTGTTCGAGGTCGTCATCCAGCTGGGCGCCATCGTGGCGGTGATCTGGGTGTTCTGGGACAGGATCTGGCCCTTCGGGAAGAAGGACAACCGCTTCCCCGCGGCGAAGGACGGCCCGCTTGCGTGGGTGAAGATGGATAAGATCCGGCTGTGGCTGAAGGTCGTGGTGGCCTGCGTGCCCGCGGCCGTGGTGGGCGTGCTGTTCGACGACGTGTTCGACCGGCTGTTCCACAACTACGTGTGCGTGGCCGTGGCGCTGATCCTGTTCGGCGTGGCCTTCATACTGGTGGAAAACTACCGCCGGGGCCGCAAATCGAAGATCCGCAGCCTGGACGCGCTGGATTACCGCACCGCAGCGCTGATCGGCGTGTTCCAGCTGATCGCCGCTGTCTTCCCGGGCACGTCCCGCTCCGGCGCCACCATCGTCGGCGCGCTGCTGCTGGGCGTCTCCCGGCGCACGTCGGTGCAGTTCACGTTCATACTGGCCATCCCGGTGATGCTGGGCGCCAGCCTGCTGAAGCTGGTGAAATACGGCGCGCCGATCTCCGGCGGGGAATGGGCGATCCTGATCGCCGGCATGGTCACGGCCTGCGCGGTGTCGCTGCTGGTGATCCGCAGGCTGCTGAACTACGTGCGCCGGCACAGCTTTAAGCCGTTCGGCTGGTACCGCATCGCCCTGGGCGTCGTGGTGCTGGCGTTCTTCCTCATCCGCGCGGCGGTTTGACGGCAGACGGGAAGCGGGAAACGGGGCGTCCCTCCGTTTCCCGCTTCATGCTTTGATCAGGTACGGGAGGTGTTTCCATGCCCCGTTGGACGGACGAACAGCTGCGGGCCATCCAGGCGCGCGGGCGGAACATCCTGCTCAGCGCCGCGGCGGGCTCGGGCAAGACCACCGTGCTGGTGGAGCGCGTGCTGCGGCTGATCGTCGAAGACGGCGCGGACGTGGACCGCATGCTGGTGGTCACGTTCACCCGCGCGGCGGCCTCCGACATGCGCGCCAAGCTGACGCGGGAATTGAACGCCCGGGCCGCGGCGGGCGACGGGCGCTGCCGGGAGCAGCTGTTGAAGCTGGACCGCGCCGCTATCTGCACGCTGCACGCCTTCTGCGCCGACTATCTGCGGGCGAATTTCGAGACCGCGGGCGTGGACCCGGCCTTCCGCATACTGGACGACGCGGTGGTGGCCCGCCTGCGGGACGAAGCGCTGGACGGCGCGCTGGAGGAGGCCTACGCCGCCGGAGGCGAGGCGCTGCTGGCGCTGGATTACGGCCGCGGGCCCTCCGGCGTGCGCGCGGCGGCGGAGCAGCTGTTTTTGCGCATGGAGGACCGCCCCGATCCCGAGGACGCCCGGCGGGCGATCGGCACGGCGCTGGTGCAGTTGAAGCAGGCGGCGTCGCTGCCCGGCTGCCCGCCCCACTATGAAGCGGCCATCCTGAAGGACGTCGCGGCGCTGGAGGCCATGCGGCGCCTGTCCGATTACGACGAATTGTACCGCGCGCTGGCGGATTACAGCCCGGCCCGGGCCTCGGGCGGGAAGAAGAACGCCGCCACGGACGAGGAAGCGCTGGAGACGGTGAAGCGCCTGCGGGAGGCCGCGAAGCGGGCGATGGAATCGGTGGCGCTGAAGCAGCTGCCGCTGCCGCTGGCCCGGCAGGACGCCGCGGCGCTGTCGGAACAGCTGCGGGTGCTGGCGGACATCGCGCAGCGGGCTGCGGCGCTGTTCGAGGCGGGCAAGGCCGAGCAGTCCGGGCTGACGTACGCCGATCTGGAGCACCGCACGCTGCGGGCGCTGTCGGACCCCGACGCGGTGCGGGACGTGCGCGGCCGCTTTGATTACGTGTTCGTGGACGAGTACCAGGACACCTCCGACATCCAGGAGGCGCTGGTGCGCGCCTTCAGCCGGGCGGATAACCTGTTCATGGTGGGCGATGTCAAGCAGTCCATCTATCGCTTCCGCTTGGCCGAGCCGCGGCTGTTCCTGGAGAAGTACGCCGCCTACGGGCGCGGCGAGGGCGGCCTGCTGCTGCCGCTGACGCGCAGCTTCCGTTCGAACGGAGAGATACTGGATTTCGTGAACCTGGTGTTCCAGCGGGCCATGACCGGCGGCGATTCGGAGATCCTCTACGACGACATGGCGCGGCTGAACCCCGGGCTGGAGCCGGCGGGGCCGGAGGGCCCGGCGGTTTTCATCGACCTGATCGATTCCGACGCGGCGCCCGACCCGGAGGCGGAGGACGACGAGGGAGAAGAGGACGTCGCCCAGCTGCAGGCCGTGGAGCGCGAGGGCGTGCGGATCGCCCGGACCATCCGCCGCATGATGGCGGAGGATGCTTCGCTGCGGTATCGGGATTTCGCCATACTCACGCGCAGCAAGGCCGCGCCCTTCGCCGCCATGATGCCGGTGATGCTGGCCCACGGCATCCCCGCCTACGCCGACGGACAGGCGGGCTATTTCGATTCCATGGAGATCCGCTGGCTGACGGCCATGCTGCGCCTGGTGGCCAACCGCCGCAGCGACGTGGAGCTGATCGGCATGCTGCATTCCGCGGCGGTGGGGCTTTCGGCGGAGGAGCTGGCCCGGGTGCGCGCCGCCTGCCGCGAAGGCGCCTACGCGGACGCCGCGGCGGCCTATGCCGAATCCGAAGGCGATGCGATCGCCGCGCGGCTGCGGGCGTTCTTCGAGCAGCTGTCGCTGTGGCGGCTGAAATCCGGCAGCGTGGCCCTGGGCGAGCTCGTGCGCCTGATCCTGGACGAGAGCGGCTTTTACGCCTATGCCGGGGCGCTGCCCGGCGGCGCGCAGCGGCAGGCGAACCTGGACCGGTTCGTCTCCATCGCCGGCGGCTTCGACGCCGATTATTCCGGGTCGCTGACCCGCTTTTTGCAGTACGTGGAGCACCTGCGCGAGAAGGGCGACGGCGACGCCGCGCACCTGCTGGGCGAGAACGACGACGTGGTGCGCATGATGTCCGTGCACAAGAGCAAGGGGCTGGAGTTCAAGGTGGTGTTCGGCGCGCAGCTGGCGAAGCGCTACCGGGTGGAAAAGAAGAGCGCGCCGCTGGTGACACACCGCGACCTGGGCGCGGGCATGAGCTACGTGGACCCCGAACTGCGCACCCGCCGGGTGACGCTGCCCCAGGCGGCCATCATGGCCCGCCAGCGGCGCGAGGACGCCGCCGAGGAGCTGCGCATCCTCTACGTGATGCTGACCCGCGCCCGGGAAAAGCTGGTGCTGGTGGGCACGGTGCGCGACGCGGACCGCGCCATGAAGCGCTGGCAGGCGCTGTCCGCCGCGCCGTTCGCCGCGTCCAGCCACCTGGACGTGGTCATGGCGGCCCGCTGCGCCGCCGAGGCCGAGGGCCTGCCGCTGCATTCCGTCATGCAGGTCATCCCGGCGGAGTCGGTGCGGCCCGCCGCGGACGCGGGCACGGAACCCGCGCGGGCGGCCTTTGAGCGCATCATGGCCGATCCGGCGGCCAGCGCTAACCCCGACTTGGAGCGGCAGATGACCTGGGAATACCCCGACCCGCTGGCCTGCGACGCGCCGCTGAAGCTGACGGCGTCCGGGCTGCTGCGGGAATTGGAGGGCCCGGGCGAGATCCCGCCGCTGCTGGAGCGGCCGCAGTTTATGATGGAAGACGCGCGGCGCATGACCGGCGCGGAGCGCGGCACGGCCTATCACCGGGCGATGCAGCTGTTGGACTTCTCGGCGCTGGACGGGCTGTTCGGCGCGGCGCTTATTGCCGCGGTGGGCCGTCAGCTGGACGCCGCGGCGGACCGGCGGCTGATGTCGGACGCCCAGCGGGACGCCGTACAGCCCGGGATGCTGGCCCGGTTCCTGGAGAGCGAGACCGGGCTTCGGCTGCGGCGCGCGGAGACGGTGCGCCGGGAATGGCCGTTCAACGTGATGCTGCGGGTCTCGGAGGCGCTGACGCCCGGGGAAGCCGGGCGGTTCGGCGGCGGGGAGATCCTGGTGCAGGGCACCATCGACTGCTGCTTCATCGAGGGCGGCGAATGGGTGCTGCTGGATTACAAGACCGACCGCACCGACGACCCGGACGCCCTGCGCGCCCATTACGAAAAGCAGCTGCACGTGTACGCGCTGGCGCTGGAGCGCATCACCGGCCTCCGGGTGAAGCAGCGGCTGCTGTGCCTGCTGGGCAGCGGGGGAATTCTGGAGGTATAAAAAGGGGAACCGCCCGGAGGCGGTTCCCTTCGTTTATTGCCCGATTTCCGTCTGGATGACCTCCAGCCCCACGTCCCGGGAGGCGGTGCCCGGGCCCTTGAAGGTCGCCAGTTCGCCCTCCCAGCCCCGTATGGCGTACAGCCCGCCGTACAGCGGCTCTTCGTATAGGTAGGCGTGATAATCCTGCCCGTTTCGCCGCAGGTTCACGGTGATGACCCCGCCCGCGGCGGGCAGGTCGGCGGCGCCGTTGTCCTTCAGCGGGTCGGAGAAGCGGTACAGGAAGCCGGTGACCTCGTAGCCCCTGCCGCGCAGCTCCTCCAGGAGGTCGCAGCCGCAGTAGAAGCCGCAGACCGCCGCCTCGTCGATGGGCGCGGCGGCGATCTGTTTGAGCTGCCCGCCGTCCACGCACAGGAAGCAGTAGTCCAGGTCGTTCTTTCCCGCCAGCCCGTACAGCGCGCCGTGCTCGGCGCCCAGGTCGATCAGCCCGCCGGTGTCCAGCTCGACCACGCGGTCCTCCGGCGTGACGATCCAGGCGTTCAGCCGGCTCGCGCCGCCGGGCATGGTGCGGCTGGCGAAGATATCGTATTCACGCTGCGTGGTGAAGAAATGCCAGTTGAGTATGGCCTTCGAACGGCCCAGGAGCACGCCCTCGGCGCTCACGTACCAGGCCGCGCCGGCGCGCGTCACATAGTCCGGGTTCCAGCCGGTGACGTACACCACCCACGCGCCGTAGGAATCGGCGGAGGGATAAAGGAAGAAATCCTCCGCGTCCTTCGCGTCCGGATCGGCCTCCAGCACCACCTGCTTATCCCGAACCGCGGTGGTTCCCGGCGCGGCGGAAGCCGCCAGCAGCGCCATGGCCAGCAGCGCGACGGCCAGGATTTTCCCAATGTGCATGCGAACACCTCCTGTTGATTGGACGAAAGGCCGCCGGAAATGGTTCCCCGCCCTTGACAAAGCGCCGCGGCGCGCTTATGATAAGCGCAGAATCCTACCAAAGAGGGGAAAGCCATGGCGAAGAAGAAACGCAGGCGCGGCGGCATCCGGCCGCTGGCGCTGATCGTGGCGCTGGCGGTGCTGGGCGGCGTGTTCGGGCTGGGCTGGTATTGCGGCGTGCGGTCCACGCGCTACCACGGCAAGATCCTGCTGGTGAACGCCGAGCACCGGCTGCCGGCGGACTACGTGCCCGAGGGGCTGGTGAACCTGTACCAGATGCGCCATTCCTTCCGGCTGGCCAAGAGCGACATCTACCTGACCCGGGAGACCTACGAGGCCGCGGAGAAGATGTTCCACGCCGCGGAGGAGCAGGGCATGAACGGCTTCTACATCACCAGCGGCTACCGCAGCTACGAGCGGCAGAAGGAGGTCTACGCGCAGAGCAAACCCGGCGAGGCCCAGGAGCCCGGCGCCAGCGAGCATCAAACCGGCCTGTCCTTCGACGTGACCGCCGAGAGCAGCAGCGGCAATTTCGAGGAGACCGAGCAGTACGGCTGGCTGATGGCACACGCCCACGAGTACGGGTTCATCCAGCGCTATCCCGCCAACAAGTCCGATATCACCGGCATCAGCTACGAGCCCTGGCACTACCGCTACGTGGGCGTGGAGGCCGCGACGCGCATCCGGGAATCCGGCCTGACGCTGGAGGAGTTCATCGAAAAGAACCGATAGGAGATCGAACGATGGTCTATTTGCGGGACGGCGGCATCGTCGTGCGCGATCTGCGGCGCCCGGACGCGGACGCCATCGCGGCGGCGGAGGTCGCCCAGGGCTGGGCGAACGCCTCGCCGGAGAAGTATCTGAAGCGGCTGGCGGACCGGGACGCGGGCCGGGCGATCGCCCTGGCGGCGGAGCTGGACGGCGAGGTCGCCGGCTACGTCAACGTGTATCCCGGCGGCAACGGCGGGGCCTTTGCCGGGCGGGGCTGGCCGGAGATCGTCGATTTCGGCGTACTGGAAAAGTTCCGGCGGCGGGGTGTCGGGTCGCGGCTGATGGACGCCGCCGAGGCCGTTGCCGCGCGGTACGCGGATGCCGTGTACCTGGGCGTGGGCCTGCACAGCGGCTATGGCAGCGCCCAGCGGATGTACGTGAAGCGGGGCTACGTGCCCGACGGCAGCGGCGTCTGGTACCGGGACGCGGCGTGCGCGCCCTACGCGCCCTGTATAAACGACGACGAGCTGGTGCTGTACCTGTCGAAAAAGCTGCGATAGCGCGCGGAATCCCTGCGCGCATCGCCGCATCGAACGATGTCCGTGCAGGGGCGCCGATGCGGCGCCCGCCCCAGCAAGCATCCCCGCGCCATTCGGCGCGGGGATGCTGTCGTTCTCAATATCCCTTATTCCGGTCCACGCGCCGCCTGAGCGGCCGGCCGTCGCAGTAGTTGTCGAAGTCCTCCAGGAACATTTCCACGATCCGGTCGACCGTGTAGCCCAGCGTCATGTTCCCGGCCACGTGGGGCGTGATCAGCAGCCGCGGGCAGTCCCACAGCGGGCTGTCCGGCGGCAGCGGTTCGGTTTCAAACACGTCCAGCGCCGCGCCCGCCAGCCGGCCGTCCCGGAGCATCGCGGCTAGCGCGGCCTCGTCCACGGCGCTGCCCCGGCCCACGTTCACGAGATACGTGTCCTCCGGCAGCAGCGCCAGCCGCCGCGCGTCCATGATCCCCGCGGTTTCGGGCGTGCCCGGCAGCGACATCACCAGCAGGTCGGTCTCCGGCAGCGCCTCGTCCAGCCGCGAAACGGGCAGCACCCGGTCGAATTCGCCGGGGTTTTTGCCCGACCGGTTCACGCCGGTGATCGACGCCGGCTCGAACCCGCGCAGCCGCCGGGCGGCGGTGCGGCCGATGTCGCCAGCGCCCAGCAGCGCGATCCGGCTGCCGCGCAGCGAGCGGATGGGCAGGTCGCGCCGCCAGCCGCGCCCGGCGACGATCTTGTCGTAATCCAGCTGCCGGCGCATCAGTTCCAGCGCCGCCATCACGATGTGCTCGGCGATGGTCACGCCGTAGGCGCCGGAGGAATTCGTCAGCACCGCCTCCGGGCTGGCGTAGATCTCCGGGGACAGGTAGGCTTCCGCGCCCGCGCTGGGCACGCACAGCCATTTCAGCCGCGGCGCGGCCCCGGGCAGGGCGACGTCGGGCCCGAAGATGATCTCGGCGTCGGCGGCCTCGGCCAGCGCCTGTTCCCGGCTTTCACAGAACACCGCGGCGAAGCCCCGCCGCGCGGCGGCTTCGGAGATCGCCGCGCGGTGGGCCGGGGTCAGCTGCGCGATGTCGACCAGTATTTTTTTCATGGAGACCTCCGCCGTTACCACAGCGCCTTCGCCGCGGCGTCGGCGTCGGCGAACGGCCCGGGCAGCGCCTCCGCGCCGCGGTGGCCGCCGAAGTAATCCCGGTCAAAGGTGATCGGCGTGCCGTCGGGGTTCTCGAAGGGCTGATCCGGCTCGAAGGCGCGGCCCAGCGTCTCGGTGGTGACGATCCCGCAGCGGAAGTCCCGCAGGTATTCGTACAGGTTGGTCTTCAGCGCGGGCCGGCCATCGCGCGCGTCCAGCTCCACGGTGATCTCCGCGTCCGGGTCCACAAAGCCGCCTTTTTCGTGCTTGCTGACGGTCGCGCCGTTGAAATAGGCGTTGCCCTCCACCCACGCGGGCAGGTGGCCGAAGTGGTACTGCGCCAGCGCGCCCATGTCCGGCTCGCGGTCCATCATGAAATTGGATATCCATTCCTCATAGCTGGGGAAGATGTCGAACGGCGCGGTGCCCACGACCGGGTAATCGCAGTCCTGGGGCGTCTTGGTCGCGTCGGCGACGGGCCGGCGCTGCACGAAGATGTTGTTGTAGATGCGGTCGTCGCCGTGCAGGATCGTCATGAAGCCCGCGACCTCCGTGCGGTGGCGGATGTGGTAGGGCGTGTAGCGCGGCTCGCGCTGGCCGTTCACGACGCTGTCCACGCCGGAATTGATCAGCCCGAAGCCGCCGCACATCAGGTTGTGCACGCAGGCGATGCCCTCGCTGGGCATGATGACGGACGAGGCGGACAGCAGCACGTTGTCGTCGATCAGCGTGGGGCCGTGGCCCACTTCGATGAACACGTCGCAGTTGAACATCGCGCCCCGGGCCTGGGCGAGGCCCTCGGGCCGCTGGTTGTTGTACATCAGGTTCTGGCTGACGCGCGCGCCCTGGGCCTCCCAGTCCAGCCACACGCCCATGATGCAGTCGTGGATGTGGTTGCGGCGGATCGTCACGTCGATGGCGGCGTGCAGCTTGATGCCGGCGGTCTCCGCGCCGCCCAGCTGCTGGGACGTGCACACGTGGTGGATGTGGCAGTCCTCGATGGTGGAGAACACCGCGCCCATGCGGCCCACGATGCCGGTCTGCTCGCAGTGGTGGATGTGGCAGCGGCGCACGGTGTGGTGGCCGACGTTTTCCTTCAGCCAGCCGTGGTACTGGCCGCGGCACACGGCGTCGCGCTCCATCTGGGTGGGGCTCTTCACGTGCTTCGTGTAGAAGTACATGTCGTTTTCCGGGTCGCGGTACTTGCCCAGCGAGATGCCGCAGCAGCGGCTGCCCCAGATCTCGCAGTCCTCAATGATCCATCCCTTCGCCCAGTGCGGGCCGATCATGCCGTCCTGGTAGGCGGCGGGCGGCGCCCAGGTGGTGGCCGCCTTGTTGATGTCGAAGCCGGAGACGGTGATGTAGTCCACGCCGTTCTCCTCCGGCATGAAGCAGTTGCGCCGGGCGGTGATCTCCACCTTCCGGGCGTTGGGGTCCAGGCCGTGGAAATTGGCGTACAGCACGGTCTCGTTCCCGTCCTGCTCGGAATACCACTTCCACGTGGATTCCTCCGCGTTCCACGCGCAGGGGTCCGCCGCGCCGGCCAGACAGTCGTCCAGCGAATCGGCCTCGTACATCATTTTGTCGTCCAGGAACACCGCGCCGGTATGCCGGATCGCGGGCGCGAAGTACCAGTCGCCGCACACCCGGGTGGCGAAGGGGTTGTAATCGCCGAACAGGCCGTTGTCCACCCGGCGGACCCATGTGTCGCCCTTGAATTTCTCCCAGCCGGAGAGCGGCTCCGCGCCGGTGATCACCGCGCCCAGCGGCTCCTCGGAGCGGTACACGATGGGCGCGTCCGCGCGGCCGGCGTGGCGGGGCGTCACCTTTTCGCGGTACACGCCCTGCGCGACGACGATCTCGTCCCCGGCGACGGCGACGCGGGCGGCGTCGTCGATGCGTCGAAAGGGCCGGGCCGGGCTGCCGTCGCCGTCCCGGAAGGCGTTGCAGTTCACGTAATAGCGCATGGGAAAACTCCTTTCGATGTCGTCAAATGCCAAAAGGCGGCGCGGGAAACGCCCGCGCCGTTATCTGTTATCGGATCTCGCTCTTGCCGCCCATGTACATGCGCAGCGCCTCGGGGATGCGGATACTGCCGTCGGGCTGCAGGTTGTTCTCCAGGAAGGCGATCAGCATGCGCGGCGGGGCCACCACGGTGTTGTTCAGCGTGTGCGGCAGGTACTTCTTGCCGTCGGCGCCCTTCACGCGGATCTTCAGCCGCCGGGCCTGGGCGTCGCCCAGGTTGGAACAGGAGCCGACCTCGAAGTACTTCTGCTGGCGGGGGCTCCACGCCTCCACGTCGCAGGATTTCACCTTCAGGTCCGCCAGGTCGCCGGAGCAGCATTCCAGCGTGCGCACCGGGATATCCAGCGTGCGGAAGAAATCCACGGTGTTCTGCCACAGCCGGTTGTACCACATCATGCTGTCCTCCGGCTTGCAGACTACCACCATCTCCTGCTTTTCGAACTGGTGGATGCGGTAGACGCCGCGCTCCTCGATGCCGTGGGCGCCCACTTCCTTGCGGAAGCAGGGAGAATAGCTCGTCAGCGTCTGGGGCAGCTCGTCCTCGGACAGCATCTGGTCGATGAACTTGCCGATCATGCTGTGCTCGCTGGTACCGATCAGGTACAGGTCCTCGCCCTCGATCTTGTACATCATGTTCTCCATCTCGGCGAAGCTCATCACGCCGGTCACCACGTCGCCGTGGATCATGAACGGCGGCACGTAGTAGGTGAACCCGCGGTCGATCATGAAATCCCGGGCGTAGGACAGAATGGCGCTGTGCAGCCTGGCGATGTCGCCCTTCAGGTAATAGAAGCCGTTGCCGGACGTGCGGCGGGCGGAATCCAGGTCGATGCCGTTCAGCCGCTCCATGATGTCCACGTGGTAGGGGATCTCCCATTCGGGCACCACGGGCTCGCCGAAGCGCTCGTTTTCCACGTTCTGGGAATCGTCCCTGCCGATGGGCACGGAATCGTCGATGATCTGCGGGATCACCAGCATGCGCCTGCGGATCTCCTCGGCGTAATCGGTCTCCTTCTGCTCGATGGCGGCCAGCTCGTCCTGCATGGCCTTCACCTCGCCCTTGGCGGCCTCGGCCTCGTCCTTTTTGCCCTGGCCCATCAGCATGCCGATCTGCTTGGAGATCTTGTTGCGCTGGGAACGCAGGTAGTCCGCGCGCTGGATGGCCTCGCGGTTCTTCCGGTCGAAATCCAGCACCTCGTCCACCAGCGGCAGCTTTTCGTCCTGGAACTTCTTCTTGATGTTCTCGCGCACGAGATCGGGGTTGGTACGGATCAGATTGATGTCCAGCATATTCGTCACTCCTTTTTGTTTGCGCCTGAGAAAAAAACAATCCTCCGTTCCCTGCCTGGGACGGAAGATTCCGCGGTGCCACCCAGCTTGCCCGCCTGCGCGGGCCGCTTTCGGCGATGTAAGGGTCGCGCCCCTCCGGCGTTTCGCCGGAATGCTCGGAAAGCGGAAGCGCGCCGTCCCCGCCGCCGGTTCCCACCAGCCACCGGCTCTCTGGACGCGGATCACGGCCGCCTTTTTCCTCAAACGCACGCTGTTCGATTGGCACCATTATAGCGCGGCGCCGCGGGTTTTGCAAGTAAAGAATCGGGTGCAATCGCGCGGAACGGCGGGCAGCACGAATAATGCGTGCCTTTTTGCCAAAATGCCGCCCAAGACGGCGGCGCTTCGTTGACAAAACCATATCTTCATGGTATATTATAGCGCAAAACTATAGCTTGCGGAGGGAATCGCCATGACGCTGCAGCAGCTGAACTACATCATCGCCATATCGGAGAGCGGCTCCATCAACCGCGCGGCGGAGAAGCTGTACGTGTCCCAGCCGTCGCTGACCAGTGCCATCAAGGAGCTGGAGAAGGAGCTGGGCATCGTGATCTTCCACCGCACGGGCCGGGGCGTGACGCTGACGGCGGAGGGCGCGGACTTCCTGCCCTACGCGCGGCAGGTGTACGGGCAGTACCTGAACCTGATGGAAAAGTACGGCAAGGGCGGCGAGCGCAAACAGAAGTTCGGCGTGTCGTGCCAGCACTATTCCTTCGCCGTGAAGGCGTTCGTGGAGACGGTGAAGGCCTACGACGTGGCGAAGTACGAATTCGCCATCCGCGAAACCAAGACCATCAACGTCATCACCGACGTGGCCCGCATGCACAGCGAGATCGGCATACTGTACCTGAGCGACTTCAACCGCAAGGCCATGCTGAAGCTGCTGAACGCCAATGGCCTGGCCTTCCACCACCTGATCGACTGCAACGCCTACGTGTACCTGTGGAAGGGCCACCCGCTGGCCGGCCGGAAATCCATCTCCTTCGAGGACCTGGCGCCCTATCCCTGCCTGTCCTTCGAGCAGGGCGACGACAGCTCCTTCTATTTCGCCGAGGAGATCCTGTCCACCAACGAGTATCCCCGCAGCATCAAGACCACCGACCGCGCCACCAACCTGAACCTGATGACCGGGCTGAACGGCTACACGCTGTGCTCCGGCATCATCTGCGAGGAGCTGAACGGCTCCGATTACATCGCCGTGCCCTACGAGGCCGATTCCAACAACCCCAACAGCGTCATGGACGTGGGCTACGTGGTCCGCGGCAACGCCATTTTGAGCGCCATGGGCGAGCGGTACCTGGCGGAGATCCGGAGGTATTTGGGGATCAGGGAGTAGGGAGTAGGGAGTAGGGGAATGCGCCCTCTTCCCGTAGGGGCGCCGATGCGGCGCCCGCCCAAATTAAGAAGGGAACAGGCAACAGGGAACAGGAATAGTGACTGGTATTATACCGGATGAACCGTTATGAAAAGGAGACGCTGATATGCCAAGAACAGAATGGAGCAAGCTGTCATCAATGCAAATTGGTAGATACGGGGAATACTATGCAAAAATGGAGTTTACATCTTACGGCTTTGATGTCTATACTTCTGAAGTTGATGATCATGGTGTTGATTTTATTGCAAAAGATGGTGTGGGCAACTATTACGAAGTACAGGTGAAATCGATCAGAAATGACAATTATGTTTTCATAAAAAAGAATAAAATAACACTTGACGATAATCACCTTGTTTGTTTCATCAGGTTTTGCGACGGTCAACAGCCGGATTGCTATGTATTTCCTTCAACTGTTTGGGAAAAACCAGACAACCATCTTTTTACATCAAAAGAATATGAAGGATTAAAAAGCCAGCCCGAATACGGAATAAACATCAGAGGACAAAAAAACCTGGATAAAATGCAACAATATAAAGTTAGCACTGTACTCCCTGTTATTTGGGCGAAGAATAATTAACGCAAACAGCCTTCCCTTGTGATTGACATGTTCCCCGGGGAAATAATACAATATAGGTTGTGATTTTACGCGCAAAGGAGCGTCGCTGATGTTTATGCCCATTTAATGCCCCGCGTTGAACCCGCATTTTTGATTTCAACGACACAGGAGGCATTATCATGGATCATCCCGAACTCGCGGCCGAGGTGGCGCGCAGGCGCACCTTCGCCATCATATCCCATCCCGACGCCGGCAAGACCACGCTGACGGAGAAGCTGCTGCTGTACGGCGGCGCGATCCGCCAGGCGGGCAGCGTGAAGGCCCGCAAGGCCGCGTTTCGGTCACGTCCTCCGCGATGCAGTTCGACTATAACGGTTATAGAATTAATATCCTCGACACCCCGGGCCACCAGGATTTCTCCGAGGACACCTACCGTACGCTGGTGGCGGCGGACAGCGCGGTCATGCTGATCGACAACGCCAAGGGCGTGGAGGAGCAGACCATCAAGCTGTTCAAGGTCTGCCGGCTGCGCAGCATCCCGATATTCACGTTCATCAACAAGATGGACCGCACCGGCCGCGACCCGTTCGAGCTGATGGAGGATATCGAATCGGTGCTGGGCATCCGCTCCTGCCCGGTGAACTGGCCCATCGGCATCCACGGCGATTTCAAGGGCCTGTACCACCGCGACACCCGGCTGATCGAGCTCTATTCGGGCGGCGATCACGGACAGGGACAGGTGCAGGTGGAGACGATCTCCGTCGACGACCCCGGCTGCCCGGCCAGGATCGGCCAGAGCTACTACGACAAGCTGATCGAGGACATCGAGCTGCTGGACGTGGCGGGCGACGAGTTCGACATGGACAAGATCCTGTCCGGCCAGCTGACGCCCATGTTCTTCGGTTCCGCCACCAACAACTTCGGCGTCGAGCCGTTCCTGAACCGCTTCCTCAGCTACACCAAGTCGCCCACGCCGCGCGTGGCTGAAGGCGTCGGGCCCATCGACCCCGCGGACGCGCAGTTCACCGGCTTCATCTTCAAGATCCAGGCCAACATGAACCCCGCCCACCGCGACCGGCTGGCGTTCATGCGCGTGTGCTCGGGCGTGTTCGAAAAGGGCATGACGGTGTGGCATTCTTCCACGAACAGCCGCATCAAGCTGGCCCAGCCCCAGACCTTCATGGCCCAGGAGCACGAGACCGTGGAGACCGCCTATCCCGGCGACATCATCGGCCTGTTCGACCCCGGCATCTTCCGCCTTGGCGACACCATCTGCACCGGCAGCCCCGTGAGATACTCGGGCATCCCGCTGTTCGCGCCGGAATTCTTCTGCCGCGTCAGCCCCGAGGATTCCATGAAGCGCAAGCAGTTTTTGAAGGGCGTCAGCCAGCTTTCCCAGGAGGGCGCGATCCAGACCTTCAAGCGGCCCAACATCGGCCGCGAGGAGATGATCGCCGGCGTCGTGGGCGTGCTGCAGATGGACGTGCTGGAGTACCGGCTCAAGAGCGAGTACGGCGTGAACATCCTGCGGGAGAACCTGCCGTTCCGCTTCGTGCGCTGGGTGGTTCAGACGCCGAAGCCGCTGGAGAAACTGCGGCTGACGAGCACCACCGCCATCGCCGAGGACCGCGCCGGGCGGCCGGTATTGATGTTTGAAAACGAATGGTCCATCCGCCTGGCGGGCGAAAACAACGAGGGCCTCGTCCTCGCCGAGACCGCCGACCGCATGACCGCGGACGAGATGGACATCTGATTTGTTGGACAAATCGGATGTCCAGGGAGCAGGGAAGAGGGAGAAGGGAGCAGGAAATGCCTGAAACTCCCGCCTTTGTTTGTTCCCTGGCTGTTTCTGCTCCCTGTTCCCTGCTCCATGAAAATTCCCTTGACCTGAAAAGAGGTAATTCCCTTGAAAATCACTCGCAACGATCTGCGCAACATCGCCATCATCGCCCACGTCGACCACGGCAAGACCACTCTGGTGGACGAGATGCTCAAGCAGGGCGGCGTGTTCCGCGAAAACCAGCAGGTGGCCGACCGCGTGATGGATTCCAACGACCTGGAGCGCGAGCGCGGCATCACCATCCTGTCCAAGAATACCGCCGTGCACTACAACGGCGTGAAGATCAACATCGTCGATACGCCCGGCCACGCCGATTTCTCCGGCGAGGTGGAGCGCGTGTTGAAGATGGTCTCCGGCGTGCTTTTGCTGGTGGACAGCTTTGAAGGGCCGATGCCCCAAACGCGCTTCGTGCTGAAGAAGGCGCTGGAGCTGAACCTGAAGGTCATCATCGTCGTCAACAAGACCGACCGCCCCGACGCCCGCTGCGACGAGGTGCTGGAGGAGACGCAGATGCTGCTGATCGACCTGGGCGCGTCCGACGACCAGCTGGACAGCCCGGTGATCTTCGCCTCCGGTCGCACCGGCACCGCCACCACTGACTGGCGCAAACCCGGCAAGGACCTGCGGCCGCTGTTCGACTGCATCCTGGACCATATCCCCGCGCCCGAGGGCGACCCGGACGGGCAGCTGCAGCTGCTGGTGTCGACCATCGATTACAACGACTACGTGGGCCGCATCGGCGTGGGCCGCATCGAGCGCGGCCGCATCGAGGCCGGGCAGATGGCCATCCGCTGCGTCTACGGCAGCGCCTTCGTCTCGGCCCAGACGCGGCTGGCGGGCCTGTTCGAGTTCGACGGCCTGAAGCGCGTGAACTGCGAAACCGCCGAGGTGGGCGATATCGTGGCGGTGTCAGGGTTCCCGGACCTGCTGATCGGCGACACCATCTGCAACCCCGCCATGGCCCAGCCGCTGCCCTTCGTGAAGATCGACGAGCCGACGATCTCCATGACGTTCTGCGTCAACGACAGCCCCTTCGCCGGCACCGAGGGCACCTACGTCACCTCGCGCCACCTGCGCGCGCGGCTGGAGAAGGAGGCGCTGACGGACGTCAGCCTGCGCGTGGAGGAGACCGACTCCACCGACGCGTTCCGCGTCTACGGCCGCGGCGAGCTGCACCTGTCGATCCTGATCGAGACCATGCGCCGCCAGGGCTATGAGTTCGCCGTCACCAAGCCGGTGGTGCTGTACAAGGACATCGACGGCGAGCGCTGCGAGCCCTTCGAGCGGCTGGTGTGCGACGTGCCCACCGAGTTCTCCGGCGCGGTGATCGACAAGATCGGCCGCCGCCGCGGCACGCTGGTCAGCATGACCGGCGAAGAGCGCATGCGCCTGGAGTTCCTGGTGCCGTCCCGCGGGCTGTTCGGCTACCGCAGCGAATTTTTGACCGATACCCGCGGCGAGGGCGTCATGTCCGCCGTGTTCGAGGACTACGAGCCCGTCAAGGGCGATATCCCCACCCGCAACTGCGGCGCGCTGGTGGCCTGGGAGGACGGCGTCTCCACGGCCTACGCGCTGTTCAACGTGCAGGACCGCGGCGAATTGTTCATCGAGCCGGGCGTGAAGGTCTACAACGGCATGATCATCGGCCGCAACAGCCGCCCGGGCGACATCGACGTGAACGTCTGCCGCAAGAAGCACATGACCAACAGCCGCAACTCCGCCGCCGCCGAGGAAGCGCTGAAGATCACCGGCGTGCGCATCCCCACGCTGGAGGAGGCCATGGAGTTCATCGACGACGACGAGCTGGTGGAGATCACGCCCCAGTCCATCCGCATGCGCAAGCGCGTGCTGGGCACCGAGGCGCGCAAGAAGCTGGAAGCCCGCAAGAAGAACGCCTGAGGAACTGGCGGGGGCCGCGGAGACATCCCGGCCGTCCGCAAAGGAAGCAAGCCATGATCATCACCCGTGCGCAACTGAACGGATTCCGCAGCTACGAGGCCTGTGAAATCGCGCCGTGCGAAGGCGTCAACGTGCTTTTGGGCGACAACGGCCAAGGCAAGACCAACGTGCTGGAGGCGCTGTACCTGTGCTGCACCGGCCGCTCCCACCGCACGCGGCAGGACCGCGACCTGATCCGCTGGGGCGCGGATTTCGCCCGCGTGGAGGTGGACGCCCGTCGCCGCGACGGCAGCCACCGGGTGGAGATCGTGCTGCCCGCGCTGGGCCGGCGCCGGCTGAAGATCGCCGGGCAGGAGGTTTCCCGCTCCGGCGAGCTGATGGGCCACGTCACCGGCGTGCTGTTTTCCCCGGAGGACCTGCGCACCGTGAAGGACGGCCCGGCGGAGCGCCGCCGGTTCGTGGACATGGCGCTGTCCCAGATCAAGCCCGCCTATTACTACGCGCTGCAGCGCTACAACCGGGCGCTGAAGCAGCGGGGCGAGGCGCTGCGGGCCGCGGCGGCGTCGCCGTCGATGCTGGCCACGCTGGACGCCTGGGACGAGCAGCTGGCCGCCGCCGGCGCGGAACTGATGGCCCACCGCCGGGCGTACGTGGCGCAGCTTTCGAAGACCGCCGCCGAGACCCACCGGGACATCTCCGACGGGCGCGAGGCGCTGGAGATCCGATACCTGCCCTGCGTGTCCATGGGCGACGACGCGCGGTCGATACTGGACGCGCTGTTCGCCGCCCGGGAGGACGACGTCCGCCGGGGCGTCACCTCCGCGGGCCCGCACCGCGACGACGTGCAGATCCTGGTGGAGGGCCGCGACGTGCGCGCCTTCGGCTCCCAGGGCCAGCAGCGCACCGCCGCGCTGGCCATGCGGCTGTCGGAGCTGGAGGTCATGCGCGACGAGATCGGCGAATGGCCGATGCTGATGCTGGACGACGTGATGAGCGAGCTGGACCCCGGCCGCCGCAGGCAGCTGGTGGGCCGCCTGGCGGGCATCCAGACCTTCATCACCTGCACCGACGAAGACGACCTGGCCGGCGCCGAACCGGGCCGGGCCTGGCGCGTGGAAAACGGCGCGCTGCGGGAACTGTAACGCAATCCAAGATACGGCGGGGCCGCCTCACTGCGAGGCGGCCCCGTTCAGCTTCAGCACCTGCCCCGCCCGGATCAGCTGCGGATTGGCGTTTACCAGCGTTTCCAGCTGGATGCCCAGCCTTTCGGCGATGCCCGGCAGCGTGTCGCCCGGCTTCACGGCGTAGGTTTCGCAGGCGGCGAGCGGCACCGACGCGGGCACGCGCAGGAACAGCCGCCGGCCGGGGAAGATCCGGTCCGGGTCGGCGATGCCGTTGATGCGCGCGATCTCCGCCGCCGTGGTGCCGAACAGCGCCGCGATGCCCGACAGCGTGTCGCCGTAGGCGGTGGTCAGGCAGATCAGCTTGGTCGGCGGGGGAGCGGGTTCGGCGGCGGTGAAGCTGAATCCCGGCGGCAGCGGCGCCGGCGCGAGGGTTTCGTCCATTTCGATCACGACCTTTCGGCCTATCCTATGCGGCGGGGCGCCCGGGCAGAATCGCCCGCAAATCTTAACCCAATCTGCCGGCCCCGGCGGCTTGACCGCCGCGGGCCGCGGTGCTATAATGGTTAACGTGTTAATCGTAAACATGTTAACGAAGGAGGGACCTCCATGGAGACGGACGGACGGTCCGCGCAGATCCGGGACGCCATCGACGTGCTGATCCACACCATGCGGCTGCACCACCGGATCGTGGAGCGCCGCATCGACGGCCTGGGCGTGCACCACAGCCAGCACCGGATGCTGATGAAGGTGGCCCGGCTGGGGAAGAGCGCTTCCCAGAAGGAGATCGCGGAAGCGCTGGACGTCAGCCCGGCCTGCGTGGCCCGCACGCTGAAGCACCTGAGCGCCGAGGGGCTGGTGGAAAAGATCGGCGGCGCGGACGCCCGCCGCAACGAGATCAGCATACTGCCCAAGGGGCAGGCGCTGGTGGACGATTCGCTGGCGCTGTTCCGGCGGATCGGCGCGGAGATGTTCGAGGGCGTCTCCGGCGACGAGCTGGCGGCGGTCACCGGCGTGCTGCGGCGCATCCAGGGCAACCTGGCCGCGATGGAGCAGGCGGACGAAACGCACGGGGGTGAGAAAGAATGAAGATGAAGTGGTCCAAATACGTCAAGCCCTACTGGAAGTATTTCGTGCTGGGCCCGCTGTGCATGATCGTGGAGGTCGTGGGCGAGATACTGATGCCCCGGCTGTATTCCCAGATTTTGAACGTGGGCGTGGAGACGCACGACGTGGGCTACATCGTGGTCACGTGCCTGCTGATGATCCTGACCGCCTTGCTGATGATGGGCGGCGGCGTGGGCGGCGCGTGGTTCGGCGCGAAGGCGTCGGTGAACTTCGCCAGCGACCTGCGGCAGGACCTGTACGCCAAGGTGCAGACGTTCTCCTTCGCCAACATCGACCAGTATTCCACCGGGTCGCTGGTCACGCGGCTGACCAACGACGTCACCCAGCTGCAGAACTTCGTGAACATGCTGCTGCGCATGTTCCTGCGCGCGCCCGGCATGCTGATCGGCGCGCTGATCATGGCCATCACCATGAACCCGGAGCTGGCGCGGGTGCTGGCGGTCACGATCCCGGTGCTGCTGCTGGTGCAGTTTTTGATCATCCGCACCGGCTTTCCCCGGTTCACGAAGATGCAGGAGAAGATCGACAAGCTGAATTCCAGCATCCAGGAGAGCCTGACCAACATCCGGCTGGTGAAATCCTTCGTGCGCGAGGACTTCGAGGAAGAGAAGTTCCAGAAGGCCAACGGCGATCTGAAGGAAGCGGCGCTGCGGGCGCTGAGCGTGGTGATCTTCATGATGCCCGTCATGATGCTGCTGATGAACTTCACGTCCATGGCGGTGGTGTGGTTCGGCGGCAACCAGGTGATCGCCGGCAAGATGCCCGTGGGCGATTTTTCCGCGTTCCTGACCTACATCACGCAGATCCTGATGTCGCTGATGATGCTGTCGATGCTGTTCATGAACTCCTCCCGCGCGCTGGCCTCCGCCCGCCGCGTGAAGGAGGTCATGGAGCAGCCCGTCGACCTGAACGACGATGCCGCCGCCCATAAGGACGCCCGGGTCACCCGCGGCGAGATCGAGTTCAGGAACGTCTCCTTCCGATATTATAAAAACAGCGAGAACCGGGTGCTGGACAGCGTCAGCCTGAAGATCGGCGCGGGCGAGACCGTGGGCATCATCGGCTCCACCGGCTGCGGCAAGACCACGCTGGTATCGATGATCCCGCGGCTGTACGACGTGGACGAGGGCCAGGTGCTGGTGGACGGCATCGACGTGCGGGATTACAGCCTGTACCACCTGCGCGAGGGCGTGGGCATGGTGCTGCAGAAGAACGTGCTGTTCTCCGGCACCATCGCCGATAACCTGCGCTGGGGCGACGAGAACGCCACCGGGGCGCAGATGGCCGAGGCCGCCAGCAGCGCCCAGGCCGACGGCTTCATCCGCAGCTTCGACGGCGGGTATGATTCGATGCTGGAGCAGGGCGGCGTGAACGTTTCCGGCGGCCAGAAGCAGCGGCTGTGCATCGCCCGGGCGCTGCTGAAGCACCCGAAGATCCTGATCCTGGACGACAGCACCAGCGCCGTGGACACCGCCACCGAGGCGTCCATCCGCGAATCGTTCCGCACCGAATTGAAGGATTCCACGAAGATCATCATCGCCCAGCGCATCACTTCGGTGCAGGAGGCGGACAAGATCATCGTGATGGACGAGGGCGCCATCACCGGCGTCGGCACCCACGAGGAGCTGCTGGCCTCCAACGAGGCTTACCAGGAGATCTACCATTCCCAGGTGAGCGGCAAGGAGGTGGCGTAGGCATGGCGCGCAGGCTCGAAACGCTGCAAAAGCAGTACAACCGCGCGGTCGCCGCGTCCCACCGCGGGCCGATGGCCGCCACCAATAACTTTAAAGGCAAGCCGAAGCACAGCCGCGCCACCCTCGGCCGCATCTTTTCCTATGTCGGCGCGTTCAAAAAGCGGCTGGCGCTGGTGCTGCTGTGCATGCTGCTGACCACCGTGGCCAGCCTGGCGGGCGGCTACGTGCTGCGGCCGGTGATCAACCGCATCGCGGACGCCTCCGTGTCCGCCGGCGAGCGCGTGTCCTACCTGGCGATGATGCTGGGCGTGCTGGCGGCGATCTACCTGACCGGCGTCGTGGGCAGCTGGCTGCAGAGCCGGCTGATGATCGGCGTGTCCCGCAGCGCCATCCAGAAGATCCGCGACGACCTGTTCACGAAGATCGAGCGCCTGCCGCTGAGCTTCCACGACAACCAGTCCACCGGCGAACTGATGAGCCGCTTCACCAACGACGTGGACAACATCGGCATGATGCTGGACCAGTCGCTGATGAGCATGGTCTCCGGCATCGTCAACCTGGTGGGCACGCTGGCGATGATGATCTACACCAACATCTGGCTGACGCTGATCACGCTGGTGTTCATCCCGCTGTTCATACTGGGCAGCCGGTTTATCATCGGCAAGAGCCGCCGGTATTACTCCGCGCAGCAGGCGGCGCTGGGCGCGGCCAACGGCTACATCGAAGAGACCGTCACCGGCCAGAAGGTGGTGAAGGTGTTCAACCACGAATCCGAGTGCGAGGAGGAATTCGGCCTGCTGAACGACGACCTGCGCGGCAAGCAGATGAAGGCGGCCTTCTTCGGCGGCATCATGGGCCCCATCATGGGCAACACCAGCCAGATCAGCTACGCGCTGACGGCGGGCATCGGCGGCGTGCTGTGCGCGCTGGGCCGGTTCGACGTGGGCGGCCTGGCCATCTTCGTCAACTATTCCCGCCAGTTCTCCCGGCCCATCAACGAGATCTCCCAGCAGGTGGCCACGATCTTCTCGGCGCTGGCCGGCGCGGAGCGCGTATTCAGCCTGATGGACCGCGATCCGGAGACCGCCGACGCGCCCGACGTGCAACGGCCGGAGAAGCTGGAGGGCCACGTGATTCTGGACGACGTCTCCTTCGGCTACGTGCCGGGCAAGACGGTGCTGAAGCACATTTCGCTGTACGCCAAGCCGGGCCAGAAGATCGCCTTCGTGGGCTCCACCGGCGCGGGCAAGACCACGATCACCAACCTGCTGAACCGCTTCTACGACATCGATTCGGGGAAGATCACCATCGACGGCATCGACGTGAAGCAGCTGCCCCGGGATTTCCTGCGCCGGAACATCGCCATGGTGCTGCAGGACACCCATCTGTTCACCGGCACGATCATGGAAAACATCCGCTACGGCCGGCTGGACGCCACCGACGAGGAGGTCGTCGCCGCGGCCAAGACCGCCAGCGCCGACAGCTTCATCCGCCGGCTGTCCGACGGCTACAACACCGTCATCGAGGGCGACGGCGCGAACCTGTCCCAGGGCCAGCGGCAGCTGCTCAATATCGCCCGGGCGGCGCTGTCGAAGGCGCCGATCCTGGTGCTGGACGAGGCCACGTCCTCCGTCGATACCCGCACCGAGCGCCACATCGAAAAGGGCATGGACCGGCTGATGCGCGACCGCACCACCTTCGTCATCGCCCACCGGCTGTCCACCGTGCGCAACGCCAACGCTATCATGGTGCTGGAGAACGGCGAGATCATCGAGCGCGGCGACCACGACGACCTGCTGGCCATGAAGGGCAGGTATTACGAGCTGTACACCGGCAAGAGCGAGTTGACCTGATCCGGGGAGGGCTTTCATGGATCTGCACGATTACCGGGACGTGGCGGAGAACTACGACGCCTATCTGGACGTGATGTACGCCGAGCGCGACAACTACGAGGGCTTCCGGGAATTCTATCTGGAGCTGGCGAAAAAGCACGGCGGCGCGGGCACCGTCGACATCGCCTGCGGCACCGGCGCCGTGATGCTGTACCTGGCGCGGGCCGGGCTGGACGCGGAGGGCACCGATCTTTCGGAAGCCATGTGCGATGTGGCCCGGCGCAAGGCCGCGGCCATGGGTCTGAGCCCGCGCATCTTCCCCGCGAACATGACGGATTTTCGCAGCGACCGGAAGTATTCGCTGGCGATCATCGCCCGCAGCGGCTTCATGCACCTGCTGACGCCCGAAGACCAGCGAAAGGCGCTGCTGAACATCCGGGAATGCCTGACGGACGACGGCGTGCTGACGCTGAACACCTTCGCGCCGTTCCCGCCCATCCAGGCCCAGCAGATGCGCACCCGCCCCGACGATTACACCTTCCGGCTGGAATACACCAACGTCGACGGCTTCCGCGAGCGGATCTACAACGCCATCACCTACGATCCGGCCACGCAGATCATGTCCGGGAACTGGAAATTTGAAACCCTGGGCGCGGACGGGCAGGTGGTCGCCGAGCGCATCCGGCCGCTGAAGATGCGCCAGACCTACCGGCAGGAGATGCTTTACCTGGCCGAGTTGTGCGGCTGGGAAGTGACGGACATCTTCGGCGATTACCACGGCAGCCGCGAGGACACCGGCCGGTACGTGTGGGTGATGAGAAAGAAGGACGGTCGTTTTTGACGGGATAAGGATTGGGCCCATGCCTTTTGAGGCATGGGCCTTTTTTTGTCAGGACAGGTTCGTCATCGTGCTGCCGCAGCGGGGGCACAGCGTGCTGCCGCCGGCGCACGTGGTGCCGCAGTTGGAGCACTGGCTCATCCGCGCGGGCCGCACGGGCGTCGCCGGGCCGCAGGCATAGCAGCCGCCGGTCGCGCCGGCAACGGTGCCGCTGCCCGCCTCGGGCACTTCCTCGAACGCGCAGGAGGACTGGGGGAACAGGGGCAGAGAGAAAAATTCATTACACCCGCCATGCTATCCCTAATCTGTACAAAAATGATCGTGGTCGTCGGGGAGGCGGGGGAATATCTGGAGGGACAAATGGTCCGCGGGGGCGCTGTTGCGGTAGCAGCGCTGTGTCTTTGCGTAGACGATATGATCGATCACCGAGCGCAGTAGGCGGTTCTTTTCGGCGGCATCGGCTGCGCCGGCATAGGCGGCCAGCACCGTCCGGATCTGTGGCACCAAAGCGACCCGCGGATCCGGGCGCGGAGCCCGGGAAAGTGCCGCCAGATTTTCGTCGATGGCGCCGATCCGCGCGGTCAGATCGTCGCGGCGATCGCGGAACACGTCGACGGAATAGACGCCCTGCTCCAGCAGGTCATAGAGTCGCTTCATCTGCGTTTCCAGCGTGGCCCGTTGTTCGCTCAGCTGCGCGGCGGCGGCCCGGGCGGCGGCGATTTCCGGCGCAGATGGCGAATCCGCAGGCGCCTGCGCGCCGTCGAATTCCACGGCCCAGCGCGCCAGCACGGACAGCACCGCGTCCTCCACCACGCTGATGTAGGTGGAGCAGGTGGGGCAGTGCTGCGTGGGGCAATAGAGGAAATCCCCGCCGCGCAGCGGATCGGGCTTGCGCTGCATATGCCGCCCGCAGCAGCTGCACACCATCAGCCCGGCGAAGGGATTTACCTGCTGCAGCATCAGGTTCTTCGGGCGCTTTGCGTGGCCGGCGAACATCGACTGAACGCGGGCGAACAGCGCCGGATCGACGATGCCTTCATGAAATCCGTCCGCCAGGACCGGGTTTTCATACTTCGGGCGGGATTTCACGCGCTGGCCGTCCTGGATGCGGTATTTTGTGACGCGCTGATTCCATTGGACCTTGCCGATGTAAACCGGGTTTTGCAGCATTTTGCGGATATAGGATGGCTCGAAGCGGTGGCCGAGGTCGGTGCGCAGGCCCATCTGGTTCAGCCGATCGGCGATGACGGCCGCGCCGACTTCCTGCCCGTCGATGCCGTCCGCGTACCATGCGAACACGCTGCGCACGATCTCCGCCTTCTCCGGCACGACCCGCAGGCTCCAGCCTTTGCGGCCCTCCAGCTTCACGCGCTCATAGCCGTACACCGGGCGGGAACCCATGTAGCAGCCGTCCATGGCCGAGGCCAGCCGGCCGCGCTGCATGCGCTTTGTGATGGCCTTGTATTCGCGCCGGGCAAAGAACAGCTTCATTTCGAAAAATTCGCCGTCGCTGTCGTTGGCGGGATCATAGATCTTGTCGGGCGTGATCAGCAGGACGCCCGCGTACATGAACGTCTGCATGATGACGCCCTGGTCGATGCTGTCGCCGCGGCCGAGGCGGTCCACGTCCACCACCAGCACGCCGTCCCACAGCCCGGCGCCCACGTCGCTGAGCAGCTGGCGCACCTGGGGGCGCTCGGCGATGGTGTCGCCGGACACGATTTCCCTGTAGGTGTGGCCGATGGCGATGCCCAGCCGCGCGGCCAGGCCGGCCAGCTGTTTTTCATGGCGGGCCAGCGTTTCGCCCTGGCCGAGGGCCTCCATTTCTTCATCCCGGCGCGATTTGCGCAGATAGGCGCAGTAAAGCCCGTCGGGTTTGATGGATGACATGCGGTTCACCTTGCTTTCAAGGGGCTATCTATGCTATAATGTGCGTAGCAATGCCCGGGTAGTGCTGGCGTATTGCGTCTCCCTCGTCCGGGGTAGGAGCCGGGCGAGGGATTTTATGTTAATAGAGTAATAGCAGGGTCAAACAGTAGCGTTTCCCAGTTTTCCGGAAACCCAATAGACCACAGGTCGATAAAGCCTTCATATTCGTGAATGGTGTCGGAAACCATATTCCGCAGCGATTCACGATCCTCATCATCAGGAAGGAATCGAAGCAGTGCGATGATATAGGCAAAAAGCGTATTCTGCATGATCTCGGAGTGCAACCGTAAGGTTTTAGGACCTAATGATGCAGGAGGAGAATAGACAGCAGAATAGAGCCGTCCATAATGAGCGCAAGTGTTTCGCAGCACCGAAAAACAGTGGAGCCAGTTGCGCAGGAATCGTTCGTCCATGCTCATCTTTCCGGCGATGACCTTCTGATCGTCAAGTTTCATATTGCTGTAAAGCTGCGATAGTTTTGAAAACGAGATCAACTCGACGGCAGCCCAAAGAGGCATTTTCCCGTCGTATTGTTGAACATGGTGGAGCACAAAAGGTTTATCGTGGTTATTATCAATTTGGGTTTTCAGGTTTTTGAGAAAATCAGCATGATATTCCTGGTTAACAAAATGCGATGGGTCATAATAAGCGCCGCCATCATTATCGTGAACGATGGAGAACCAATAGGCAATCTGGGTGCGAGCATAGATTTCGGCAGTTTCAAGTCCAGAAAGCAGAACATGGCGCATCTTGCGATCAAATTCCATTATTTTGATTATGGCTTCAAAATGCGTGTTTTTCTTATAGCGATCGCGGCCATTCTGGAACAGATAGGAATACCCGGAAAATCGATAGTAATTTATTCTGGACAGATATTTTATGGCAAGATCATGGTTATCGATCAACATGTTTCTGGATTCTAAAATAGCAGCTTGTTCCTCGAAAGTTCGCGCTGGTTTTAATGTCTTACCCATAATGCCCTCCGATGTAAAAAGATAAGGCCACTCTTGCGAGTGACCTTGATCTGGCCCCCGTGGTACGCATGCAAGCAGAGGCGTGGGCAGCTCTGTCACTCATATTATATGGTTTCTGGATCCTGGAAGTCAACCGATTTGCGAGATATTTACAGATTGTTCATAATCGCATCAATAATCGCATCAGGCATATCCGGCCGTCGCGGCGGCTCTTGCGCAGATAGGCGCAGTAGAGGCCGGAGGGGTTGACGTTGGACATGCGGATCACCACCTATCAAGGGTTGCGAAAGTTGCGAGACTACATTTCCGCTGCGGCCCACGCTCCGCAGCATGCATGTACCGGCAGGCTGCGCGCATCTTTGATGTCGAATATGCGATCATCATAGGCTTTACAGCGGTCGCATGCAGAAACGTGCGCGATCCACTGGCAGCGATGTATGCCGTAGGATTGTAGTCGATTCAGCGTCTCTTCGGCATCCCGGGCATGGGATGCCTCTTGTATGTCAAGCCGCAAGGAATCGGGGAGACGATCGGCCAGGTCGAAGGGCGGGCGCAAAGCGCTGAACCCGTGGTCAGGCGTGTCGGGGTGCTTGCTATAGTATTCTGCGAATTGCTCCAGGCAAAAGGGCGTTGATGCGCCGACCGGACAGAGAAACGCACGGGCTAGGCCGACGGGATGCTCTGCACCATACCCGGCGAACTGTAGGACATTGTCCGACGCAGAAACAGACAAGCTAGGCCATCTGCCCCGGTATTTGGCTAGGGCGGCAGCTGCGGCGTCGGCGTCGCCGCGGCTGAAAGCGCACGCGACGGAAGCCTCCATGGTCACGCGATCATCATACACGGCGCGAATGGCACTGCAGCCGAGGGACGAAGGTTTGACATAGCTAAAAGGCGCGCACCAGGCAGCCAGGGCATCGACGTTGCCGCCGTCAATAATCGCGCGAATCAGCCGGGGCTTTGAACCATTTGTGATGGCGATGTCGAGCGAGGCGGCAAGCCCCTTTAACTCCGCCACAGTGCGCAAATCCAGGATTTCGGGAACAGTGGGCGCTTCGATGAATCCGTGCGCCTTGGCGAAAGCCATAGCGGCGTCAGGATCGGGGAATGCGCTGCGAATCGCAAAGGACAGATGGGACGGCCCGGAATATCCAGCGCAGGCCATGACGAAAAGAGCAGCGGAAACGCTGGCATCATCACGAAGTGAATCGGGCGAGGCGGGAACGTCGAACAGTCCTCGGAGAGCGCGCGCCAGGGGCGAACGCAATTCGATATTGTGATGGATCTGGAAGAACATGCGAACACCTCCAAACATGTCTATTCCTGGCGGACCAGCACGATCAGGCCGTCGCGTCTTTCGACGCGGAGCCCTTTTTCATGTCGGGGTTGGCAGCCAGGCCGCGGGCGGTGCCCATGAGGATGTCCTGGCCTTCGGTGTTTAGGTCGCGGTAGATGGCGACCAGTTCCTCCTCCTGGGGATTGAGCAGCACGGAAGGGGCGGCCGTTTCGCTGGTGAGATCGGACAGCAGCACGCCGAGGAAGTCGGCCAGGCGCTGCATGGAATCGACCCGGGGGTACTTTTTGCCGGTGGCCCAGTCGGACACGGTGGAGGCCGAAACGGCCAGCGCGTTCACGATGTCGGCCTGGTCCACGCCGCGCATTTTCATATACCTTTGCAAATTATTAACAAATACAATTCTTTGATTTTCACCCATCTTTTAGGACTCCCTTCTTATTATATATTCATTATAAGCGTAAAGCGGAATAAAGTCAATAGAAAGTATAAAAAAATACGCTTTAGGCTTGACATTCCGCTTAAAGCGGACTATAATAGTATTGGAGGTGAGGTTATGGAATATCCGAAGATCACGCTGAAGGCGGCGCGCGTGAACGCCGACCTTTCGCAAAAGCAGGCCGCGGACGCGCTGGGCGTCAGCGTGGCCACGCTGCAGAACTATGAATCCGGCAAGACCGTGCCCGACTGGGACGTGGTGATGCGGATCGGGGACGCCTATCATTTTCCCGTGGATTTTATTATTTTTACCCGAGAATCCGCTTAAAGCGGAATACCAGATAGGAGGCGGGAGAGATGCTGTTCATCTATATTTTGGTCGGAGCAGTGCTGCTGTTTCTTGCGGACCGTGCCTTGGGATATTACGGCACAGCGCTGGGCC